>DNPN01000275.1:26938-44007 GCA_003501385.1 Rhizobium sp. | reverse complement strand
CACTTTTCCCTGACAAACTCTAATCTGCCAATCGAAGAGGAAAGACCCGCTTGAGATTGATGACGGGCTCCTTGATGGGCGTAGATCGCATCAATTGAACGTAAGTGACATCCCCCGAAACGGGCCAATATTCCAGCTTGCAGCCGGACGCACCACCGAATTTTGATTCAACGACATTGATGCCCTTTTCGGCCAGGAAGCGGATGGCATAGGCAGCATTTTGCTCACCAATGTTATAGTAGGAATTGCAGGGGCTGGCACCACCAAACACTTTGGCTTCAAGACGGCGCATGTTTGCCCCCTTTGAAACCAAGTGGTCGACCAGCGACTGCATGAGATAGAAACCGTAACGGGTCACATCACCGCCAAGCGGCACACGAGATTTGGGGCCAGGCAAGACAAAATGGTTCATTCCACCAATCCCAAGCTTGGGATCACGAATACAGGCAGCAACACAAGAGCCAAGCACCGTTGTAATAACCGTATCAGGGTCATCTACCACGACATATTCGCCCTGAGAAATCGAAACACGATGGGTCGTGCGCCGATCTACACCCCCTATACCATTATCCCAATTGCAAACCATATTTACATTTGCCCCGAAAAGGTCGAATTAACAATCATATCATAATTCCGTAACCCATACGATAAATATACATATAAATAATTTATAATTTAATGATGTTGGGTTAAAAAATCAATTGAAACTTGATTTCAAAGGTTGAAAATGAGGCAGATAACTGCCTCTTCCGTGGTCGTTGTGTTAAATCGACTTGCCTCATAATATCGCGTATAGATTACAGTTCCTTCACAGATACAATCGTATCGTGAATTAACTTCAAGACAGCGGATGAGTCAATCTCAACACAGGCATTCTGGCTCGGCAAATTGTCCCAGTCGCTTGGTCCAAAGCCCATATGATCTGGTTTTTGAATGGTTTGACCATCCGCAATCCCACCACACACCACACGCATTGGACCACTGCGAGTTTTGAACAGTTCCGGTGCCACAACATAGGCGCAAGCGCAGCTGTCGTGCACCACCATGCCATCCGGCACACGGCTCTCATAAAATTTGATGTAGAATTGCGAGAGATCAAACAGCAGTTCGGCGCGTTTGCCTGCGGCATCCCGAATATCGGCCAGCTGCTGTCGGGTCATCACGGTTTTTGTGGTGACATCCAGCCCCACCACAACAACCGGCCAGGTGGCGGTGAACACAATATCCGCCGCTTCCGGATCGCCGTGGATATTGGCTTCTGCGGCGGGTGTGACATTGCCATTGATGTCAAAGGCACCGCCCATGATCACCACTTCCTTGACCAGAGAGGCAATTTCCGGGTCTTCCTTCAAGGCATTGGCCAGATTGGTCATGCGGCCTACAGCCACCAGCGTGACTTCGCCGGGGTTGGCACGAATGGTATCGACAATGAACCGATGCGCCGGACGCGGATCCAGCGGCACATCCACCACATCCGGCACGCCGATATTGCCCAGACCATCATCGCCATGAATAAACTTTGGCGGCTCATGACTGACACGGTGCGGAATGAAAGTTTCGCCAGCGCCACGGGCCACAGGGGCCGCAATATTCCATTCGCGTTTCAGATAGAGCGCATTGCGGGTGGTGGTTTCAATGGTGGCATTACCAAACACGGTGGTAATACCCAAAAGGTCAATCTCGGCATGATGATGCAGGAAAAGCAGAGCCATCGCATCGTCGACGCCGGGGTCTGTATCAAAAATCACCTTATGCATGGCTCAATCCTTCATCTCTTTATTGCCCGTAGAATACATGGATACCGCGCTTAACTCACCTTCTTTTTCTTGCCCACATTGCGCAGAACGTGAGAAAAATCAGAATTGTAGAGATCGCTATCGCGGAATTCCACATTGCCAAACACTTTGCCCACCATGATCAGCGCCGTGCGGGTAATCTTGGCTTTGCGCACCTCTTCGGCCATGTCTTTCAGCGTGGTGCGAATGAACAGCTCATCCGGCCAAGTGGCGCGGTAAGCAATCACCACCGGGCAATCCTCGCCATAATAGGGCGTCAAAGTCTCGCGGATATGGGCGAGATTGCGAATAGACAGGTGAATGGCCAGTGTGGCGCGTGATTTGCCCAAAATCTCCAGCGTTTCAAACTCCGGCATGGAGGACGCCTTCATTTCCGTGCGGGTGATGATCACCGTCTGGGCAATTTCGGGCAGCGTCAGCTCAGTTTTCAAACGCGCAGCGGTGGCAGCAAAGGCAGGCACGCCGGGTACGACATCATAGGGAATATCCAGCGCGTCCAGCCTTCGCATTTGCTCGGCCACAGCCCCATAAATGGCGGGATCGCCGGAATGTACCCGCGCCACATCCTGCCCCTTGGCATGGGCGGCCTCAATCTCGGCAATGATCTCGTCAAGATGCATGGGGGCTGTATCTTTCACCAGCGCATCTTCAGGTGCCGCCTGCACAATCTCTTCCGGCACCAGCGAACCAGCATAAAGGCAGACCGGGCATCGCTCAATCAGCCGCAAGCCACGCACGGTGATCAGATCGGGTGCGCCGGGGCCTGCCCCGATGAAATAAACGGTCATGACTGTGCTTCCTTCTGCATGCCTGTATCTGCCTTGCCGGAATAGCCGCGCGGCGTATAAACCCACGTTTTTCCGTCCCCCGTGGTCACGGTGCGGCTCTCGGATGAGCCGACGACGACCACGGTGAGCATATCCACATCATCCACATTCAAGGCGTTGAGCGGCACAGTGCGCACCAATTCTCCCGGACGGCCAAGATTGGTGGCAAGGATCACTGGCGTATCGCCGGGGCGATATTTCAACAGCTCATCGCGGGCATAGGCCAATTGCGTGCGCCGCTTCATGGAAACCGGATTATAAAAGGCGATGACAAAATCGCCCTCGCCTGCCGCCTTCACCCGGCGCTGAATATGCTCCCATGGGGTCAGCAGGTCGGAGAGCGAGATGGTACAGAAATCATGCCCCAATGGGGCACCGATGCGCGCAGCGGCACCTTGCAAGGCAGAGATACCGGGGGAGACCTGTACTTCAATCCGTTTTGCGGCATCGGTAATGCCGCCCTTGTCAAACAGCTCAAACACCAGAGTTGCCATGGCATAAATGCCCGCATCGCCGGAGCAGACCAGCGCCACGCTTTTGCCCTCGCCGGCCAGTTCCATGGCATGCACCACGCGGGCCTCTTCCTTGCCCAGATCAAAATCATGCCGGACCTTGCCCGCTGCCAAAGGCCCAAGCAGATCGAGATAGAGCGAATAGCCAACCAGATCGCTCGATGTAGAGACCATGGCTGAGACTTCTGGCGAGCGCCAACCATCAGACCCCGGCCCTATACCGACCACAAACAGCTTGCCACGGGCACGGCCAAGGGTTTGCGGATCAATCACATGGATTGCACGGCCAATGGCAGCGGTGACGCCCTTGGATTTGATTTTGGCAAATGCCAGCGCGCCATCGGCACCCACACTGGCAAGGGCAGCACCTTCTGCCACGCCGTGGCAGCCAACTTCCGCAAACACCACATCGGATGGATTTTGCAGGCGGAACGCTTCTGCTTCCAGCCGTTCCGCCGTGAAAAACCGGGCCGCCACGCCAAAATGTGCGGCCACGGCCTGAATAGCCGTCTCGTCGGCTTTCACATCAATGGAGGCAATGGCGGCAAGGCTTTGCGTGGCAAAGCCGCTGTGTTGCAAGGCTTGTTCGGCAAGGGCAATAGCTTCATCAACCGATGCATGACGTTCACAGCCCATGCCGAGCACCAGTGTTTTCGGATGATAGACCAGTTCCAGCGGAGCCGGCGTTTTGGCCTGATCCGTAATGGTCAACGTGACTTTGCCATTATCGGCGAAGGGAAGACGGGACGCGGAGAGCCAATCCGCCTGCCCTTCAAGTTTCACAGATGCACCCGCTACAAGCTCGGCCATAACCGATTTGGCCTGCTCGGGATTAGCCAACACATAACCCTCTGGCGGTGCATCCAGCGCCACGCCAAAGCGCAAATCGCCTGCCGTGGTAATGGCGGCATGGGCCATCAAACTGTCGGCAAGGGTGCGGGCCAGATCATTGGCCCCATGATGCCCCCCCAGCAGCGGCACCACCGACGCGCCATCTTCCGACACGCACAGCACCGGCGGTTCTGATTGCTTATCGCTCAGCAGCGGTGCCAGCAGCCGGATCAATGCACCAGAGGCCATGATGGCAACAATGGGACGCCCTTCTGAAAACAAGCTGCGGATGTGGCCTTTTACATCCTCAAAACAATAATCTGCACCCTCCACGCGGAAGGCTGCACCATGCACATCGCCACCGATTGCCGCTGCAATACGTTGCGCCAATGGCAGTGCTGTGGGCGAAAGAATGAGAATGGCGGGTTTGGCAAGCAAGCTCATAGAGGTCTTTCCGGTGCTGGAGCCAAGCCACGCGCCCAGCCTTCAGCACCTTTGTAAATCAGGATCATCGAGAAATAGGGGGCTACGTCTTCTGCCACCTCGCCGAGCGGCATCAGGCGTTCAGTGGCAAGTGAGACACGCTCAACATACCCGGCACTATCTGTGAGCCCCATGGCATCAATCAGCGCCCGAATGCGGGGAAAATGCCGACCAAGCTTGATGATCGCGACAGCCGAAGCACTTTCAATACGCGACTGCAAGGCATCATCATCAAGCGGTCCAGGCAGCACGCTCAGTACATCATTGCGTGCCGCAAGCGGCCTGCCATAGGCGGCAGCGGCGGCCATCATCGAGGAGACGCCGGGAACCACTTCCGTGGGATAGCGATGCGCCAGCCTCTCAAACAGATACATGAAAGAGCCATAGAAGAAGGGATCACCTTCACACAGCACTGCCACATCAGACCCGGCATCCAGATGGTGCGAGAGCGTGATGGCCGCCGCATCATAAATATTCTGCGCTGGAAACCGCTCCACCCGCATCGGCACAATCATCGGCACTTCAAGCTGATCGGCGCGGAGGTAAGGTGCGGCTATCTGGCGGGCGAAGCTTGGGCCGGTATCGGGTGCCGGATAAGCAATCACCGGTGCGGATGTCAGAATGCGATGCGCCTTCAGCGTGATCAGTTCGGGATCACCGGGGCCAAGGCCAAGGCCGAAGAGTTTACCGCTCACTTCACAACACTCCACATTGTCACCGGCATTAGCGACTTCCAGCCACAGAACCGACCAACGGGTGCCGCACGCGACACCGCAATCCGGCTCATCTCGCCACCATGTTGCCCACGCAAAGTCACAAGCCGTGCCTCGCCTTCCAGCGTCACCGCATTGGCCACCAGCCGACCGCCGGGCTTCAACGCATTCCAGCAGGCATCAAACAGTCCTTCGGTGGTGATGCCGCCGCCAATGAAAATCACGTCCGGTGTCTCAAGCTGGGCCAACGCCTCCGGCGCTTCGGCTTCAACAATATCCAGATCCGGCACGCCAAGCACCTCTGTATTTTCCCGGATCATGGCAACCCGCTCAGGCTTGGGTTCAATGGCAATGGCGCGCGTGCCCATGCCCGCCCGCAGCCATTCCACGGCAACCGAGCCACAGCCAGCGCCAACATCCCAGAGCAAAGCATTGGGAAAAGGTGCAAGGGCAGATAACGTAACGGCACGTATCTCACGTTTGGTGAGTTGCCCGTCGTGACGAAAGGCGTCATCCGGTAGACCCGGCACGGGTGACTGCAAGGGGCCATCACTGGCGCAATCAATGGCGATAGTGTTGAAATCGCTTAATTCTATGTTCAAGGCCAACAGTTCTTGCGCCGTGTGATGAACGATACGCTCTTGCTCGCCCCCCATATGCTCCAGCACATGCAAAACGGACGCGCCAAAACGACGCTTGACCAATAACGTTGCAGCGTCCCGCACGGTTTGCCCATCAGAGGTCAGCGCAACAACACGGGCACCCGGCAAAATATGGCGATTGAGATGGGCAACGGGCCTGCCATGCAGCGAAATGTGTGCCACCGCCTGCAACGGCCAGCCCAGACGCGCAGCAGCCAGTGAAAAGGCCGATGGGCTTGGCATCACCCGCATTTCATTGGCGTCAACATAACGCCGCAACGTCGCTCCAATGCCAAAGTGCATCGGATCACCCGTGGCCAGCACTGTGACGGGCGTGCCGCGCATCTTCAAAATCTCATCCAGCGTTGGCCGAAAGCCCGCACCCCATGTCAAAATTCGGGTAACATTGGGAATGGCTCCCTGAACAACATCTTCTAACCGCTCCCCCACCACCAGCACCCGTGCATCTTTTAAATGCGCAAGCTGAGGCGATGTCAGGCTTTGCAAGCCATTGTCGCCAATGCCAATGATGGTCAGCCACGGTTCAGTCATTGGTGCCAAGCCCTCCGGCCAGCGCATTCACAGCCGCAGCCGCCATGGCAGAGCCACCGCGGCGCCCCTGCACGGCAATGAAAGGAACACCCCGGCTGTTGGCCGCAAGCTCTGCCTTGCTTTCCGCAGCGCCGACAAAGCCCACCGGAAAACCGAGAATAAGCGAAGGTTTTACAGCGCCTTGATCCAGAATCTCCAGCAGGCGAAACAGTGCCGTTGGCGCATTGCCAATAACAATCACCGCACCCTCCATCTGGTTGGCCCAGAGGTCCACCTGCGCGGCAGAGCGTGTGTTGCGGTTCCACGCTGCAAGCGGGCGCACCCGCACATCATTGAGCAAGCATTGCACGTCATTGTTAGCGGGCAGCAGGCGACGAATAATGCCATGATGCACCATTTCTGAATCACAAAAAATCTTCGCACCATCTGCCAAGGCCATCGCCCCGGCCTCAAATGCGCCCGATGAGAAAACAATATCATCGGCCAGATCGACCATGCCGCAGGCATGGATCAACCGAACAACCAAAGGTTGCATGAGGTTTGGAAAACGATCAAGATTGGCTTCAGAGCGTATGGTTAAAAACGATTGACGATAAATTTCCGCCGGATCGCGAATATAGTCCAGCGGCGCGATTGTGGTTTCTGGCACCCCGTTGCCTTCTGCCGCAAACGTCAAATTTTCATGCCCGATCCCCAAAATCCATCCCTCTTCTTTCAACGCGGCACCCACCTCCGCGTCACTCAAATTGATTGGGCGCGTAAACAATGCGCCCAACACCCCGGCGTCATCAAATCGCGCAAATGCTTCTGCGACATGGCGCACCTGGGCCGCGTCTTTAACATCCCCGTCACCCAATGGCACCGTAAACAATGAGGGATATATCTCTGCCAACACCACAGGCTGTTTGAAACCAGTGGAAAACCCGGTTTCAAATGGCCATACCGCGATCTTGTCGCGATGGGGATGCTGGTCGAGAAAGCGAGAAAGACGGGCAATGCCCAGAAGGCTTTGGCTGCCTACCGATCCGGCGTAGGCCAATTGCCAAACGGACTTTGCGCCTTTTGCATGGCGTTCGGACATGCGAAAGGCAAAAGGCTGGATGGACGGGGCAGCAGGCTTGGTCTCGGCCAGATCATCTAAAACAACAGTGTGCGGCCTGCCCCAAAATCGCGCTCCGTCGGTGAAATAGTCGCGGTTCCACCGCGCCGCCATTTCAAACCGATTGTTGGCATTGTCATCTCCATCCTGCACATCATTGGCGATGGCGCGCCAAAGGGCCTGCCAATCGCTCTTCCCGCTTGCGCGCTCTGCTGTGCCTGTCGGATAGCCAAAGGCGAAATCAAACCCCGCCAAAAGGCGTTTATCAGCAGCCAGAGCGCTTGCAACCTCATGTTCAAACCGGCGCATAAAGGCTGCGCGGGTCGGGAAGTTTTCCAGCCACGATAGGGCAAACCCCGCCTGTCCCCGTGCAAAAAGGCAGGCCCATATAGAATTTTTGCCCTTCACTGGCACGCTGGCTCCAGACCAGTCGACAATCAGGATGCGGTCGAACAGCACCAATCAGCTCTTCTTCATCGATTTTGGCCCCAAAGGATGATCCGCATGGGGATAGGGCGCATGGGTGTGAGTGTGTCCGTGGTCATGGGAATGGCCATGATCATGCCCGTGATCATGATGGTGGTCATGCCCACAGCCGCAATTGGGTCCGTGCTCATGCCCATGCGCCTTGCCGCTGGAAGGCGCATTCATCACCGCATCCAGCTCTGCATCGGGCGTGGCGTTGAGCAGATGCCCATATTTGCCGCCAAGCGTGGTGGAGGCGGCATAATCAAACACCGGCTCCAGCGGGCCGGGTTCGGCATGGGAGTGCAAAGGCGTGAAAGGCAAACCGTGCAGCTTGCAGAAATCCTCATCGCGACAAGACGCATCACAATCGCCCTTGCATGGACAGTTTTCCAGACCGCCGCCAATGCCCTCAACGTGGTGATGGTGGCTCTCCTGCGGTTGACCGATGGCAGCCTCGAAGCCCAGCACCTGTTCACGGTATTTGCACAGCTGACAGTTCATCACCGCAGCGCCTTCCAGAATTTCCTTCACCCGATCCTGAAAAGCATCCAGCACCAGCGGATGATCATTGAGATAGCTGGCCTTGACGAACTGAATCTCAGGATGGCGCGCCGCCACCTCATCGGTATAGCTATAAATGCGCTTGACCAGCACGCCGGTGAAAAGGAAGTACGGAAACACGATAATGCGCTTGTAACCCAGCTTGGCGGCATGGTTCAGGCCCGGCTCCACCAGCGGAAAGGTCACGCCGGAATAGCAGGTCTCGCCCCAGCCAAAGCCCATGCCTTCCCACAGCATCCGCATGACCTTTGAGACATTGGAATTGGCATCGGGATCGGACGAGCCGCGCCCCACCACCATCAACAGCGTTTCGTGCTTATCCACCACGCCATGGGCGACATTGGCCTCATCGACGGCGGTTTGAATGCGATCGCCAGCGGCGCGGATCATTTTCAGATCAATGCCCAGCTCGCGGCCATAATTGATCACCATGCCCGGATTTTGCGCCTGATAGGTATTGAGCACCGATGGAATATCATTTTTGGCATGGCCCGCAGCAAACAGCATGCCCGGCACGGCCAAAACCCGGGTCACACCTTGTTCGCGCAGGCTATCAAGGCCCGCGGAAATCACCGGATTGCAAAATTCCAGATAGCCATATTCCACTGGCATATCGGGGTTTCGCGTGCGCAGACCTTCTGCAATCACTGCAAATTCGCGCGCAGCATTCTGGTTGCGACTGCCGTGGCCACAGACCATGATTCCGAGTTTTTCCGCCATAAGATTTGGCCTCCATGCTTCGTTTCGTTGTATGTACGAAGCGCCAGAGCGCACCCTTCCGGGCGGCTCCAATGGCCTTTGGGACAGCTCCGGAATTGGCCCCCTGTTTGGGTCGGCCGCACCGGACTATTTCCAGCCTGTCGAACAGGCGCCGTCGCACATCTTGCGTGCAGGAATAGCGAAGGCGGTGGCTCCGGTCAAATCGGAATTGTCGAACAGGAATTATCAAACGGGAAATTGATCAAGAAGCTGGTTGCAATTTAAAGTATGTCGGGGCAGAGAATGAAGTTCCTCCTTCCGATGGATTCCCTTATGACCGAAGTTGCCCTGCACACACTTGCCTTTCTGTTTCTTGCTGCCTTTATTGCGGGCTTCATCGACGCCATCGCGGGTGGAGGCGGGTTGATCACCATTCCCGCCATGTTGATTGCCGGTATTCCGCCGCTCGAAACCCTTGGTACAAATAAACTTCAAGGCATGTTTGGCTCCGCATCGGCCACCATTGCCTATGGGCGAAAAGGCCATGTGGATTTAAAAAAGCAATTGCCCATGGCTTCTATGGCAATGTTTGGCAGTATGGTGGGTGCCGTGATTGCCACCCACGTGCCCGGGGATGTGTTGAAGGGCTTGATGCCGATCCTTTTGGTTTCCATTGCCGCTTATTTTGGCTTGAAGCCCAATATTTCAGATGTCGATAGCCAACAACGCTTGACACCCTTTGTATTCGGCCTGACACTTGCTCCGCTGGTGGGACTTTATGACGGTGTTTTTGGTCCCGGTGCCGGGTCTTTCTATATGCTGGCCTTTGTCTCTCTGGCTGGCTTTGGCCTTTTGAAAGCAACGGCCCATACCAAACTTCTGAATTTCGGCTCCAATATTGGTGCCTTTATCATCTTTCTCTTCAACGGCGTTGTGCTGTGGAAGGTGGGCCTCATCATGGGTTTCGGCCAGTTTCTCGGTGCCCAGACAGGCTCCAAACTGGCAATGAAAACCGGAGCCAAACTTATCAAGCCATTGCTGATCATCACCTGTGTGGGATTGGCCGGAAAATTGCTGATGGACCCAGCCAATCCGCTGCGGGTATGGATTGGTCTGTAACAGACACGGCCTTATCGCACTCAATCCGGTTTCGGATTATGACCATCCTTGTCGCCTGCAACCAAAGCGGCCTGCTCTTTTTGAGCAATATAACTGTCGAGAGCGCTGGCGGCATTGAGCATGTGCGCACGCATCCGCCGCGCGGCGATCTCGCCATCGCCTTCGGCGATCGCGCGCATCACGGCGTCATGCTCCTCTCGTGAGCGCGACAGGCGATGCTCCTGTCTGAGCTGCATCCGGCGAAATGCGTTCAGGCGCGTGCGCACGGCCTTCGTCTGCTCGGCAAGAAAGCCGTTATGGGCTGCGCTGTAGATGATTTCGTGGAATTCGCGGTTTAGGGCGTCGTAGGCATCAACATCCCCTTTCGCTACGGCAGAATCGCTCATTTCGTGAATTCGCAACAGGCGGCTGCGTTCAAGCGGCGTGATCCGATAGGTGGCAAGCCGCACGCACACGGCTTCCAGCTCGGCCATTGTCTCGAACATATCCATCACCTCCTCCGAGGTGATTTGCCGCACAATGACTCCACGGCGCGGACGAACCTCCACCATGCCGCTGGCTGCCAATTGCCGCAGCGCCTCCCGCACAGGTGTGCGCGAAGCACCATAGCGCGATGCGAGTTGCTGTTCATCCAGCGTGGTGCCGGGCACAAGCTCACCCGAGGAGATAGCATCGATCAACGCGTTGCGGATCTTGTCGGACAGAAGGCCCGTATCCTCGTGCAGCTCAGTGTCCATTCCATTACCCTCCGACAATTGCCCGCACCATTAGATAGAGAACAGACGGTGCGACCAGGCAACCCAACCCTTTATGGAAGGTTGCAGTCAAGGCACCATACGGCACAAGCCGCCTGTCGGTCGCAGCAAGCCCACCGGACACGCCACTGACGGTGCCCATCAACCCAGCGAACACCATCGCGCTGCGTGGATTATTCAAACCAATCAAACCGGCCACAAAAGGTGTGCCGATCATCACAATCACGGCCTTTAGCACGCCGGTTGCAATCGACAAAGCAATAACAGGCGATGTGGCGCCAAACGCCGCACCCGTCACTGGGCCAACGATATAGGTGGCGGCACCAGCGCCAATAGTGGTCAGTGAGATGGCATCCGTATACCCGAAAGCTGCTGCAACCACGACGCCAACAATGAATGGCAATACGGTGCCCAATATCAACGCAACAGCACCTATCAGGCCCGCCTTCTTTGCGCGCTCCACATCAACTTCGCAGGCCGTGGCGACAATGGCGAAATCACGCAGCATGGCACCGCCCATCATACCAATGCCAGCCAGCATCGGTAGATCAGCCAGTCCCTTATGACCGCCACTTAAAACGCCACCCCAAAAGGCCAGTGCCAAGCCGATAACAATTGCAATCGCCGAGCCATGGACGCGTCCCGCAGTGATTTTTGCCGAAAACATGTTCGACAGCCACATCACGATGCCCACAACTGCAAATGCAGTGAGCAGACCGTTGTCTGTCAGAACCTTGATGATCATGGTTATATCAAATTCCTCGGAGTGTGTCAGGCAGCGGTCAAACCTGGCTATCCTGACGGAGCAAACGCAACGCCCGCGCACAAAGGCAGAAGCCGTGCGCTCAAGGCATGGTCAGACCCGATGGATCAAGGATTGGATAGAATTACGAAATCAAAAAACCGCGCTCTATTTTTTCACAGCCGCTGCCGCTTCGCGTACTTCAATCTCGTCCATCGTCTCAGTCGTCCCACACATCCGGCTGATCAACGCAACGGTGGCAAAGCACAGCGCTGGCTCGCCAACACCGGCGATCAGAACAATTGGCCCGCCCTCATCTATTGTAAGCTCGATTTGCGAAGCCGATTTGCCAAACCATTCAGCACTCTCAAACTGAAACACACTATTGACATCAACACCTGCGCCCTTCGCAATTCATGCTGTCGTGTAGAAATTGCGCTGATTGAAGTCCCAATATCTCCTCTTGCTACTCACCCCTAGAAATTTGGGGCTTGCAGAACACAACTGGAACATATAGCCTATGTTCTGTATTTGTTTCTCGCATTCGAGGTGATTTCAACATGCTGACTCGCAAGCAACAGGAACTTTTGCTGTTCATTCATGAACGCATGAAGGAGTCTGGTGTGCCACCGTCTTTTGACGAGATGAAGGATGCGCTTGATCTTGCCTCCAAGTCTGGCATCCATCGTTTGATCACAGCTCTTGAAGAGCGTGGGTTTATTCGTCGGCTACCAAACAGGGCGCGCGCACTGGAGGTTATCAAGCTTCCAGAAGCAATGATGACAAGTATACCCCCGCGCAAGAGCGGATTTTCGCCTTCGGTGATTCAAGGCAGCCTTGGCAAATTGCAAGCCGTTCCATCTGCTCCTGCTAAACCCGCAAATGAGGGTCGCAATTCGGCCTCTATTCCTGTGATGGGTCGGATTGCAGCCGGCGTTCCAATCTCCGCCATTCAGAACAATACGCATGACATCTCTGTTCCTGCGGAAATGCTTGGTAATGGTGAACATTACGCGCTTGAGGTCAAAGGTGATTCGATGATCGAGGCCGGAATTCTCGATGGCGATACGGTGATTATCCGCAATGCCACCACGGCCAATGCTGGCGATATTGTTGTCGCCCTTGTGGATGATGAAGAAGCAACGTTGAAACGTTTTCGCCGCCGCGGCGCATCGATTGCTCTGGAAGCCGCAAATCCAGCCTATGAAACTCGAATTTTTGGGCCTGATCGAGTGAAAATTCAAGGAAAACTGGTCGGCCTCATTCGTCGTTATCATTGACACTGTCCGAAGCCTCATCGGGTTCTGGCTCGGTGATATCGGGCTGCGCGATGTCGGGCTTTTTGTAAGTGTTGGTGCGCCAATCGTAATAACGATGGCGCGTCCAGGGACGTTGCTCACCGTGGAAGGTCGTTGTCATATGCAGCGATCGGCTTGAGAGTTCGGCGAGCGTGATTTCCATTGCCCCTGATTGGCGCAGGCGGTCGCGATCTATCAGCACAGGTGAAGCTTTAGATCCTGATGACGGGTTCGGCTTGGATGCAGTATCCGTTTTAATCGGTGCAGGGGGCGTCGATGTTGCGGTGGCTGCATGTGGTTGTGTGGACGGATTCACTGAACTGTCAGCCGGGATGGGGTGAGGTTGGGTCATTTGATCCGCATTCATGCGGGTTGTGATTTGCGCCTCTTGCTGTTTGGCCCCTTTTCCCATATCCGCCATCACAGGCGTACAGACTGCATAAGAGCTTGATTGGTTTGAGACAATCAGATCAGAGAGGGCGCAAGCAGCATTGCTATAGTCCCGGTTTTGCACAAGGGTAACCGTCCAGTCGTTGCTGAGCTTTGCGAGACAAAAACCATCGCTGCGGCAAAAGAAGATATCGCGGCGGGCGCTGGCTTTGGTGAGAGCTTCCATCATGTCGAGCAAGGCGTCGGGGGCTTCGATTTTTTCTTTTTTGGCGTATTTGTCCTTTGGCTTCGGAGCGGACTTTGCGGCCCGAGGTTTTGGCAAGGTTTCAGATGAAATCGTATCGGAAATATCAAGGGCGGACGCCCATTGCCCGTAAACAAAGCCCGGCGGGCGCTTTTTGTTGGTGGCAACCGTTACCGCGTTTGCTCCAGACGGTTTGAGAATTCCGATAAGCTGCGCGTCTTCCGTTATCACGAGGTCAGGAAGCCGTGGTGTTGGTTTAACCGCTTCGTAGCCGAAGGCAAATGCGATCATGACGATGCCCACGGCCCTCAAACGGGTCTTCAGCAATGTCAAAACCAGCAATCCCACCGAGGAGAGTGGCAAAAACCACCATTCAAAACGGCCAAAGGTAAAGCCATTGCCCCAGTTGGCAATGTAGCTGCCAATCATCAATACACCATCAAGGCCCCATCCCATCGCTCGTAGCGGCCATTGCTCAAGCCCGAAAGGCATCAGCAATACGCCCATCATCGCGCTTGGCATGACCACCATTTCAATAATAGGTGACGCCAGAAGGTTGGCCTCCAGTCCGTGCAGGCCAACTCGATGGAAATGGGCGGCCGAGAACATGGCGGTGGAAACGCCGCCCAGCGCCGACGTCAGCAAAATCCCGGCGATAATTTTCAGCAGGGTCTTCAATGGCCGCAGCACGCGGTTATCCGGTAAAATCGAGGGCATCTGCGGACGTTGTCGCCATAAGTCAAAACCTGCGATCAACGCAAATGTGGCCGCAAAGGACATTTGCAAACTCGGCCCCATCACCTGAGAGGGCGAAATCACCACCACAAACAATGCGGCAATGGCAGTGTTGCGTAAACTCAAGGCAGGGCGATCAAAGAATGCCGCTGACAGCATGATGACCATCATCAAATAGGATCGTTGCGCGGCAACGGCATAGCCGGAAATCCAGAAATAGCCAGTGGTGGTGCCAATTGCTCCCAATGCGGCAATTTTCTTCAAGGACCATGTTTCTGCGAGACCAGGAACAAGACCGAGAATTCGCCTTATGCCAACAAAGAACAATCCACCTGCCAGCGCCATGCGCAAACCAGAGATGGAAATAATATGGGCGAGGCCCGACACGCGCAGATCATTATTGGCTTTGGCAGAAAGCCCCCGCACCTCTCCCGTCACAATAGCCACGCCAAAAGCCCCCGCATCTCCCGGCACCCAAAACCGGATGCGGTCCGAAATAGTGTTGCGAAGCGATTCTGTTATGTCGCCAAATCGCAACGCGGAGGTTTCTAACAGGCCGCGATCAAGCGCCTCGGGTGGTGGCTGAAACGCCACCGGCGGACGATAGAAATAACCAATCGCGCCAATGCCGCTGAAATACGAGCTTTGTGCAAAATCATTCAGCCCCGGCAGGGCGGGCCCCGATGGCGGGCTTAATCGCGCGCGCCCCTCAATCCAGTCTCCCGGCTTGAAAGGGGTGTGTTTACCGCGCGCCAAAAGTGCCACCTGCTGCGGCATGCGCTTCAACCGAGGCTGGATCGTTTCCTCCATGGCAATCACATATCTTTGATTGCCACTGGCATTCGGCTCGGACGAGAGCACCCTGCCCCGTACGATTGTCATCACCGGTCCGTCAAGAATAATGGTATCCAGCCGTGTTGTTTCAACAACGGCTAAAACCATCCCTGCCATCAGAAGGGCGGAAATCCCAAGACATGCCGCAATCACGGGCTGGGAAAATCGGATTTTCAACCACAGCAACCCGCAGACCAGACACGACAGAAAAATGGGCCATCCAGCCAGATCCAGCGGCCTTCTAAACCACCAGATGGCACCCAACCCGAGAAAAACCGGCATAAACAGAAATGCTCGGCCATAGGTCAGTTCTTGCTCAAGACAATTGTGCAGGAGTGTTGTGAGTCGTTGCCAACGCGACACAAACAGTGGCGATGGGCAAAAGTCGGGCGCAGTGTCACCGTCATCGAAAGAAGAGACGTCGTCTGAGGGTGTTTTTTTTGGCAAAACCCAAGGGGCGGGCTGAACCCTGCGCGAGGGCAGCTCCCTTTCCCTGACCAATTGCCATTCGTCCGGCGCTTGTGTCAAAACGACCGAGGCCTCTTTGAGAGAGGTTTGTTCCTACGCAAGCCTGCTCCCCTTTGGGGCAAGTGAAACAATTGTTTTCATGTTTTTTTCAGCCGTGCCTTGTATCAGAGGCTTCGTATTTTCCAACGTCACCGCCAGAATATCAATCGAAGGCTGTGGTTGATAGTGAAAACTTCGCCTAAAAGAAGACTTTACCATAATGCATAATAGATCTGCGATAGAGGCATATTGCGGCGCACACTTTATCGTGACGATAGCTTGGCATTAACCTTCGGATCATATAGCTAATCCAGAACGCTTAACCTGAGGCAAAGCGAAAGCCGCGCCTCCCCGCCTAATATCCGGAGGATCAGCATGACGGAACAAAGCGCAAACTTGAAGATTGAAGACAAGACGGTTGACCTGGCCGTTAAAAGCGGCACGATTGGCCCCGATGTCATCGACATTGCTGCACTCTACAAGCAGACTGGCAAGTTCACCTACGACCCGGGCTTTACCTCCACGGCGTCATGCGAATCCAAGATCACCTATATTGACGGTGACGAAGGCGTTCTGCTTCACCGTGGCTACCCCATCGAGCAGTTGGCCGAAAAGGGCGACTTCCTGGAAGTTTGCTACCTTCTTCTCTACGGTGAACTGCCAACATCAGCTCAAAAGGCTGACTTCAACCACCGCGTCACGCACCACACTATGGTGCATGAGCAGATGTCGCGCTTCTTCACCGGCTATCGTCGTGACGCTCACCCAATGGCTGTCATGGTTGGCACTGTTGGCGCGCTGTCTGCCTTCTACCACGACTCAACCGATATTACCGATCCGCATCAGCGGATGGTGGCCAGCCTGCGCATGATTGCAAAAATGCCAACCATCGCTGCCATGGCCTACAAATACCACATTGGTCAGCCCTTCGTTTATCCGAAGAACAATCTGGATTATGCAGCAAACTTCCTCAACATGTGCTTCGCTGTTCCTTGCGAAGACTATCATGTGAACCCTGTTCTGGCCCGCGCCATGGACCGGATCTTCATCCTGCATGCCGACCATGAGCAGAATGCGTCCACCTCCACCGTGCGCTTGGCGGGCTCTTCCGGTGCCAACCCGTTCGCATGTATCGCTGCTGGTATTGCCTGCCTCTGGGGTCCTGCTCACGGTGGTGCAAACGAAGCCGCTCTCAACATGCTGCAGGAAATCGGCACGGTTGACCGTATTCCGGAATACATCGCCCGCGCCAAGGACAAGAAC
>DNPN01000275.1:593-26645 GCA_003501385.1 Rhizobium sp. | reverse complement strand
ACCGCGTGTACAAGAACTACGACCCACGCGCCAAGATCATGCAAAAGACGATGTATGAAGTTCTGGAAGCCACCGGCAACGCTGGCGATCCGCTGATGCAGGTTGCGCTGGAACTGGAAAAGATCGCGCTGAGCGATCCTTACTTTGTCGAGAAGAAGCTCTATCCAAACGTTGACTTCTATTCCGGCATCACCTTGCGTGCGCTTGGCTTCCCCACCACCATGTTCACGGTGCTGTTTGCTCTTGCCCGTACAGTTGGCTGGATTGCCCAGTGGAACGAGATGATCGAAGATCCACAGCAGCGCATTGGTCGTCCGCGCCAGCTCTACACCGGCGCTCCGCAGCGCGATTACGTACAGGCAGACAAGCGCTAGAAGCGCCTGTTCATGCCCGATACCAAGGCCCGGCAGTTGTCTGCCGGGCTTTTTTGTGACCGCTTACGACAGGCATTGCTGATCAAGCCGCTTTTCACTGTGTTAGAGCTTCAATTTCCCATAAGTTTGCTTTAAGGAACGGCAACTGCTTCGCATCCAGCGAAGGAAATATGATGAGGTTCTCGTTCTGATGCTCGTTTTCCTGAGAAAAACCGCCGGTACATGGTTTGTAAAAGGGCTCCTCCTGCTCTTGGTCGGCTCCTTCGGCATCTGGGGGATTTCGAGTTCGCTGGTGAGCACGACATCAAATGATGTTATCACGGTCGGCAAGCAGAGCGTCAACGTCAGCAGCTTCCAGCTCGCTTACAAGCGGCAGGTGGCAGATCTCAGCCGCCGCTTTGGCACTCAGCTCACATCAGAGCAGGCCCGCTCACTCGGTATCGAATCACAGGTTTATGCCCAGCTCGCCGCAGGAGCAGCGCTCGATCAGCTGGCGTCTGACATGGATCTCGGCCTGTCCAAGGACCGCCTCGCCCAGTTGATTGGCGATGATGCGGCGTTCAAAAACAGCAATGGCCAGTTCGACAAGCAGCTGTTCTCATCTCGCCTGCGCAATTCCGGCATCCGCGAGGAAGACTATATCACCGAACGCTCCAAAGTTGCCGTGCGCAGCCAGATTGTTGATGCCTCGGCAGAAGGCTTCGTTGCGCCGAAAGTTTTGGTCGACGCTTTGCGACTCTATCGCCAGGAAAGTCGCACCATTGATTATGTGCTGCTGACCACCGCCTCCATCGACCCGATCAAGGCCCCGGATGACGCAACGCTGAAGACATGGTTCGAAACCGTCAAGACTCGGTACCGCGCGCCCGAATATCGCAGCTTTTCCTACGTGAAGCTTGAGCCTGCTGACATCGCCGACGCCAAGGCCGTGACGGATGAGCAGGTGAAAAAGGAATATGATGCCAATGCCAAAAAGTATGAAGTGGCTGGCACCCGCACGCTGGAACAGCTGACCTTCCCCACCAAGGAACTGGCGCAGGCCGCGGAACAATCCCTAAAGTCGGGCAAGACCTTCGATCAGCTGGTAGCCGATCAGGGCAAGACCGCAACAGATGTACTGCTGGGTGATTTCACAAAGGCTGATCTGCCAGATCAGGTTTTGGCCAATGCCGCTTTCGCGCTGGCAAAGGACGGCGACATCACGCCGGTTGTTGAAGGCGCATTCGGTCCGGTGATTTTGCGCGTAACCAATATCAAGCCAAGCCACATCAAGACATTGGATGAGGTCAAGGGCCAGATTCGCGACGAAATCGCTGCCAATGCCGCAGCACAGCAGATCAATGATGTTCACGACCGCTTTGAAGACCTTCGGGCTGGTGGTGCCGGTCTGGAAGAAGCGGCCAGCAAGGTTGGCCTGCATGCGATCAAGGTTGCGGCCATTGACGCCCAAGGACAGGATAAGGCCGGAAAGGCAAACGACAGCCTGCCGGAAAAAGCCAGCCTGTTGAAATCCGTGTTTGAAACCGAAGTTGGGACGGAGCCGCTGGCGCTCAATCTTGGACGTGCGGGCTATGTCTGGTTTGACGTGACGTCTGTTGATGTTCCGCGGGATAGAACACTGGACGAAGTCAAGGATAAGGTCCTGGCAGACTGGACCACGGAACAGCAGAAACAAGCCTTGGGTGCCAAGGCGGAAGCCTTGAAGGCCAAGATCGAAAATGGGCAGAAGCTCACCGATATTGCTGCCGAATCCGCGCTTGCTGTGGAAAACAAGACAGGCCTTCGCCGCGATACGGATGATCCGGTTCTTGGTCCTGCCGCCGTACAGGCCGCCTTCCGCGGCCCTGTGGGAACCGTTGGCTCTGCCGTTGGTGCCGATCCGATGACCCAGATTCTGTTGAAAGTCACCGATGTTGAAACGCAGGCAACGGGTGATGTGCCTGATCAGCAGGAAAAGCAGATCACATCGCTTGCCAATGCAGCCGGTGACGACATTCTTGATCAGATGGTCAACCAGTTGCAGACAAAATACGGCGTCAGCATTAATCAGGCGCTGGCTCAACAGGCAATGGCTCGATAGTCTGAGGTCTATGAGTGATCGCCCGGCTTTGCAATCGAAGCCGGGCTGAACATCAGAACATGTGATGCGTACTGCGCTGCCGGTGCATTGGGAGATCGATCAACATGAACGGGCTGAAACCATTCATAGCCAAAGTGGCCAATAAAGAAGCTCTGAGTTTTGATGAAGCTTCTGCAGCCTTTGAAATCCTGATGTCCGGTGCTGCAACGCCTGCGCAAATTGGTGGATTTCTGATTGCGCTGCGCATGCGTGGCGAAACGGTGCCTGAAATCGCCGGCGCGGTCTCCGTGATGCGCGATAAAATGTTGCCTGTTGTTGCACCATCAAATGCCATCGATATTGTTGGAACCGGCGGCGATGGCACGGGCACCTATAATATTTCAACGCTGGCGGCCATCATTGTCGCGGGCAGCGGCGTACCCGTTGCCAAGCATGGCAATAAGGCGCTCAGCTCCAAGTCGGGTGCAGCCGACAGCCTGACCGCGCTCGGCGTTAAGCTGGATATTGGCCCGACCGCTATTGGCCAGTGCGTGGCAGAGGCGGGCATTGGCTTCATGTTTGCACAATTGCATCACTCGGCCATGCGCCATGTTGGCCCTGCCCGGGTGGAACTGGGCACACGCACCATTTTCAATCTGCTCGGCCCTCTGGCCAATCCTGCAGGCGTCAAAAAGCAATTGCTTGGCGTTTACGCCCCGGAATGGGTTGAGCCATTGGCCGAGACATTGCGCGATCTGGGCAGTGAAAGCATCTGGGTGGTGCATGGCAATGGTCTGGATGAAATCACCACCACGGGCATCACCAAGGTTGCCGCATTAGAAAATGGTGTGATCCGCTCTTTTGAGCTGACACCCGCAGATTTTGGCGTGGCACAAGTTGATCTTGCTGACCTCAAGGGTGGCGATGGCGAACATAATGCCAAGGCACTGAGGGCCGTGCTGGAAGGTGCGCGCAATCCTTATCGCGATGTCGCTCTGTGCAATGCGGCGGCTGCCTTGGTGATTGCTGGCAAGGCTGCGAACATTCTCGAAGGTATGGAGATTGGCGCAAAATCGCTGGACAGTGGTGCCGCCCTCAAAACCCTTGAGAAGCTGATTTCCGTTTCCAATGGAGGCTCCGTGGCATGAGCGACATTCTGACCAAGATCGAGGCTTACAAGCGCGAAGAAATCGCCGCTGCGAAGGCTGCTGTTCCTTTGGCTGACATCAAGGCGAAAGCCGGAGATCAACCGCCTGCCCGTGGCTTTTACAAAGCTCTGCAAGCCAAGCAGGCGCTTGGACAGTTTGGTCTGATTGCCGAAATTAAAAAGGCCAGCCCCTCAAAGGGACTGATCCGCCCGGATTTCGATCCACCGGCTCTGGCCCATGCCTATGAAGTCGGCGGAGCGGCTTGTCTTTCTGTGTTGACAGATGGCCCGAGTTTTCAAGGTGCGCCGGAATTTCTGTTGGCTGCGCGTGCAGCTTGTGGCCTGCCCGCGCTGCGCAAGGATTTCATGTTTGAGCCGTATCAGGTATTTGAGGCCCGCGCCTGGGGTGCTGATTGCATTTTGCTGATCATGGCATCGCTGAGTGATACGGAAGCAGCGGATCTGGAAGGTCATGCCTTGTCGCTGGGCATGGACGTACTGATCGAGGTGCATGACGAGGCCGAAATGGTGCGGGCGTTGAAGCTCACCTCTCCGCTGGTTGGTATCAACAATCGAAACTTGCGCACTTTCGAGGTTGATCTGGCTGTGAGCGAGAGACTGGCCGCCATGGTGCCAAGTGATCGACTGTTGGTGGGCGAAAGCGGCATTTTCACCCATGCCGATTGTCAGCGGCTGCAAGCTGCCAACATCAACACCTTCCTCGTCGGTGAAAGCCTGATGCGCAAGGATGATGTCACCGCCGCAACTCGCATGTTGTTAACCGGCACCTCTGACAGTATAGCCGCAGAATGAGTGACCTGACCCATATTGGAGCCTCTGGCGAGGCGCACATGGTGGATGTCGGCGATAAGGCTGAAACCGTGCGTGTGGCCATTGCTGAGGGCCAGATCAAAATGGCAACCAGCACGCTTGTGCTCATTCGCGAGGGCAACGCCAAAAAAGGTGATGTGATTGGAACAGCAAGGCTTGCAGGCATTATGGCTGCCAAGCGAACGGCTGATCTCATTCCGCTGTGTCATCCGTTGATGCTCAGCAAAGTCAGCGTTGATATTGTCGAGGATGCGGCCCTGCCCGGCCTGGCGATCACCGCAACGGTCAAGCTCACCGGCAAAACCGGGGTGGAAATGGAAGCCCTGACTGCTGTTTCTGTTGCCTGTCTGACCATCTATGACATGGCCAAGGCCGCAGACAAGACAATGGAAATCGGTGGTATCCGTGTGGTGAAAAAGACGGGCGGAAAATCAGGTGATTTTGACACCACGGAGACGTCCTGATGTCCCTGCTTGCCGTCGAAGACGCAAAGGCGCGATTGCTGGCAACCGCCACACTCTTGCAGCAGGTGGAAACGCTTCCACTGATGTCGGCTAAAAACCGTATTCTAGCACGCGATGTCCACGCTCATCTGACACAACCACCCTTTCATGCATCGGCCATGGATGGCTATGCGCTGCGGGCAGAAGATGCGGCCACGTCGGGTGTAGAGCTCAGCGTTATTGGTACCTCGGCAGCAGGCCATGGCTTTGATGGCACGGTTGATGCTGGCCAAAGTGTTCGGATTTTTACCGGCGCGCCTGTTCCGCAAGGGGCGGACGCGGTGCTGCTTCAAGAAGATGCTGAAAAACTGAATGAAGGTGCGCGTATTCGTGCGACATGCAAGGTCATCTCAGGGCGTCATATTCGACCCAAAGGTCAGGATTTCAGCGCTGGCGACATTCTCCTGCCTGCTGGCACCCGGCTGGATCATACCCGGCTGATGCTGACTGCTGCTGGTAACAATGCCAGTGTCACGGTCTATAAAAAGCCGCTGGTGGCCATTCTGGCAACGGGTGATGAACTGATCCTGCCGGGCGGCACGCCGGGACCAAGCCAGATCATCGCCTCCAACAGTTTTGCGCTGCAAGCGCTCATCACAGATCTCGATGCGGATGTACTGGACCTTGGTCTGGTGCGGGACGACCACGACGCCATTGTTGAGGCAGTCCGCCGTGCAGAACAGGCCGGAGCCGATGTGCTTGTCACCACCGGCGGTGCTTCAGTGGGCGACCACGATCTGGTGCAGCCCGCACTTCTTGCCGCAGGAATGGTGCTGGATTTTTGGAAAATCGCCATGCGCCCCGGCAAACCGCTGATGGTGGGACGGCTCGGCCCCATGCATGTTCTGGGCCTGCCGGGTAATCCCGTTTCCAGCATGGTGTGCAGTCTGCTGTTTCTGGAGCCTTTGCTGTGCAAGCTGGGCCACCAGGCAGAGCCGCAACGGCTGGTAAGCGCAAAAACGGCCACAAGGCTTGAAGCCAACGATCAGCGGCAGGATTATGTGCGCGCGCGCGTCTCTCACACGTCCCAAGGTGAGCGGATTGTCGAGAAATTCGACAAACAGGATTCATCTATGATGCGGGTTTTGGCCTCTGCCGATGGCTTCATCATTCGTCCACCCCATGCGCCAGCCGTGGAGGCGGGCGACACCTGTTCTGTGTTACTGCTCAGGCCCTGACACTCGGGCATTGGAGTCTGTCTGGTTCAATCTAAACCAGACAGACTCTAGCCCATCAACTGATCGATCCAGTCACGGTTCAGCACGGTTTCCAGCTCCATCGCCACATCATCCAACGCGCGCTCCACGCTATCGCGGTAATTTTCCGTTGTTTCGGTAATGCCAAAACTGTGTAAAAGGGCTGTGCGATAGGCATCATTGGCAAACAGTCCGTGCAAATAAGTGCCCACCACCCGCCCGTCAGCGGACATGGCGCCATCATGGCGACCGTTGATCGTCACCATCGGATGTTGGCAATCCGGCCCGGTGGTGCGCCCCAGATGAATTTCATAGCCTGTGAGTGCCACATCATATTCCAAAGCATAGGCTGTGCTGTTACGCACAGTTTTTTCCGGGGCCATTTCGGTCTCGATGTCCAGAAATCCCAAACCATCCACCTGACAGGGTTGGCCCTCCAGCCCGAGCGGGTCTGCAACATGCTTGCCAAGCATCTGATAACCACCGCAAATGCCAATGATCCGACCACCACGACGGCGGTGCAGCGTCAAATCCTTATCCCACCCGTGTGTGCGCAAATCTGCAAGATCAGCAATGGTGGACTTAGACCCCGGCAGAATCACAAGAGCCGCATCAGCAGGCAGCCGCTCTCCAGGGCGCACGTAACAAAGCTCGACAGCAGGTTCGTTGGCTAAGGGATCGAAATCATCAAAATTGGCAATGCGCGATAAAACCGGCACGGCTATTTTCAAGGCCCCCTCGGTCTTTCGCGTCAAACGCTCAAGTGCCACGGAATCTTCCGAAGGCAAGTGTCCGGCGGCTTTCAGCCATGGCACAATCCCATGGCAATTCCAGCCCGTGAACGCATCAATAGCAGCAATACCATCGGCAAACAGGCTTTGATCGCCCCGGAATTTGTTGATGATATAGCTCGAGACCATGGCGCGATCCTCCGGCGGCAGAATCGCATGCGTGCCCACCAGCGAGGCAATCACACCGCCACGATCAATATCGCCCACCAGCACCACCGGCACATTGGCGCGGGTGGCAAAGCCCATATTGGCAATATCGCCCGCCCGAAGATTGATCTCGGCGGGAGAGCCAGCGCCCTCGACAATCACCAGATCAGCCCCGGCCTTGATTTCCTCGAAACTCTCCAGCACAGAGCTGAGCAATTGCGGCTTAAGGCGTTGGTAATCCCGCCCCTTGGCTTGCCCAAACACCCTGCCCTGCACAATAATCTGACTGCCCACATCGCTCTGCGGCTTCAACAACACGGGGTTCATATGCACGGTTGATGGAACGCCACAGGCCAATGCTTGTAGCCATTGTGCCCGGCCAATCTCGCCACCATCATCGGAAACGGCCGCATTGTTCGACATATTTTGCGGCTTGAATGGCCGTACTACCATGCCTTTCAGCCGTGCCAACCGGCACAAACCTGCCACCAGAACGGTCTTGCCGACATCAGAGCCCGTGCCCTGCAACATCACGGTACGCGTCATGCATCACCGTACAGGTGAGTGAAGTGCTTGGACTGCAAACCTCTTGGGGGCAATCTCATGGGATGATCTGAACTCCAAATTGCATTTTCTAAAGCTTATGCCGTAGCCAAACCTTGGGTGCAATTCAAATCCGCAAAGGCCTTGGCTTCATCAGTCAAAGGGAGGTGAGGCCAAAATAGCCCAGAATCGTATCATCAGACGCAAAAAGGCGGCAAAACTGCCGCCTTTCGAAAAGTAACCGACTGATTGAATTAAAGACCTGAAATCGCAGCCTTGATAAACGTCACGTATTTATCTTTCAATCCCGGTTGAACACGCTCTGCCATGAGAAGACCAAGCTGGAACTGGTTAAAGCTATCCTGTTCTTCAAGCACCATTTCAGCCAAGGCAGCAACGCCTTCTTCGTAGTCATTGGGATTATTGGCAACGGATGCAATAAAGGCACCAAAGATCATTTGTACCGCAGTTCTGCCAAGACGCTGACGTTCATCAATGGCGAGCGGTGATCCAACGCGATTGACGAGAACAAAAACATCCAAGAACTGGAAAAGCTTTTCATATCTTACGGTCTTTTCAGGCAGACCTGCATCCGTAAACATCGCCTGCCGATGCGCAGCAATCAGCTCGCTCGTTGCCAGTTGCTCAAAATTATATCGATAGCGAAGACTTTGGTCACACGCCATTTTCCCGGAGGTGAACAGCGCGATAGAAATAGCCCGATCCGCAAATGCGCCTTTGTTTGGATGAGAGCGATCAAACACATTCAACGTTGATAACCAGATTTCGCGGCGAAAAATGGCGTGCGAACCGACATTATCCGGCAAGTCTAGCTGCAAGTAGGCAAACATGCGCTCAGTCGCATCATCCTGCTCAAGCGAGAAAGTGCTTAACTGGCCTTGCTCATCTCGGGACAAGACAATCTCGGCAACTGGAAAAACCCCGATATAATCGAATGGAAGATCTGCAAGATCAAACGGCGCAACATCCTTTTCAATCAAAAGTAGGTCATTATCCGCCATGGGGATGATAAACGGTGTCTGCGATGATTGAACCGCGAAAATGATATTATCAATCGCAGTGGGTGCCTCACTGACAAGATAGTTAATATGGGGCGACTTATCCTGCCAAAAAGCCTTCTTCTCCTCATCTGCGGACGTATCCGCGATCAGCAAAAGAGCATCGCGCGCTTCGCAGACCGCCAGCGCGCTCTCAATCGCGGCGCGCGAGTCCTGCAAGTTAAGGCTGCTGGCCATGCAAATAGTCAATTCGGGCATTTCAAACTCCAAAAAAAGAAGAACGCCCGTCAGGCTCGGTCATTCAAAATCGAATCTGTATATTGCTTCTACCGTTGCCCGCCTGAAAGTTGAAGTCAATCAGCGTCCGCACGAAGACGTAAGTTTCGCAAAAGCTTCGTGCCAAAAATTGAAGCGCGCTCCATGATCAAAATAACTTCCCGGTCGTGTCGCAAAAAAAATGTGTGCCCGGTCAGGTGGCAAGCCCGGCTCCAGCATCAGTTGTATAAACACAGGCCAAAACAAACACAGGCACCAAGGCAGGCTCCAGGAGGCTAACATGTCCACAGCCAACTTTCCCGATCGTGACACCGTTGCTACGAAACTCGCCAGCCTGAATGAAGACGATAAATCCTTCCTTCTGTTGCTGTTCGAAAATCCAAAGCAGGATGAAAGCTTCACCGAAGGCCTGTTGATCTATCTCGAAAATGCCGCTCAATCGCGGTTTCTGAATTCACTCAAACTGGAACGTTGCGGCGAATGGATCGGCAATCATGCCCCGGCCCGTTTGCAGATCCGGCTCACAGAAATTTCCCGTTCCAGCCAGCATGCGGCCTATCAAGCCTTCAAGCAAGGCGTAGTTCGCTCCGGTGGGCTTGAGCGCGCCTACCCCAAATCGGCACTTTAAGCGATGGCTTTGCCTCCATCCTTCTCCCGCGCGCTTCAAGCCTATCAGGGCGGAAACCTGCGTGGATGTCTGACACTATTGAGCCCTCAGCTCAAAAGCGCTACCATTGATGGCAATTGTCTGCTGCTGGCAGCCCAATGCCATGTCAAGCTGGAGCAAAAACGCGAAGCGGCAGAGCTTTACGTTCGAGCGGCAGACAAGTTGCCACAAAACAAAATCATGCTTCTTGTTATGGCTGCCCGGTTGTTTGTGCAGACCAAAAACAATGCCGCAGCACTGGATGTTGCGCGGCGTGCAGCATCCATCGAAACCTACAATATCGAGGCGCAGAATACTTATCGGCGCCTTATCCGCGATCAGCTTGTGTTTGATGAAATTGAAGCGAGCGACAAGATCCTCGTGGAGGGTATGGCATCGAGGGATCCAGCCTTTTTCGCGGTGGATGATCCTTATGAGCATATGCTCTGGTGCGCCGATGAGGCCATCAACAGCCGCCAGACGAAAATGGCGGCCGGTTCTGCCTTCACGCCGCAATCGCGCCTTAGCCGCCGCACAATGTCCCACAAATTCGGCGAGAAAATCCGGATTGGCTACCTCTCAGCCGATTTTTCGGATCAACATCCCACCATGCGCCTGTTTCAATCGGTGCTGCTTGGACATGATCAGGCCCGCTTCGACATCCACCTCTTCTGTCATACAGACATTGAAACCATTGGGATGGATCAAGGTCTGCGCCAAACCTATCCCAATCTCCATGGGATCAAAGACATGGATGATAACACGGCGCGCGCTTACATCCGCAGCTTTGATCTCGACATTCTGGTTGATCTCAAGGGACATACCAAGGATGTGCGGGCTGATCTGATCAACAGCGGATTGGCACCAGTGCAGGTGGCCTATCTTGGCTTCCCCGGCTCTGCCTATGGAATCGATTGCGATTACATTGTCTCGGACCCAATTGTGACACCGGATAGCACCCGGCCCTATTATCATGAGAAGCTGTGCAGATTGCCAGAATGTTATCAGGCCAATGATAACCGCTATCGGCCACTGCCGTCACCATTGTCGCGCGCATCGCTTGGCCTGCCAGAGGATGCTTTTGTGCTGGCATCCTTTAATGTCTCGCGCAAAGTATCGCCCAATACAGTGCGCATTTGGGCGAGAGTCATGATGGCAATCCCAAATTCCATCCTCTGGATGCTTTGCACTGGCGAAGCACGCCGAAGCCAGCTTTTGGACTTCATGCAAAGGCAAGGCATTGCAACTGACCGAATTTATTTCGCCGATGCAGCCAACTATGCGCCCCATATTGCCAGGCTTCAGGCGGCCGATCTCGGCCTGGACACCTACCCTTACAATGGCCACACCACGACCTCTGACAAGCTTTGGGCAGGTTTGCCGGTGATTACCTTCAAAGGCAGTAACTTCGCGTCTCGCGTCTCGGAAAGCCTGCTGACGGCGCTTGGCGCGCCGGAGTTGGTCGCCGATGACCCTGATGCCATGGTTGATCTTGCGGCATCCTTGGCGCGCGATCCTGCGCGGCTGGGCGCAATCCGTCAGAAAATCGCAGACAATCGCTTTACCGCGCCGCTTTTCGATACGGAACGGTTCACGCGCCATCTGGAACGGGCCTATGAATTGATGGTGGAGCGCCAAAAGGCAGGTCTGGAGCCTGATCATATTGACGTCACCGCGCTACCGCCACGCGTCACGCCCTTTGCGCCGCCGCTTATTGCTGTGCATCCCCAATGACTGCGATGATTGTGCCTAACGGATAGTCACGATCAATACGGCCCGATGCCGGTTCTGCGATGCTGGAAATCGTGCCATCGAGAAACAGGGCGTTTGGCGTGGCCAATTGGTCGCGGAAAAACACCGCCATATCGTAGAACCGCACAGGCGCATTGCTGATGGCAAACAACACCTGCCCATTCTGATCCACGCCGACCCCATTGCGAATTTTCAAGCTGTCACTATCGGGCAAAAATCTGGGATGAATGGTTCCATCAACCACCAGCATGGGACCGGACTGGGTGGCGTATTCCGGCTGAATGGCCAAATTCAGAAAGTGCTGGGTTTCCATCACCGCCGCCTTCCCGTCTTTCAGATAGAAAACGCCATTGGGCTTGAGAAAGAAATTCCCCCACCCGTCGAGCGTCGTTGCAGGTTTGCGGGTTATGCCCTGGCTCACAAACAGGCCAACAGGGCTTAAATCATGCTCATACATGCCGCCATTTGTCGCAAACAACAGTGAGCGCCCCTCCTTTGCCAATTGAGCAATCAGAGAATCAAAACTGCGAAGCGGAGTGCCGTCAGCCCCTTCATTGTAGACGCGAATATCCGCCAAAAGAGGATCAACCTTACAAATGTGGTAGGTTGTATCCGCCGTTTTTTCATCCCAACAGCTTGGCGCAAGGTTCGCGGCGTTCGCGCTTGCAGCTAAATTGACCAGCGAAAAAATCAACAATGTCAGATAATTGAAATTCTTACTTAACATGGTGCTCAACGGTTCGTACTCGCATGGATTGAATGTCGGTCGTGACAAATATCTTAATAGCTGCATATGCAATCTTTACAATTTTAATGACCTCTTAAATAATCATTTCGACATCACGTCGCCCAGTCTGAAATGCACGAATTAAAGGGCGCAATGATGACGCTCGCTCAACACCTTTCAAGGGAACGTTCAATGCCAGTCATTACATTTGCAAACACAAAAGGTGGCGCGGGAAAAACAACAGCGCTTCTCATTTTTGCCTCCGAACTGGTCCGCCGTGGCCAGCGGGTCACGATCGTCGATGCCGACCCGCGCGGCTGGATCAGCCGATGGAATGACATTTCCCCGGCCGATCCTCTGTTGACCGTATGCTATGATGTTGATGAAGCCCTGATTGAACCGGTGGTGACCAAGGCACGCAAGCGCAGCGACTATGTGTTGATAGATCTGGCCTCAAGCCATGATGCCGTGCTGGCCAAGGCGGTTGGATTGGCTGATCACGTGCTGATTCCGGTGCAAGGTTGCGCGATGGATGCAGCGGGAGGGGCGGAAGTGCTTGATCTTCTCAACGAGCTGCAAACGCGCTGCAATGTGGAGATTTCGCATTCTGTTGTGTTGTCCCGAGTGAATGCTGCCGTCACCACGCGCGCGTTGCAAGCGGCGAGAACCTTTCTGCAAAGCCGCTCCATTCCTGTGATGGAGACGCCCATTGTTGAGCGCGCCGCCTATCGCGATGTGTTCGACAAGGGTGGATTTTTGCACACCCTGAGCGAATCTGATGTTAGCAATCTATCGAAAGCCATCGATAATGGCAGGATGTTGACGGATGAAATGTTGAAACTCCTGCCGCAGAAAAAAGCCAAGACGCGCGCAACAGCAAAGCAAGCCGTCACCCGCAAGGCTGCCTGACCACAAACAACGCTTGCGTCGGTGGTCCGTGGCCGCCGACGCGACTGACATCGCCAATCAACCCCAATATTGATAAGCGGCCAATCCAAGCGAGACGAGGCCGAAAACAATCAGAAGTGCTGCGGATCCCTTGGCAACCCAGCGGGCAAAATTGTCTGACAGCTTATCATGCATCCAGTTGACCGCTCCGCAAAGCATGCAGCACCAGCTCATCGATCCAATAAAGACACCCAAAACCAGAAAAAACGGGCTGACATTACCTGTATCGGCCAGCCCGGCACCTGCGAATAATGCGGCAAAGCCGAACAACGTGGCGGGATTGGTAATTGTCAGCAGGAAAGTGGAAATGGTGATGCGCGCGATGTCGCTGGCTTCAACCTTCTCCACCGTTTTGACCGGCCTTGGCTTCAAGCTGCCGATGCCCATGGCGAGAATCAAAAGGCCACCAATAATTTTCAGCGGTAGCGAAACCTCCTGAAGCACATCCTGCATGGCAGCAAAGCCAAGGGCGGCAGCAAGGGCAAAGACCGTATCGCCAATGGCAGCACCGATGCCCGTTGAAACGCCATACCAAAAACCACGTTTGATGGTGCGGTTAATGCAAAGCGTTCCAATCGGGCCAATGGGTGCGGCCACGGCTATGCCCAGCAGCACCCCCTTGGCCAGCAAAATAAACAGCATTCCATTCTCCGTCACGCGGAAGCCTTCTCCGCCACGGCGAAAGCAATCTGTCTTTTGTCGGGCGCACTCTCTTGTGCAGCACGATCCATTCCGGCGTTCGATAGCAGACGGATCGGCCAACCGCAATTTCTGTCAGGGGCAGAAATTCATGCAGACAACCTTTGCTGGGTATTTTATGGATTAAAAACAACGCCAAATTTGTTTTTATTGATAATTCCGTGTCGGCGAAACGGCGTGATTGCCCAGATTAAATATTTTCAAAAGAGGAGCATTGGATGCCAGGATTAAAAGACAGAACAGCCGGATCCGAAGAGACTTATAGCGATATGGCGCGGCGCTTGAGGTCAATTTTTAGCGGCTCTATCGGTAATCTGGTCGAATATTACGATTTCTATGTCTATTCGGCCTTTTCCCTATATTTTGCACAGGCGTTTTTTCCCAACAGCGACCCAACGGCGCAATTGCTCAATACGGCAGGCGTCTTCGCGGTCGGCTTTATCATGCGACCCGTCGGCGGCTGGTTTTTCGGGGCTTACGCCGACCGCAAAGGCCGCAAATCCGCCCTCACCCTGTCGGTTTTGCTGATGTGCTTCGGCTCGCTGCTGATTGCCATCACACCGAGTTTCGCAAGTATTGGCTATGCCGCCCCGGCTATTCTGATGCTGGCCCGGATGCTGCAAGGCCTAAGCCTTGGCGGCGAATATGGCACCAGCGCCACCTACCTTTCTGAAATGGCCACCAAGGAGCGGCGGGGCTTTTACTCCAGCTTTCAATATGTCACGCTGATCATGGGCCAGCTTTGCGCCATTCTGGTGCTGCTGCTGTTGCAGAAGGTCTTGCTGACACCGCAACAGCTGGAAGGTTGGGGCTGGCGCATTCCATTCTTCATTGGAGCTGTGTTGGCCATTGTGGCTCTGTTTTTACGCCGCAATATGGTGGAAACCGAGCAATTCACGCAAGTGAAAGACACAGCGCGCAAAAGCGCGATCCGGGAATTGATGCAGTATCCCAAAGAGGTCGCAACCGTGATTGGCCTGACACTGGGCGGCACAGTGGCCTTCTATACCTACACCACCTATATGCAGAAATTCCTGGTCAATACCGTGCATCTTAGCAAGGATGATTCCACGCTGGTGTCCGCAGGCGCGCTCTTTGTGTATATGTGCATGCAGCCCGTTGTTGGTATATTGTCCGATAAGATTGGTAGACGCCCATTGTTGCTGGCTTTCGGCGTGCTGGGGACCGTTTGCACCGTACCCTTGCTGACAGCCCTGAGCACGGCTTCCAATGCGCTTGAGGCTTTCATCATCATCATCATTGTTGCCCTGCTGATCGTGTCGGCTTACACCGCCATCAACGCCGTGGTGAAGGCAGAGCTTTTCCCCACCAAGATCCGCGCGCTGGGTGTGAGCCTGCCCTACGCACTGACTGTCTCGATTTTCGGCGGTACGGCAGAATATGTGGCGCTATGGTTCAAGCAAGCGGGTAATGAGCACTGGTTTTATTGGTATGTCTCCGGCTGCATCGCGGTGCCGCTGGTGGTCTATCTGATCATGCCCGATACACGCAAAACATCGCATATTGATCGCGACAGTGCACAATAATGCAAAACGGGCGGGCACTGCATCAGTACCCGCCCGAACCAAAATTATATAGACAGAATCAACCTTAAGCTGAAACCTGCTCCCGGCGCTTGGCAAGCTCAGCCAAATCCGCCGCCTTTAGCTCTACCGACTCACCACAGCCGCAAGCAGATGTCTGGTTGGGATTGTGGAACGTAAAGCCAGACCGCAAGGTGGTGGTTTCAAAATCAATCTGGGTGCCAAGAAGGTAGAGAACCGCCGCAGGCTCAAGCCAGACCTTGGCACCATCATGCTCAATCAGGTCATCCTTGGCATGCGGTTCGCGCACCAGATCGATGGTATATTCCATCCCGGCGCAACCACCCTTTTTGATGCCAACGCGAATGCCCTTTGCATCCGGGCCGGAATTCTCGACGATTTCCTTGACGCGGTTGGCTGCCGCCTCCGTCATGGTCATTACCGCAAAGCCCATTGGCCTGTCTCCTTCTCACAACCGGGGTCAAGGTCCGGTGCTTCGATCATCAGCAATGTAATATCGGATGATTACATCAACAAGGGTTTAGTACCAACCCACCGCCACTTGTGCTTCTTCCGACATGCGATCCGGCGTCCATGGCGGATCGAAGGTCATTGCAACCTCAACACCTGAAACACCTTCCACAGCACCCACGGCATTTTCCACCCAGCCCGGCATTTCGCCAGCAACCGGGCAACCGGGGGCTGTTAGCGTCATCATGATTTTCACCATGCGGTCGTCTTCGATATCAACCTTGTAGATCAGGCCGAGCTCAAAAATATCCGCTGGAATTTCAGGATCATACACGGTTTTCAAAGCCGAGATGATATCATCCGACAGCCGGGCGACTTCTTCGGGCGCGAGAGTGGTGTGGACGATGCCCTCACGAACATCCGGCTTTTCTTGGTTTTCGCTAACGCTCATCATCTTATCCTCAAGCAAAGAAGCTCTTTGCATAATCCAGCGCATCGGCCAGCGCATCGATTTCTTCAATCGTATTGTAAAGCGCAAAAGACGCACGGCAAGTTGATGTTACACCAAAACGCGCCAAAAGTGGTTGCGCACAATGGGTGCCTGCCCGCACGGCCACGCCACGCCGATCAATCACCATCGACACATCATGCGCGTGAATGCCCTGAAGTTCAAAGGAGAAAATGCCCCCTTTTCCCGGTGCATTGCCAATGATCCGCAGCGAATTGATGGCTGTCAGTCGCTCATGGGCATAGGCCGTTAATTTTGCCTCATGGGCCGCAATGGCTTCACGGCCAAGGCTTTCCATATAGTCCAGCGAAACCCCAAGCCCAATCGCCTGCACAATCGGCGGCGTTCCAGCCTCAAACCGATGCGGTGGTTCATTGTAGGTCACGGTGTCTTGCGTGACATCCACAATCATCTCACCGCCGCCCATGAAGGGTTGCATCTGGCGCAGACGACCCATCTTGCCATAGAGCACACCAATGCCCGACGGCCCATAGAGCTTGTGCCCGGTCATCACGTACCAGTCGCAATCAATATCGCGCACATCCACGGGCATATGCACCGCACCCTGACTGCCATCGACCAGCACCGGAATGCCGCGCTCTTTGGCAATGCGGCAGACTTCCTTGACCGGAACCACCGTGCCCAAAGCATTGGACATATGGGTAATGGCAATCAGCTTGGTGCGCTCGGTGATGCTCTTCTCGAACGCTTCGATGTGAAACGCGCCATCATCATCCACCGGCACCCACACCAGCTTGGCACCCTTGCGCTCACGCAAAAAATGCCATGGCACAATGTTGGAATGGTGCTCCATGATGGTGAGAACGATCTCGTCGCCCTCACCAATTTCCTTCATGCCATAGCCGTAAGCCACTGTGTTGATGGCTTCCGTGGAGGATTTGGTGAAGATAATCTCATCACCTGATCCAGCGTTCAAAAACCGCCGCACTTTCTCGCGCGCCGCTTCGTAAGCATCAGTTGCGGCATTGGAGAGAAAATGGAGGCCACGATGCACATTGGCATATTCGTTGGAATAGGCCGCAGTGACCGCATCAATCATGATTTGCGGCTTTTGCGCCGAAGCACCATTATCGAGATAAACCAGCGGCTTATTACCATGCACCATGCGCGACAGGATGGGAAAATCCTGTCGCACTTTGGCAACGTCATAGGTGCCACTGGGTGAGTGCTGATCAGCCATGGGCTTCCAGCCAATCGGAAATCACCCCTTCAAGGGCTTCCGTCAGCGCCTCATCTTCGAGTTCTTCAGCAAGCTCGGCCACAAACGCCTTTACCAGCAGACCACGGGCAGGCTTTTGCGGAATACCACGCGCCATCAGATAGTAGAGATGGTTGCTGTCGATATCAGCAACCGTCGCACCGTGGGCGCATTGCACGTCATCGGCAAAGATTTCCAGCTCGGGCTTCACTGAAAACTCGGCTTCATCCGACATCAACAGCGTGTTGCAGGCCATGCGTGCATCGGTCTTTTGCGCGTCAGGTGCCACGCGGATCTGCCCCTGAAACACGCCACGGGCGCGATCAAACACCACGCTGCGGATCACTTCCGTAGACGTTGTGTTGGGCACATCATGGCCCAGCGTCATGGTCACATCGGTATGGCTTTCACCACCCAGAAGATTGACGCCGCGCAGCATGAAATCCGAGCCTTCGCCAGCGGTTTTCACATGAATTTCCTGCCGCACCAGCTTGCCGCCAGCATTGATGAAAAACAGCTTCAGCTTGGCGTTGGTGCCCAGAGACACCTTGATCTGGCCCAGATGGATATCGGCAAGCCCTTGTTCCTGCACAATCACCCAAGTGATTTCTGCATCATCGCCCAAGGTCAAATCGCTGACAGTGGAGATAAAAGCAGCAGTCTCGCCTGCATTGCGGTGACGCTCAATGATCGTGGCTTTCGAGCCTGCACCAAACCGCACTGGAATGCGGGTGTGAACATGCCCGCCGCCATGGCCTGCCTGAATTTCAATCGTCTTATCAACTTCGGCATTGTCGGCCACGGTCAAAACATAACCATCGCGCGCGAAGCTGCCATTGATCCGGCCAATCGCATCATCATTGTTCAGCGCAATCAAAGCGGACGCCGCAGAACCATCACGCAAAGCCTCGGCGTAAGCCGAGACCGTCACGCCTTCCGGCGCGGATACATCACGGCTTTTGCCCTGACGCAGTTCAAACACCCGGCCAGCTTCCACCAGAGGCGCAACAGCCTTGGATGTCGCAGACGCTTCCGTTTCCGGCAGGGCGCGCAACAGCGTTTTCAGGTCGGTATAATGCCAAGCCTCAATACGGCGCGTGGGCAGACCGGCCTTTTTCAAATCATCAAACAGCACGTCCCGCTGACCCAGAACAGCGCCATCACCCGGCAAATCGCCGAGCTGCGCCGTGTAGGCATCCACAAGGGCGGCCTCGGCCGGGGTGGGCCGGTTGGCAGCTTGAATGTTCATAGCAACACTCCCTCTCCCGACCAATCAGGCCGCTTCACCAATGATGTCGGCATAGCCGTTTGCTTCCAGTTCAAGCGCCAGGCTCTTGTCGCCGGTCTTGATGATCTGGCCCTTGTAGAGAACATGAACCGTATCTGGCACAATATAATCCAGCAGGCGTTGATAGTGGGTGATGACAATGGTGGCACGATCAGGCGATTTCAGCGCATTCACGCCATCGGCGACAATCTTCAGCGCATCGATATCGAGGCCAGAGTCGGTTTCATCCAGAATGCAAAGCTGCGGTGCCAACAGCGCCATTTGCAGAATTTCAGCGCGCTTCTTCTCACCACCGGAGAAGCCGACGTTGAGCGGACGCTTCAACATATCGGGGTTGATCTTCAACTCAGCAGCGGCTTCCTTGACCTTGCGGATAAAGTCCGGCGTGGTCAGTTCCGCTTCGCCGCGTGCTTTGCGCTGCTCATTGATGGCCACTTTCAGGAATTGCATGGTGGCAACGCCCGGAATTTCCACAGGGTATTGGAAAGCGAGGAAAATGCCCTTGGCGGCGCGTTCAGCCGGGTCCACTTCCAGAATGCTCTCGCCGTTATAAAGGATTTCGCCCTCAGTGACTTCGTAGTCTGAGCGGCCCGACAGAATGTAGGACAGCGTGGACTTGCCAGAGCCGTTTGGCCCCATAATAGCCGCCACTTCACCAGCCTTCACGGTCAGGTTCAGGCCACGGATGATTTCTGTGCCGTCTTCGGCAATACGGGCGTGCAGGTTTTTGATCTCAAGCATGATGGTATTCCTGTTTTTGACTTAACCGGCAAGTGCCGCAATTCTTCGGCACGCGCGATTTAAACTATCACTATTTTTAGCAGCACTCCTAATGTCCCAATGTCTTTCAACAAATGGACAAAGCGCTCGATTGTACCCAATTCCTTGTATCGACTTCGAGCCACGCTCTGGTACGATATCTTGTCTCAACTCTTTTTTTGCTTTTCGAGCTATTGTCACCAGTTCCCGCTTCGGATCGGCGAGTGTTTCAGGATTGCGTGGAATAGATGCTTCGCTCACACCGAGATAAACGGATAACGCCCTTGAATCTGCCAACAACCACGCTTCCGTCTCTCTAACTGCGACTCTGAAAAAAAACAGAGCTGGTTGCTCCAATGAACCAAACCATTTCCTCTTCAGTGAAGGCCCACATTGATCATTGTCCAAATCTGTCAGTAGTAGAACGGGACTATTTCGAGACATCTGAACAAAATTTGATAGTTTTGATTTAAGATATCCGAACCCGCCTCTACTCAAGACTTGAACAAAGATATCCCGTCCCAAAAACTCAGCGATAATTCTTTTACCGACTGCTTCACTCAATTCATCTTCAACCGCAAGATAGATGAAACTCACGAAAAAAGCTCCAAATGTATCTTTCTACCAGATATCTTCTGTGCACTCGGAAGCACCACGTCCGCAGGGGTAAAGCCTGCTTCAAGAGCTTTTTCTTCAGCTTCGTTTGCCGACCGAATAATCGTTCCTTCACTAGAAGGCTCAAGTATCACGAGAGAGCGACTATCAATACCCGCGTTATCAAGCATTGGCTTGCTATGTGTTGTAACAAGAACCTGCCTTTTTCGCTTCTGCCCCCTTCGAACAGATGATATAAGATATGGAATCTGCTGAACAATTTCCTCATTTAGAGATAGCTCTGGCTCTTCCAAGAGCAAAAGTGAGTCTCCATCCAGCAACAACCAGAAAAGAGCAATCAAACGAAGCGTCCCATCAGAAAACTGATCTTCAAGTTGCTTTGCGCCTTGAGGTCTATAATGTTCATATCTTATTTCAAGATGAGGCCTTCCAGTGTCATCCCGCAAAAAACTGAGTTCATTCAATTGCGGGACTACTTTTTTTAAAGCAGCTTCAATTTTACCCAGTTTCGATATCCGCGTTTTCTCAGGCGTCTTCGCTAAGCGCTCCATAAATGCCTGACCAAACGGATCGCTTTCAAGAGTTCTACCGCCAATTAAATCTCCATACTTCAAGAGCTGCGGCACAACATGAAGATAACTTGTATTAGCAAAATGATCGACAAGCTCGCGAAACTCACGATTCGCCTGAATTTGCTCAAGCGCAGTTTGAGTCAATCGCTCCGGGTCTAGATGGTCATCCTCGTCTGGACGATTTACGATGACTTTATTGCTGCCATCTGGCTCAAATCTCGTTACACGTTCAGCCTTAATAAAGGGACGTTGCGCACCGACACCTTCGTGTGAAATCGTCAACTCATAGCGCCATAAAGGCAACGCAGCATCAGAAGTACTGGAAATCTCAACAGCCAATGAAACTTCCGAATGCTTTCGAGCGTGTAAGCATCGCAACTTCTTTAAGCCACCGCGATCCGCAACAGCTTTTTGCAACCCCCCACCTGCTGGTTTTGCTATATCTCGCATAAAACGGAATACATCGAGAAAATTCGATTTCCCTGATGCATTTACCCCAAGGATATAACTGACCTCGCGCAAAGATGCCTCTGCGCGTTTGAAATTTCGCCAATTGGTCAGATTTACCTTGGTAATAATCACGAGAATAACTCTTTCAGCCTTTAACCAACAACTATTTCAAACATTATCCCACTGACCCCTCAAGCGAAATCCCAATCAGCTTTTGCGCTTCCACGGCAAATTCCATCGGCAATTCCTGAATCACGTCCCGCACAAAGCCGTTGACGATCAGGGCAATGGCCGCCTCTTGAGGAATGCCGCGCTGCAAGCAGTAAAACAGCTGATCTTCCGAGATTTTCGAAGTGGTTGCCTCATGCTCGAACTGCGCCGACGAGTTTTTGGCTTCGATGTACGGCACGGTATGGGCACCGCATTTGTCACCAATCAGCAAGCTGTCGCACTGGGTAAAGTTACGGGCATTGTCCGCCTTGCGGTGGGCCGAAACCTGACCGCGATAGGTGTTGTTGGAAAAGCCCGCCGAAATACCCTTGGAGATGATGCGGCTTGATGTGTTTTTGCCAAGATGGATCATCTTGGTGCCAGAATCGACCTGCTGATGACCATTGGACACCGCAATTGAATAGAACTCACCACGCGAGCCATCACCGCGCAAAATGCAGGATGGATATTTCCACGTAATCGCCGATCCTGTCTCCACTTGCGTCCAGGAAATCTTCGAGTTCTTGCCACGGCAATCGCCGCGCTTGGTGACGAAGTTGTAGATTCCGCCCTTACCGTCCTTGTCGCCCGGATACCAGTTCTGGACGGTGGAATATTTGATCTCGGCGTCATCCAGCGCCACAAGTTCAACCACGGCAGCGTGCAGCTGGTTTTCATCGCGCTGCGGGGCTGTGCAGCCCTCGAGATAAGAGACGTAAGCGCCTTCTTCGGCAATGATCAGCGTGCGTTCAAACTGGCCGGTGTTTTTCTCGTTGATGCGGAAGTAAGTGGACAACTCCATCGGGCAACGCACGCCCTTGGGAATGAACACGAACGAGCCATCGGTAAACACGGCCGAATTCAGCGTTGCGTAATAATTGTCAGTGACTGGCACCACTGTGCCGAGATATTTCTTCACCAGATCAGGATATTCGCGCACGGCTTCCGAGATCGACATGAAGATCACGCCAGCCTTCATCAGCTCCGCCTTGAAAGTGGTGACAACGGAAACCGAGTCAAACACCGCATCCACAGCGATTTTCGAGGTCTGCACGCCAGCCAGAATTTCTTGCTCGCGCAGCGGAATGCCCAGCTTTTCATAGACCTTCAACAGCTCAGGATCGACATCATCAATCGATGTCGGCCCAGCCGTGCTCTTTGGCGCGGCGTAGTAATAAATATCGTTGAAGTCGATTTTTGGGTAGTTGACGCGGGCCCACGTGGGTTCTTCCATCGTCAACCAGCGCTGATAGGCGTCAAGGCGCCATTGCAGCATCCACTCCGGTTCGCCTTTTTTGGCAGAAATAAAGCGGACAATATCTTCCGACAGGCCTTTGGGGGCCTTATCGACTTCGATCATGGTTTCAAAACCATACTTGTACTGATCTACGTCGATCTGGCGGACCTGATCGATCGTTTCCTGTACGGCAGCCATTCTCGTTCTCCAATCTCGCCGGGTCCAAGGTCCGGCAGCTTGTCAACGTTGAAAGCGGGGTTCCGCTTCAATGTAGGTATGAAGGGCGATGTTTTCACCCCTTGGTTTGCGCAATTTTGACATTGCGCAAGTATTCTTCATGATCACGCAGCACATACTGCGGTCTGGCGACGTGCTGCAATCTTGGCAAACACAGCCACCACTTTTTCAATGTCCGCAGGCGATGTGGTCGGGCCAATCGAGACCCGCAACCCGCCAACTCCGGCATCAAGCCCCATGGCCGTCAACACATGACTTTGTCCAACCTTGCCAGAAGAGCAGGCAGCTCCCGCCGAGAGCGCCACACCTTCCAGATCAAACGCAATTTGCCCCGTCTCTGCCTTCAGCCCCGGCAGGGTTAAAAACGTGGTGTTACCAATACGCTCCGCATCCTCGCCGTGGATCACCAAATCCTGCGCGGCATTGCGCATGCCCGCTTCCAGCTGATCACGCAAGGCTGTGATACGCAAATTGCGATTTATCAAGTCTTTTGTCGCAAATTCTGCGGCGGCTCCAAAACCAGCAATTGAGGCGAGGTTTTCGGTGCCACCACGGTGACCTTTTTCCTGTCCGCCACCGCGGATCAGCGGCTCCGGCATCAGCATTTCGCCGCGCGCAATCAATGCACCAGCCCCTTTGGGGCCGCCGAGCTTATGAGCCGAGATGATGATAAAATCAGCATTCAGCGCCGCGATATCCACCGGAATACGTCCAACTGCCTGTACCGCATCCACCACCATCACACCGCCTTTGGCGTGAACAAGTGCGGCAATCTCAGCCACGGGCTGGATAACGCCAGTCTCGTTGTTGGCCAGCATTACGCTGACCATTGGCAGGCCAAGCTCTACCCGCTGTTCCGCCCACAGCGCCTCCGCCGCCGACACATCCACAACACCGCTTGGCAGCACTGGAATTTCCACCACAGCATCAAAACGCCCACCCATCCGCACCGCCGGATGCTCGATGGCCGACACATACAGCCGACCCATCGGCAAGCTTGCGCGTCCCATCTTAAAGCGTGGCGACAACACCATATTGGCCGCTTCAGTTGCACAAGAGGTCAACACCACATTTTGCGAAGATGCCCCAACCAGCTCGGCCACCTGCCGTCTGGCTTTTTCCACCAGCGATCGCGCAGCCCGGCCTTCCGAATGAACAGATGAGGGATTGCCGGGCATGGACATAGCTGCCATCATGGCATCACGCGCTTCATCAAGCAGCGGAGCCGTGGCATTCCAGTCCATATAGATGCGCTCAATCGCCATCTGTTCCTCAGGTGTTCATCTTTTATTGGTTTCAGCGCTGTCTTATCTCAAGAAAAGTGCATTTTCCTTGAAATTCTCATGCCGCCTGTCCTATGACACATCCAACAACGTGGTTGAGCCATAATTTTCGAATGGTTCTAAACTGCGTTTTAGAAAAGCTGAGTGCTCCCGTCAAGTCTCTCTATGACCTGCGTGGGCCTGCAAGCGAAAAAAGACACGCAAGACCGGAGTATCCATGCCCGAAGTCATCTTTAACGGACCCGCAGGTCGCCTCGAAGGCCGCTATCAGCCCTCCAAGGAAAAGAGCGCGCCGATTGCGATCATCCTGCATCCGCATCCGCAGTTTGGTGGCACGATGAACAACCAGATTGTCTATCAGTTGTTCTACATGTTCCAAAAGCGCGGCTTTACGACACTTCGCTTCAACTTCCGCAGCATTGGCCGCAGCCAGGGCGAGTTTGACCACGGCGCCGGCGAATTGTCCGATGCCGCATCCGCGCTGGATTGGGTGCAGAGCCTGCATCCTGATTCGAAAAGCTGCTGGGTGGCTGGCTATTCCTTCGGCTCATGGATCGGCATGCAACTTTTGATGCGCCGCCCGGAAATCGAAGGCTTTATCTCGGTTGCGCCGCAGCCGAACACTTATGATTTCGCCTTCCTCGCGCCCTGCCCTTCATCTGGCCTGATTATCCACGGCGATGAAGACAAGGTGGCGCCTGAGAAAGACGTGCAAGGCCTTGTGGATAAGCTGAAGACCCAGAAGGGCATTCTGATTACCCAAAAGACCCTGCCCGGTGCCAACCACTTCTTCACCGGACAGGTGGATACGCTGATGGCAGAATGCGAAGACTATCTGGACCGTCGCCTTGAAGGCGAACTGGTGCCAGAGCCTGCGGCAAAGCGTTTGCGCTAATATTTTATGGGCCGGTGGATATTACATAGATCGGCCCATTTATCTCCAATATTGCATCACACACTGGCTATGATAGCGTGACGGGAACTGTGGTTTTCGTGGATAGCTGTCATGGATTTTCATTCTGCCATAACATTTACCCTTGCGTTCTTTTTGTTTGCAGCAAGCCCCGGCCCTGACAACATGACGGTGATAGCACGAACCCTCTCCCATGGGCCTTCAAATGGCATAGCCTATGGGCTGGGTACTGTGACAGGCATTCTTATCTACCTGACGCTTGCATTCATGGGGCTTTCCATTCTTGCCAGTGAAATGGGGGGATTGATGACCCTGATTCGCTACGCAGGCGCGGCATATCTGATCTGGATGGGCATTCGTCTATGGACCGCAGAGCCGGTTGTGCCAGAGTTAAAACCTCTCAACTCCAGAGGGTCTTTGGTGCCTGTCTATCTAACAGGATTTGCACTCAACCTCGGCAACCCCAAGATGCCACTCTTTTATCTGGCTCTGCTGCCTAACTTTGTTCCATCATCTTTCAATATCAATGTTTTTATCGACATCATCACCATTATTCTCATTGTTGAAACCGTTGTTATTGCCGGCCATGTCTGGTTGGCCGGACGCGCGCGCAATCTGCTAAAAACACCGAAGGCCGTGAGGATGGTCAATAGAGCAACTGGCGGCTTTTTAGGGGCCTCAGGTGTGGCTATTGTGGCGACAGCCTATAAAAATTGAAGTCTCATTAAGGTTTTCGGCCAGTATCGCCCCCCCATTCCTTGACTTTCTCGCCTTTTCAGCCTATTCCGCGCTTGCGTTAACGCCTGTGTTTTATGGCGCTTCAACTTAAGTTCGCAAGAACGGAACGGATATCATTTCCCTTTGACCACATTTGCTGACCTTGGCTTGAGCCAAAAAGTTCTTTCTGCTGTTACAGACGCCGGCTACACAGTGCCGACGCCCATTCAGGCAGGCGCGATTCCGCCAGCCCTGATGCGCCGCGACATTTGCGGCATTGCCCAGACGGGCACCGGCAAAACCGCATCGTTCGTGTTGCCGATGCTGACATTGCTGGAAAAGGGTCGCGCCCGCGCCCGCATGCCGCGCAC
>DNPN01000275.1:0-342 GCA_003501385.1 Rhizobium sp. | reverse complement strand
GCGCCCGCATGCCGCGCACGCTGATTCTGGAGCCTACGCGCGAACTGGCCGCACAGGTTGCCGAGAATTTTGAAAAATACGGCAAGAACCACAAGCTCAACATTGCTCTGCTGATTGGTGGCGTATCGTTTGATGAGCAGGACAGAAAGCTGGAGCGCGGCGCAGATGTGTTGATCTGCACCCCCGGCCGTCTGCTTGACCATTGCGAACGCGGCAAATTGCTGATGACCGGCGTGGAAATCCTCGTCATCGACGCAGCCGACCGCATGCTGGACATGGGCTTTATTCCTGATATCGAGCGCATTGCCCAACTTATCCCGTTCACCCGCCAAACCGCGCTGT
>DNPN01000271.1:18114-30352 GCA_003501385.1 Rhizobium sp. | reverse complement strand
TCATCAGGCTTGAGTTCTTATTTAGCCGCATGTACGTTATCGTTTTATTGAGGACAATAAAACGCGACATGCTTTAGAGTTTGTCAGGGAAAAGTGGAACCCGGTTTTCCCGAAAAGACAAACGAAAACAAGAGAGTTTAGAGTCTGTCTGGTTCAATCTGAACCAGACAGACTCTAAAGCTTTGACGCCGCATACGCGCGGGTCGCAGCCCCAAAGGCTTCAAACAGCGCGCGCGATGGCGCATCCGACTCGGCCCAATATTCCGGGTGCCATTGCACACCCACGGCAAAGCCCTTGGCATCAATCACCGATACAGCCTCAACAGTGCCATCTTCAGCAAAGGCCTCGGCCTGAAGGCTGGGTGCGATGGACGAAATGGCCTGCCGGTGCAGCGAATTGATCTGGAATTTGCCTGCCGTTCCCAGATATTTGGCAATGCAGGAGCCTTCCTTGACCTCAACCGGCTGGCGGATGGCATAGGCTTCATCGCGATCCTCGGTGGGCGGCTTGCGGTGATCCCAATTGCCGGGCTCTTCCTGAATTTCCGTGGCCAAAGTGCCGCCCAGCGCCACATTCAACTCCTGAATACCACGGCAGATGGCCAAAAGCGGAATGCCGCGCTCAATAGCCCGGCGGATCAGCGGCAGGGAGGTGGCATCACGGGCATGGTCAAATGGTCCATGACGGTCTGTGGGTTTTACGCCATAGAGCGAGGGATGCACATTGCTGGGCGAGCCGGAAACCACTACGCCATCCACCCGATCCAGAACAGCATCAATATCGGCCCCTGTTTCGAGCGCTGGCACCAGAATGGGCATGGCATCTGCCACTTTTAGTGTGGCATTAACATATTGATCAACAACAACATGGTAATTTGTGCCGTTGATGTCTCTGAAATCGGCGGGGATCGCAACAAGAGGCTTGGGCATGGCAGGTTTCCGAAATCCATATGAATCTTTGCTGTTCTTGCCCTGTTTGAAAATGAAGTCAACAATGCCGCCACAGGCTTGCCAACTTTCGTTGCAACAGGTGGTGCTTATCTGCCATGCTGATTGTGCATGGTGACATCGTGGTGCGGTTTTCTAAGCGCAATTGCGCCGCGACATTGACTGCAAGGGAGAGGGTTTCATGGATCGCCGTGGGTTTTTGAAAAATGCCGCGATTGGCAGCGTGGGAACTGTGGCTGCCGCAGGTCTTGCAGCACCCGCCATTGCGCAATCCCTTCCCAAGATCAGCTGGCGTTTGACATCCTCCTTTCCGAAATCGCTGGACACGATTTATGGCGGTGCAGAAGATATAGCGGCGCGGGTGACTGCTGCCACGGATGGCAATTTCAGCATTCAGGTGTTTCCGCCGGGTGATATCGTGCCGGGCCTGCAAGCGGCCGATGCCGTTGAAGCCGGAACAGCGGAAATGTGCCATACCTGCTCTTACTATTCTTTCGCCAAGGACCCGAGTTTTGCCATTGGCTCGGCCATTCCCTTTGGGCTCAATGCACGCCTGACCAATGCGTGGTTTTATCAGGGCAATGGCAATCGATTGATGAACGAGTTTTGGGCCAAGCATAAGCTTTACGGCCTTGTGGCGGGCAACACCGGCGCGCAAATGGGCGGCTGGTTTCGCCGCGAAATCAACACGGTGGATGACCTGAAGGGCGTTAAAATGCGCATTGCCGGCCTGGCGGGCAAGGTGATGGACAAGCTCGGTGCCGTGACGCAACAGATAGCGGGCGGTGACATCTATCCGGCCTTGGAAAATGGCACGATTGATGCCGCCGAGTGGATTGGCCCCTATGATGATTACAAGCTTGGCTTCTACAAAGTGGCCAAATATTACTACTATCCGGCCTTCTGGGAAGGCGGACTTGCCATCCACGCTTTTGTCAATCTTGATAGATGGAACGAGCTGCCACCCGCCTATAAGGCCGTTTTGGAAGATGCCTGCGCCTTTGCCAACACCAATATGATGGCGAAATATGATTTGAAAAACCCGGTGGCGATCAAGCAGATCGTATCAGAGGGCACGGTGCTCAAACCCTTCAGTCAGGATATTCTCGATGCCTGCTTCAAGGCATCCACGGAAGTCTATGCCGAGATCACCGCCAAAAACCCGGATTTCAAGAAGATCTTTGATGATCAGAATGCGTTTAAGCGCGAAGCCTATCTGTGGATGCAGCTCTCAGAATATACTTATGACACGTTCATGATGATCCAGCAGCGCGGCGGTAAACTATAGCCACCCATTACGCCGCCGGATCAAGCTCAATGATCAACAGGTGCAGCGGATCATCCGAGGTGATGGTGATGTGTTCGCCGCTGTCCAGCACCACCGTTGATAAGGGATGAATGGTGATTGGCCCTTCTGATGTGCCAACACTTGCCGCAGTTTTGAACACCAGCAGGGTTTGCGCCACGGCCTCCAGCGAGATTGGCCCCAAGCCACGCTCACGCCGCATGTGATGGTGATAGCGCCCGCGCCGCGTTATGATGTTCAAATCCATGGTCGGGCCGCCAAGATTGGTGCTGGAGATCACCCATTCGCCGGGAAAGGCAAAGGGTTGTCCATAAAGTGGCAGCGTTTTTTGAGAGCCATCGGGCAGGTCAAGGCGCAAGCTTTCACCATCCAGCAGCGCAATGCTCCGGTCCACGCCGGGGAAGACGGAAAATGGCCCGTCTACCCCCACATGGGCAATGGAGAGACGCCAATCAAACGTCTCTACCGTGCTGCCAACGGGAAAGGCCATGATCTCTTCGGTCAGGCCTTTGCCGTTTTTCCAAGGCATCCGCGTGTAGTGTTCGCGCCGGATGATCTGCATGTCAGTTGCTTAAGATTCCGGGCAGGCGAAGGCCTTTTTCCTTGGCGCAATCCAGCGCAATGTCGTAGCCCGCATCGGCGTGGCGCATGACGCCGGTGGCCGGGTCGTTCCACAACACCCGCTCCAGACGCCGTGCCGCATCATCGGTGCCATCGGCGCAGATCACCATGCCCGAATGCTGGCTAAAGCCCATGCCAACCCCGCCGCCATGGTGCAGCGATACCCATGTGGCACCCGAGGCGCAATTGAGCAGCGCGTTCAGTAAAGGCCAGTCAGACACCGCATCCGAGCCATCTTTCATCGCTTCGGTTTCGCGGTTGGGCGAGGCAACGGAGCCAGAATCCAGATGGTCGCGACCAATCACCACTGGGGCTTTCAGCTCGCCATTGCGCACCATTTCATTGAAGGCCAGACCCAGTTTGTGGCGATCGCCAAGACCCACCCAGCAAATGCGGGCAGGCAGGCCCTGAAAGGCAATGCGCTCGCGCGCCATATCCAGCCAATTGTGCAGGTGCTTGTTGTCGGGCAACAATTCCTTCACCTTAGCATCGGTCTTGTAAATATCCTCTGGATCACCCGACAGGGCGGCCCAGCGGAACGGACCAATGCCCCGGCAAAACAGCGGGCGGATATAGGCAGGCACAAAGCCGGGGAAGGCAAAGGCGTTTTCCAGCCCTTCTTCCTTGGCAACCTGGCGGATATTGTTGCCATAATCCAATGTGGGCACGCCCATGTTCCAGAAATCGACCATGGCGGCGACATGCACTTTCATCGAAGCGCGGGCAGCCGCTTCCACGGCTTTCGGATCGCTCTCTTGCTTGGCCCGCCATTCGGCAACGGTCCAGCCAGACGGCAGATAGCCGTTGATCGGGTCATGAGCCGAGGTCTGGTCGGTGACAATATCGGGGCGGATACCGCGCTTGACCAGTTCCGGGAAAATATCGGCGGCATTGCCAATCAGGCCTACGGATTTGGCCTCACCTGCCTTGGTCCATTGGTCAATCAACGCTAAGGCTTCATCCAGCGTGTGAGCCTTGGCATCGACATAGCGGGTGCGAAGGCGGAAATCCACGCGGGTTTCATCGCATTCCACCGCAAGGCAGCAGGCTCCGGCCATAACGGCTGCCAGCGGCTGTGCGCCACCCATGCCGCCAAGGCCACCCGTTAGTATCCACTTACCTTTAAGGTTGCCGTTATAGTGCTGGCGACCGGCTTCCACGAAGGTTTCATAGGTGCCCTGCACAATGCCTTGGGTGCCAATGTAAATCCAAGAGCCTGCGGTCATCTGGCCATACATAGCCAGACCCTTCTTATCCAGCTCGTTGAAATGGTCCCATGTGGCCCAATGGGGCACGAGATTGGAATTGGCAATTAACACCCGTGGGGCGTCTTTGTGGGTGCGGAAAACACCCACTGGTTTGCCCGATTGCACAATCAGGGTCTCTTCTTCGGTGAGGGTTTTTAGCGTGGCAACAATGCGGTCAAAATCCTCCCAGGTGCGGGCGGCACGGCCAATGCCGCCATAAACCACCAGCTCGTGCGGACGCTCGGCGACGTCGGGGTCGAGATTGTTCATCAACATGCGCAAGGGGGCTTCGGTCATCCAGCTCTTGGCGGTTAGTTCTGTTCCGGTTGCGGCCCGCACATCGCGGATATTGTGGCGTGGGTTGGTCATGATCATTCCCCCTTTTGTTTCAGTTGAAACGCAATCTGTTCGATCCGCTCCAGAATGGCTTTGAGATGTATGCGCAAGCGGCCTGCCTTCTCTGCATCATAGGCAAAGGGCGGAGCTTCGGTGGCAAGGTGCGAGGCTTGCGCCAGCTCCATCTGAATGGCGTGAATGCTGGTGTCTGGCTTGCCATAATGGCGCGTGGTCCAGCCGCCTTTGAATCGGCCATTGAGAATGGAGGTGTAACCTTCCGCCGTTGCGGCAATCTTCACCGTCGCCGCTTCAATGGCGGCATCGCAGGTGCGGCCCATGTCGGTGCCGATGTTGAAATCCGGCAAGCGCCCTTCAAACAGAAAGGGGATGTTGGCGCGGATGGAGTGGCAATCGTAGAGCACGGCTACGCCGTGAATGGCTTTTACCCGCTCGATCTCTGCCAAAAGAGCGGCGTGATAGGGCGCGTGAAACGCAGCCAGACGCGCAGCAATATCCGCCTCAGTCGGTTCTTGTCCCTCGGTCCAGATCGCCTTGCCGTCAAAATCCGTGTCGGGGATCAGGCCCGTGGTGTTTTGCCCGGGATAGAGACTGACTCCCGCCGGGTCACGATTGGCGTCAATGACATAGCGATGGAACGTGGCGCGAAGCGTGGTGACGTTTGGCAGCAGGTCTTTGTACAGATGGTGAATATGCCAATCGGTATCGGCCAGCAATTTGCCGTTGTCGTTGAGGCGGTCCCAGATGGCGGGCGGCACATCGGTTCCCGTGTGCGGGAAGGCGAGGATGACGGGGGAGGTACCTTGGGCGATTTCGAAGATGTTGGACATTTAAAAACCCTCCAACCCCGGCAAAATCCCATCCGAAACACTGTCCACCAAAGCCCCATTGGCCACCAGCGCACTGGCTGCCGCCAAATCCGGTGCCATAAACCGATCTTCTTCCAGCGTCGGCACAACGGCCCGTAAGGTATCAATCGCCTTTTGCAGCTCCGGGCTGGTGGTCAGGGGGCTGCGAAACTCTACGCCTTGGGCGGCGGTCAAAGCCTCAATGCCAATGATGGCAAACAGGTTTTCGGTCATTTGCAACAGACGCCGCGCACCGTGGCAAGCCATGGAAACATGGTCCTCCTGATTGGCAGACGTAGGTGTTGAATCGACGGAGGCCGGATGGGCCATCTGCTTGTTTTCGCTCATCAGCGCAGCAGAGGTGACTTCGGCAATCATCAAGCCGGAATTGAGGCCCGGCTTTTTCGCCAAAAACGCAGGCAAGCCATAAGACAGGGCCGGGTCCACCAAAAGCGCAATACGCCGCTGGGCAATGGCTCCGATTTCGCACACGGCAATGGCAATCTGGTCGGCAGCAAAGGCTACCGGCTCGGCATGGAAATTACCGCCCGACACCACACTATCATCCGAGAGCACCAGCGGATTATCGGTCACCGCATTGGCTTCGATTTCCAGCGTGCGGGCTGTCATCCGCAACAGATCGAGGCAGGCTCCATCCACCTGCGGCTGGCAGCGGATGCAATAGGGGTCTTGCACGCGCTCGTCACCATCCAGATGGCTTTGGCGGATCACCGAGCCTTCCAGCAGGGCGCGCAAGCTGGCAGCCGTATCAATCTGGCCCTTATGGCCGCGAAGGGTGTGAATATCGGCCGTAAACGGAGCCGAGGAACCCATGGCGGCATCCGTAGACATCGCGCCCGTGATGAGTGCGGCTTGAGCGGCACGATGGGCGCGGAAAAGGCCTGCCAAAGCCAAAGCGGTGGAGGCCTGTGTTCCATTGATCAGTGCCAGGCCTTCCTTGGCGGCCAAAATCACCGGGCTGAGGCCCGCCCGTTCCAGCGCCACCTTGCCCGGCAGTTTTTCGCCCTGATAGAAAGCTTCTGCCTCCCCCATCATCACTGCCGCCATATGGGCCAGTGGGGCTAGATCGCCAGAGGCTCCGACAGACCCCTTTTCCGGGATCAGCGGAATAACGCCTTTTTCCAGCATGGCCTCAAGCAACCGCACCAGTTCCAGCCGTACGCCGGAAGCACCACGGCCCAGCGAGATCAGCTTGAGCGACAGGATCAGCCGCACAATATTCTCAGCCAGCGGCGCACCCACACCACAGCAATGGGAGAGAATGAGATTGCGCTGAAGCGTGGCGGTATCGGCTGCATCAATCTTGATGGAGGCCAGTTTGCCAAAGCCGGTGTTGACGCCGTAAACCGGCTCATTGCCCGCAGCAATGGCAGCAATCCGGGCGGCGGCCCGCTCAATGCCTGCATCAAAGCTGCGATCCAGCACGGCAGGTTCACCATGCCAGTAGATTTTCGCCAGATCGGCCAGCGGCACGGAGCCGGGGTGAAGGGTAATGGTCATAATGGCCCCTTGTTGTTATGTGTCTTGACCGCGCCATACCCGCGCATAAAGCGGGTTAAAGCCCATGCGGTAGACAAGCTCGGACAGTTCAGAAATATCCCAGATGGCAAGATCAGCCGATTTTCCGGCCTCCAGCGTGCCAATGTCATCAAGCCGACCCAATGCACGGGCGGCCTCGCGGGTCACGCCCGCTATGCACTCTTCCACCGTCATGCCAAACAGGGTTGCGCCCATATTCATAGTCAGCAGCAGCGAGGTGAGCGGCGAGGTGCCGGGGTTGTTGTCGGTGGCCAGCGCCATTTTGGTGCCGTGCTGGCGGAAGAGATCGACAGGCGGCTTTTTCGTCTCACGGATAAAGTAAAAGGCCCCGGGCAGCAGCACCGCCACCGTGCCTGCTTCCGCCATGGCTTTCGCCCCTGCGGCATCGGTATATTCCAGATGATCGGCAGACAGTGCGCCATAGTCTGCGGCAAGCGCCGCACCGGATAGATTGGAAAGTTGATCAGCATGCAGTTTTACCGGCAGGCCCAAAGCCTGTGCCGCATCAAACACCACGCACATCTCATCGGGTGAAAAGGCAATGCCCTCGCAAAATCCGTCCACGGCATCAACAAGCTGCTCTGCATGGGCCGCAGTCAAACCGGGAAGCACCACCTCGCGGATAAAATCACCATTGCGGCCCTTATACTCTACGGGGGTGGCATGGGCACCGAGATAGGTGGTGGTGATGGAAACGGCGCGTGCATCGCTCAGTTTCCGGGCAGCCCGCAGCATTTTCAACTCATCGTCCACCGTCAGCCCATAGCCGGATTTCACCTCGATGGTGGTGACGCCTTCCGTGATCAGCGCATCCAGACGCGGCAGGGTTTCTCGCAGCAAATCCGCTTCGCTGGCGGCACGCACCTTGGATACGGAAGAGACAATGCCACCGCCAGCACGGGCAATTTCTTCGTAGCTGGAACCCGCCAGCCGCATTTCAAATTCATGGGCGCGGTTGCCTGCATGCACCAGATGGGTGTGGCAATCCACCAGACCGGGGGTGATCCAGCGCCCCTCGCAATCGGTGACTTCGGCAGCGTTCAGCAGGCTGATTGGCAGTTCAGCCATTGGGCCTGCGTAGACAATCTGCCCACCGCGCACCATCAGCGCGGCATCTTCGATAATGCCGAGGCCTGAGAGATGCGGATTGAGCGTTGCCAACCGCGCATTGGTGAAAATGCGATCCCGATATGTCATGCTGATCCCTTGTTATTGCGGCTTAGGCTGCATTGCGCCTCACCGATTTTCCTATTATGTATATACTTAATGAGCCCATGTGCAAGACGGAAAAAGGCGCAAGCCAGAAAATGAGAGGGGAAGGCATGACGATACTCCACGCAAAACAGGCGCTGCTGCCAGATGGTTGGGCCAAGGATGTGCGGCTGACGCTGAAAGACCGCTCTATTTCCGCCATTGAGCACGGCGTTGAGGCGCAAGCGGGCGATGAGCGGCATGAGATTGTGCTACCCACCATTGCCAATCTGCACAGCCATGCCTTTCAGCGTGGCATGGCAGGCTTGGCAGAGCTGCGCGGGCCTGACAGTGACAGTTTTTGGAGCTGGCGCACGGTGATGTATCGCTTTGCCCTGACCATGAGTCCGGAGCAAATGCAGGCCATTGCCGCCCAGCTTTATGTGGAAATGCTGGAAGCAGGCTTTGGCCGAGTGGGGGAGTTTCACTATCTCCACCATGACCGCGATGGCAGCCCTTACAATAACCGCGCCGAAATGGCGGAGCGCATTGTGGCGGCAAGCGATGAGACTGGAATTGGCCTCACACTCCTGCCCGTGTTTTATGCCCATTCTGGCTTTGGCGGTCTCGCGCCCAATGACGGCCAGCGTAGGTTTATCAATGATCTCGATGGTTTTGCGGAGCTATTGGACGGGGCGAAAAAAGCGGCCTCACGTTTGCCCGGTAGCGTTACAGGCATTGCGCCGCATAGTCTGCGGGCCGTGACACCGGAAGAACTATCCGCCCTGCAACAGCTTCCCTTCGATGGCCCCATCCATATTCATGTGGCCGAGCAGGTGAAGGAAGTGGAAGATTGTGTGGCGTGGTCTGGAAAGCGCCCGGTTGAGTGGTTGCTGGACAATGCCGATCTCACCCAGCGTTGGTGCCTGATTCATGGCACCCATATGACCGAGGATGAGACGGTACGGATGGCAAAGAGCGGTGCCATTGCCGGTCTTTGCCCGATCACCGAGGCCAATCTGGGTGATGGTACGTTTAACGCATCGGTGTTTTTGGAGCAGGGCGGGCGCTTTGGGGTTGGCTCCGATTCCAACATCCTGATTGGTCTTGCCGATGAGCTGCGCCAGCTGGAATATTCGCAACGCCTTAGCCACCGCGCCCGTAACGTCATGGCGGTGCCGGGTGGATCGACAGGTCGGTATGTGTTTGATGGTGCCGTGGCGGGTGGCGCTACGGCTTTGATGGCGCAGACTGGTTTGGTGGTCGGCAAGCCTGCCGATGTTGTCAGCCTCAAGCCGCAGCATGATCTCGGTTTGAGTGGGGATCAGATTTTGGACAGCTTTATCTTTGCCAATGGCGCTGCTGTGGACTGTGTCTGGGTCGGTGGCATCAAGCAGGTGGAGGCCGGGCTGCATAAGGCGCGGGAGAGGGTCACAGCACGGTTTGCGGGGGTTATGCGAGATTTGATGGCGGCGTTTTGAGGTCAATTTTGTCGCCGAACAACTTGGCTTCGCCACCCCCTCATCCGGCTGCCGCCACCTTCTCCCCGATGGGGAGAAGAACTCGTGGAGCAGATGTCATTGTATAAAGCCAAAGACAGCCTATGTGGATGCCGATTTTTGTATGAATTCAAGATCGTGATCTTCGCTCTTCTCCCCAGCGGGGAGAAGGTCCCGGCAGGGGGATGAGGGGGCGACCTCGCTCAGGTCTATTTGATGTCCCCACCATCCCGCGCTGCCGCATAGCGATTAACCGGCATCGACAACCCCAAATTTTCCCGCAACGTCTTGCCCTCATACTCCTCTCGGAACAGCCCACGCCTGCGCAATTCCGGCAGCACCAGTCGCACGAAATCATTCAAGCTGGCGGGCAGGGTGGGCAGCATCAGAATAAAGCCATCGGCGGCTCCGGCCTGGAACCATTCTTCCATAAAATCGGCGATCTCGGTGGGGGTGCCGGTGATGCCATTGCCGGTGCTTTTCTCGGCATAGAAGCGGATCAGCTCGCCAACGGTATGGCCTTCCATGATGAAATCGCGCAACCATTCAAACATGGCTTTCGAGCCTTTTGGCTCGGCGGGCAGGCGCTCCAGCGGGAAGGGCTGGTCAAGCGCCACGCCGGAAAGATCAGCTTCCAGAAATTCGCCCAGCATCCAGCGGCCCACATCGGGGTGCAGATTGTCGATCAGGAAATCCACCTTGGCTTGGGCTTCCGCTTTGGTTTCACCGACATTGACCACCAAGCCGGGCATCAGCTTCAAATCATTCGTGGAGCGGCCATATTTGGCCATGCGGCCTTTGATATTGTCGGCAAAGGCCTTGTTGCGCTCCAGATTGGAGGCAAGGCTGAAGACCACTTCGGCGGTGCGGGCGGCCAGTTCCATGCCCGCTTCCGAGCCGCCGGCTTGCGCAATCACCGGGCGGCCTTGCGGGGAGGCTGCAATGTTGAGCGGGCCGCGCACCTGAAAATGTTTGCCCTTGTGGTTCAGCGTGTGCAGCTTATCTTTGTCGTGGTAAAGCCCGGTTGCCTTGTCCAGCACCAGTGCATCCGGCTCGAAACTGTCCCACAGACCAAACACCACATCGACAAATTCCGAGCCGCGCTCATAGCGCTCCGCATGGGGTGGCAGGCCCTCAAAACCGAAATTATAGCCCGTCTCGTCGTGGTCGGAGGTCACCACATTCCAGCAGGCGCGGCCACCGCTGAGATGATCGATGGAGGCAAAAATGCGAGCAATGTTATAGGGCTCGTAATAGCTGGTGGAGGCGGTGGCGACAAAGCCGAGCTTCTCCGTCAGCACGGACAGCGCCGAAATCAGCGACAGCGGCTCAAACCTGTTCATCTTGGTGGGCGAGCGGGCCAGCGCATCGGCATCGCCAATGGCGGCGGCGGGCGAATCGGCCAAAAACATGAAGTCGAATTTCGCCGCTTCCGAGATTCTCGCAACGTTGAGCAGGTGATCAATCTTGTTGGCCCCCTGCACATCGGCCTCCGGGTGCCGCCACGCTGCTGGGTTGAAACCGAATGTGTAGACGAAGGTTCCAAGTTTCAATGTGTCGGTGCGGGCCATGGCGATCTCTTCTTTTCTGATCAGGCAGGGGTCATAATGCGTTGCGATGGGGTAAAACGGGCAGTGACAGCGTGGCTGGCACCGGGATAGGTCAGGCGCACGTGGGTTACGGTTTCATCCAGCCGCCATGTCTGGCGCTCCACCACCAGAACCGGGGTGTTGGCGGCAATATCCAGAGTTTTGGCCGCCGCATCATTGGCGGCTTCGGCGGCAATGCGGTGTTCGGCGGCGTTCCATGGAATATGGTCCAGCAGCCATGGGCCGGGAGCCAGATCAGCAAAATCGGCATCGAGCGCCTGCGGCACCACGCCGAGATTGATAATGCGTTCTTCCAGACAAAAGGGCTTGTCATCGGCATAATGCAGGCAGGTGATGGAGAGCAGCTTGCGGCGCGGGGCAAGAGACAGGTTGTCAGATTCAGCCTTGGTGGGATTGCGAATGACCCGCGATAAAATGCCATGATGGTAGGTCTTTTCGAGTGAATTGACCTCATCCTTGATGTCGTAAATTTCCAGAATGGCGCTTTGCGAATTCTGCGGCATGACAATGCTGCCGGTCTTGCGCTTGCGCAGTACAAGGCCTGCGCGGGCAAGCTGGGTCAGTACCTTGTTTACCGTCATGCGCGAGCAGGAATACTCTTCCGTCAGCACCTGTTCAGAGGGAATCTTATGGCCCGGCGGCCAGCGGCCTGAGAGGATATTGCTCTCAATATCATCCAGAATGCGCTGGTGCAGGGATTTGCTGCTTGTCTCAATCTCGTCTGTCATCATGCCAGCATCGATGCGCCGCGATCCAGATAGGTGTCAAGAAATTGTTCCAACCTTGGGTGGCGCGGTTTTGCGAAAACATCGGATGGCGCACCGGTAAACAGCAATTTTCCCTGATCGAGAAAGCTGATCTGCTGGCCCACCGTGGCGGCGAAGCCAATCTCGTGGCTGACCACCACCATAGTCATGCCCTCGGAGGCCAGATCCCGCATCACGTTGAGCACTTCGCCGGTCAATTCCGGGTCCAGCGCCGAGGTCGGCTCATCAAACAGCATGATTTTGGGCTGCAAGGCGAGGGCGCGGGCAATGGCCACACGCTGTTGCTG
>DNPN01000271.1:703-17879 GCA_003501385.1 Rhizobium sp. | reverse complement strand
GCCCGGGCAATGGCCACACGCTGTTGCTGGCCGCCGGAGAGTTGGGAGGGATAATGGCCTGCGCGGTTCTCCAGCCCCACCTTTTTCAACTGCATCATGGCGCGGTCTTCGGCCTCGCACTTTGGCATTTTGTGTACGGTTTTCAACGCTTCAGACACATTGCCAAGCGCGGTCATATGCGGCCAGAGATTGAATTGTTGAAACACCATGCCGATTTTGGACCGCACAGCACGGATCTGGGCTGCGGGCAGGCGTTCGCGTTGGCCATCGGGGCGCTCAAAGTAGCCAAGCGCTTCGCCGCTGACGGTGATCATGCCCTCGCTGGCCTCTTCCAAAAAGGCCATGCAGCGGAGCAGCGTGCTCTTGCCGGAGCCGGAAGGGCCGATCAGGCAGGAGACTTTGCCTTCGGGGATATCGAGATTGATGTCATTCAACACAGTGTTGGTGCCAAAGCGCTTGACGAGTTTGGAAACGGAAATGGCGGGAAGCGTCATGGCGCGGAAAACCTCAATCTGCTCAAACGGGATTCAGCCTTGCGAGCCGCCCAGGCGGTGGCCTCCACAATGACCCAGTAAATAACCGCCAGCACAAAAATCGCCTCCAGAAAGGCATATTGCGCAGAGCCTATGGCGCTGACGGTGGCGGTGAGTTCGGGAACGGTGATGATCGACAGCACCGCCGATTCTTTCAAAAGGATGATCGCCAGATTGACGCAAGGCGGCAGCACAATCAGCGCCATTTCTGGCAGCAGAATACGGCGGATGATTTGAAAACGGCTCAAGCCCAGACATTCCGCCGCTTCCACATGGCCGTGGGGAACGGAGCCATAGCCTGCCCGGAAAATCTCGGAATAATAGGCGGCGGAATAGACGGTGAGGCCAATCAAGCCGCAAGGGATAGGGTCCAGTGACAGGCCAACATAGGGACCGCCGTAATAGACCAGAAAAATCTGGATCAGAAACGGTGTGCCGCGCAGCACTTCCACCATTAGCCCCAGCGGGATATCCAGAAACCTGCTGCCATAGCGACGGCCTGTTGCCACCAGAAAGCCAACGAGCACACCCAGCAGCATGCCGACAACCCAGATCCACAGGGTGGTGACGGTGCCGCTGAAAATCTCCGGCAGATGATCGAGAATGACTTTGGGATCAAACATCATTTCACCGCTCCCGGAAGCGCGCGTTCAGCCATGCCGCTCAACAGCGCTACGCTCCAGCAGATGATCAGATAAATCAGCGCAGCCGAGGCAAACAGCTCCAGCGGCAGATAGGTGGAGGCGGCCAGATCCTGCGCCATGCGGGTCAGCTCGACAATGCCGACCACCGAGACCAGCGAGGAGGATTTGAGGATCATGATCGCTTCATTGACCAGGGCGGGGAAGGTGAGCCGAAGCGCAATCGGCAGTTTGATGCGCAAAAAGGTTTGGCGTGCGGACAAGCCTGCCATATCCGCCGCTTCCACCAAGCCTTTCGGCACGCTTTCAAACCCGCCCCGCAGGTTTTCAGCCTGATAGGCGGCGGTGCAGAGCGATAAGCCGATGATGGCCGCCACCACGCTTGGCACATTGATGCCAATGAAGGGTAAGAGATTGTAGATCAGCAGCAATTGTACCAGCAGCGGCACGCCGCGAAAGAAGCTGATGAACAGCTCTGTTGGCATTGTATAGAGCCGTTTGCCAGAAAGCATGGCACCTGACAGGGCAACGGCCAGCAAAAAGCCGATGGTGATGGAAATGACGCTAATGCCCAGCGTCCATCCGGCAGCCTTGACCAGCAGGAAGAAGAGTTTGAATGACATGGCTCTCCGGTCTTCGCGTTTTTGTGTCTATCCGTTTTCAGGAAACGAAATGTTTCGAAATCCCTCCCCAACCCTCCTTGTGGCAGGGCAATCGCATATGGCTCGAATTTTCTCGTTTTGCGCAAGAATAGAATCGCAGGCGCATCCGAGACGTCATTTTGGAATCCGGAAATGTCTTGCGCCGAAAGATTCGAATCCAAAATTTCCATATGCGATTGCCCTGCCCCTTGTGGGGAGGGTTGGGGAGGGGGTTTCTTATTTTATGGATCGTGATGATAGATGCTTGCATTTGGTGGATGAAAGAAGGGCGCTTTCACGCCCTCCCAATCGGCTCGCCTCAAAACGCCGGGTCTTTCACGCTATCGGGCGTATCAAACTTGGTGCCAAACCACTTTTCCTGCAATTTCGCCATGCGGCCATCGCCCTTCATTTTGATCAGGGCAGCATCAACGGCGTCGATCAGGCTGGCGTGGTCGGCATCCTTGGTGCCAATAAAGCCAAAATAGCTCTTCTTGCCAAAGGGTGGCAGAACCACTTCAAAGGCACCGTTGCGCTGCTTGGCAACAAACGCAATGTTGGGCAGGGAATTGGCCACAGCCACCACGCGGCCTGCGGCCATATCGGCATAGGCGTCGTTGAAGGAGACGTATTCGTGCACGTCAATCTTCTTGGGCAGGGTTGCGGAAAATTCCTGAAGCTGGGCCAATTGCGCGGTCGCCTTGCCAACGCCTACTGCTTTGCCTGCCAGATCTTCCGGTTTGGTAATGGTCTTGTCGCCTGCCTTTTTCAGGATGGCCACGGTTGCCTCGGCGATGGGAGCCGTGAAGCGGTAGCGCTCCATACGGGCCTTGGTGATGGTGGCAGGGCCAGCAACAATATCAAACTTGCCGGCTTCAAGCGCTGGCAAAACACCATCCCAAGGCAGAGCGACCCACTCGATTTTCACGCCCAGTTCCTTGCCGATTTCAGCAAACAGATCAACGTTGAGGCCAACGTGATCGCCAGCATCAATAAAGTCGAAGGGTGCAAAGGCGGTTTCCGTGCCAACTTTCAAGGTGCCAGCGGATTTGATCTTGGCCAATGCATCTTCGGCATGGACTGACACGCTTGCACCAAACAACAGGGCAGCCCCAAGCGCCGCCTTGAGCAACAGTCTTTTCTGCATCACAATCTCTCCAGTTTTACCCGCGCCCGCAAAGGACTGTCAGGCTGCGCCATTCCCCGTATTGCCATTTGTTCTGGCCTTTTTGACTATACAAATAGAGCGAGGTTATAGGCTGCTGTCAACAAAATTGTGCAGAAAAAAGCCGTGCTTATTTTGTAAGCACGGCTGCGGATTTTGTCGAGAGGAATCCTGCTTATACGAGATCGATTATATCCACGCTGATGTCGGCGGGTCGTGATTTTTCAATCACCAAACGGCCATTGGGCAGATCATTGCCGTTGAGTTTCCACTCAATTGCGGCCTCATCCAGCCCGAAATGCACCCAGCGATCCCGTAGTCGCTGTTCCAGCACCTCAAGCGGTGGGCCGACAAAGATCGTCAGATCAAAGCATGGGGTCAACCGGTTCCACGGTGCCTGATCCAGCAAGAGGTAATTGCCTTCCACCAGAATAAAGCGCGTATCCGGCGAGATGGCACGGGCCGAGGCAATGGCCAATTCGCGCGAGCGATCAAACACCGGCACCAGCACTTCTTCGTCACCACGCTTCACGGCGGTGACAATATCGAGAAAGCCGCGCACATCAAAAGTTTCCGGCGCACCCTTGCGGGGCAGAAGGCCACGCTCTTCCAAAATGCCATTGTCCATGTGGAAACCATCCATGGGCAGGATCTCAGTCGTTTCGCCAAGGGCAATCAGCGCATCGCGCAAGGCATCAGACAGGGTGGATTTGCCAGCGCCCGGAGGCCCAGAGATGCCAATCATAAAACGGCTGGCCTCTTGGGCCAGCCGAAAAATCTCCTCAACGAGAGAGGAAATGGATGTTGTCATGCGGCAATCGCTTCCACTGGGGCTTCCTTCGCACCTGTCATGAAGGCAACAGCATCCGACATGGTGTAATCCTTCGGATTGATGATGCACAGACGCTTGCCAAGACGGTGGATGTGGATGCGGTCAGCCACTTCAAACACGTGCGGCATGTTGTGCGAGATCAGCACTATCGGCATGCCACGCGAGCGCACGTCCTGAATAAGCTCCAGCACGCGGCGGCTTTCCTTGACGCCCAAAGCAGCCGTTGGCTCATCCAGAATAACCACCTTGGAGCCAAAAGCAGCGGCGCGTGCCACAGCCACGCCCTGACGCTGACCACCCGAGAGGGTTTCCACCGCCTGATTGATGTTCTGAATGGTCATCAGGCCAAGCTCAGACAGCTTGTCACGGGCAAATTTGTCCATGGCAGGCTTGTCCAGCGCGCGGAACAGGCTGCCCATGATGCCGGGTTTGCGCATTTCGCGGCCCAGAAACATGTTGTCGGCAATCGACAGCGCCGGAGACAGAGCAAGATTCTGATATACGGTTTCAATGCCAGCCTTGCGGGCATCAATGGGTGAGCGGAAGTTGATGGTCTTGCCTTCCAGCTTGATCTCGCCTTCATCCGGAATAACGGCTCCGGAAATGGCCTTGATCAACGAGGATTTGCCCGCACCGTTATCACCAATCACAGCCAGGATTTCGCCCGGGTAGAGATCAAAATCGGCGTTGTCGAGGGCGGTCACCCGGCCATAGCGCTTGACGAGGCCACGGGCGGTGAGAATGGGTTCCTGTGCCATTAGCCAGCTACCTTTCTGATCCATTGGTCAATTGCGACGGCGGCGATAATCAGCACGCCAATCAACATGTAGGTCCATTGCGGGTCGGTGCCCGCCATGCGCAGGCCAAGCTGGAACACGCCAACAATCAGCGCACCAAACAGCATGCCCATGATAGAGCCACGGCCACCAAACAGCGACATTCCGCCAATCACCACGGCTGTGATGGATTCGATATTGGCAAACTGTCCAGCGGTTGGAGAGACGGAACCGATACGGCCAATCATCGCCCAGCCACCCAGTGCACAAATCAGGCCAGAAAGCGTGTAAACCGAGATCAGCATGCGTTTGACGTTAACGCCCGCGAGTTCTGCTGCATCCGGGTCATCGCCCACAGCATAGAGGTGACGACCCCAGGCGGTGTTGTTGAGCACATACCACAGAACGGCAACCAGCACGCCCAAGGCGATCACACCATAGGTCAGCACTGCACCGCCGAGCCGGAGATTTTCGCCGAAAAACTGCAAGATCGGTGCGCTGGTCACAAGATCCTGCGAACGAATGGTCTCATTGGCGGAATAGAGGAAGTTGGCGGCCAGAACGATCTGCCACATGCCGAGCGTCACGATGAAGGGCGGCAGCTTGATCCGCGCCACCAGAAAGCCGTTGATGAAGCCACAAACGCCACCAACGATGAAGCCACAGAGCACAGCCAGAGGTCCGGGAATGCCATAGTGAACGGCAAATTGCCCCATCACCACCGACGAAAGCACCATGATGGCACCCACGGAAAGGTCAATGCCTGCGGTCAAAATCACCAGTGTCTGGGCGGCACCAATAATGCCGGTAATGGCCACCTGCTGTAAGATCAGCGTCAGCGCAAACGGCGAGAAAAACTTCCCGCCCAGAATCGCGCCAAAGGAGATCAACGACAGCACCAGCACGATCAATGGCACGGCAGCGGGGCTGGAATGCAGGAAATATTGAAATTTCTGCAACGGCGTTTTGTCGTTCGTATCGAATTGTGCGACCTGCTTTGAACTGCCAGACAGCACATTTTCGTATTCAAGATGGGGTTTAGTGGCGGCTTTCGGCTCGCTCATCGGTTTTCCTCCCGTCGGCCTCTATCGAGGTATGAGGGCCGGGCCTGCCTGCTGCAACAATTGCCTGCGGCGGCCATCGGCATTTAAGATTTTCTTTACTCAATCCAGAATGTCGACAACATTTCAGGTTGCATCGACATAGTGTGAGAAAGGCGGCTTAAAGCCGCCCTTCCGTATTCAAAATGATGTGTAAGGTTTTAGCCCCAGCACTTCTTCAAGCCTTCAGCCACGTCGATCGACGGCACGCCCTTGGCAGGCTTGTCGGTGACGAGAGAAACGCCCGTGTCAAAGAAGTCCTTGCCAGCTGTTGGCTTTGGCTTTTCGCCAGTGTCCGCGAACTTCTTGATGGCTTCGATGCCCAGAGCCGCCATCATCAGCGGATACTGCTGCGATGTTGCACCAATCACGCCGTCCTTGACGTTTTTCACGCCAGGGCAACCGCCGTCAACCGACACGATCAGCACGTCCTTCTGCTTGCCAACAGCCTTGAGGGCTTCATAGGCACCAGCAGCAGCAGGCTCGTTGATGGTGTGAACAACGTTGATGTTCGGGTTCTTCTGAAGAAGATTTTCCATGGCCGTACGGCCACCTTCTTCGTTGCCGTTGGTGATGTCGTGGCCCACGATGCGTGGATCGGTTTCATCACCAATCTTGGTTGGGTCCTTCGGATCAATGCCGAAGCCAATCATGAAGCCCTGGTCGCGCATAACGTCAACCGATGGCTGGGCAGGGGTGAGATCGAGGAAAGCAACCTTGGCATCCTTGGCCTTGTCGCCCAGTGTTGCAGCAGCCCACTGACCAATCAACTTGCCAGCCAGCAGGTTGTCGGTTGCGAATGTTGCATCGGCAGCATTGACGGGATCAAGCGGGGTGTCGAGCGCGATCACCAGAAGGCCAGCATCACGAGCTTCCTTCACAGCAGGCACGATGCCTTTGGTGTCGGAGGCGGTGATCAGGATACCCTTGGCACCATCGGCAATGCAGGTTTCAATTGCCGCAACCTGGCTTTCGCTGTCGCCGTCGATCTTACCAGCGTAGGACTTCAGCGTTACGCCAAGTTCTTTAGCCTTGGCAGTTGCGCCTTCCTTCATCTTGACGAAAAAGGGGTTTGTATCGGTCTTGGTGATCAAGCAGGCAGAAACGCCAGCGGCATGTGCGCCTGACGAAAAAACGACGCCGAGAGCCAAGGCACCAAGTGTGGCACCGATCAAATTGGTCTTCATAAGGATCCTCCCAAGGATAAAATTGAACACACCCTCCTCAGGGCTGTTCGGTTCACATGGCCCAACCATTTCTTCTGGCCTTCCATGCTTCCGGCTTGAAAAAACCATTAAACGAAATCGCTGTCAATAAATAAATCGAATTGAATTATTAATTTCTTGTGCCATGCTAAGGAAAGTCGCAGGAGCAGCGGAGGAGCGCGTGCCAAGCTGGCACTGACTGCGAGTGGCAAAAAAACAAACCCTTTCGACAAGGGTGGGAGGCCGAGAAGGTTGGGAGGAATGGGAATGAGTGAGGGGATGCATGCGAGCGAGGCCATGCCTGCCGCGATCCTCGAGACAAGCGGTGGTGCCAATCAGGTTGGTGTGCGGGCGTACAACGAGCGACTGGTGATGTCGCTGGTGCGGCGTCATGGCAGTTTGTCCAAGGCTGAAATTGCACGCCGCAGCGGCTTGTCTGCGCAAACCGTTACGGTGATCATGCGTGTGCTGGAGCGGGAAGGCCTGTTGATTCGGGGTGAGCCTGTGCGCGGACGTGTGGGCCAGCCATCCGTTCCCATGCATCTCAATCCCGATTCGGTTTATTCCTTTGGCGTCAAGATTGGTCGTCGTAGCGCCAATCTGGTGTTGATGGATTTTGTCGGTGAAATTCGCCATGAGGTGCGCTGCACCTATCCCTATCCCATGCCAGCACCGCTGCTGGATTTTATTGTTGATGGCATTGCCCAGCTTGAGGCGCGTCTGACAGCATCGGAGCGCGCGCGGATTGCCGGTGTGGGGATTGCCGCACCGTTTGAACTGTGGAGCTGGGCCGAGGAGACGGGTGCGCCCAGTCAGGACATGGATGCGTGGCGAAGCGTCGATCTGCATACCGAGGCAGCGGCCAAAATTTCCTATCCTGTGTTTTTGCAAAATGACGCCACCAGTGCCTGCGCGGCAGAGCTTGTCTTTGGGGTGGGGCCGCAATATCCTGATTTTGTTTATTTTTTCGTAGGCTCTTTTATCGGCGGCGGAATTGTTATCAATTCCTCGCTGTTTTCGGGCCGCTCTGGTACGGCAGGCTCTGTTGGGCCTTTGCCGGTGCAGCGGCGCGATGGCAAGACGGTGCAATTGCTGAAAATTGCCTCGATTTTCGTGCTGGAAAACCTGTTGCGCGATTATGGCCATGATCCACAGGCACTGTGGTATTCGCCCAATGACTGGATTGATTACGGTGAGCCGCTGGAGATCTGGATCAGGGATTCGGCAGCGGCGCTGGCGCAGGCCATTGTGGCGTCTGCGTCGATCATCGATTTTTCGGCAGCCGTGATTGACGGCGGCTTTCCCGATTGGGTACGGCAGCGGCTGGTGATGGCTGTTCGCGAAGCCGTGCGAGACCTCGATCTGCAGGGTGTGTTGATGCCCGAGATTGTGGAAGGGATTGTGGGACATCAGGCGCGTTCGGTTGGTGGTGCCAGCCTGCCGCTGTTTTCCCGCTATCTTTTGGATCAGAATGTTTTGTTCAAGGAGCTTGTGTAATGTTGAAGGGTCTCAACCCCATTCTTAATCCCGAATTGCTGGCCACCCTGCGGGCCATGGGTCACGGCGATGAAATTGCCATTGTTGATGGCAATTATCCCGGCCTTGAGCATGCACGCAGACTGGTGCGGCTGGATGGTCTGGGCTTGATTCCCGTGCTGGACGCCATCCTGTCGGTTCTGCCGATCGATGATTTCGTGCCGGAAGCCATTTTCCGCTCTACCGTCGGCAAAGAGCGCGACCTGCTGGATCCGGTGCATGAAGAGATGATTGCCTGCTGCGCACGCCATGAACCGAAACAGCCGGTTGTGCCGCTGCTGGGACCGGATTTCTACCCCCGCGTCAAGGCAGCCCACACGGTGGTGCAGACTGGGGAGCCTCGTCTTTATGCCAATATCATTTTGCGCAAGGGCGTGATTTATCCCTGAAACGGGTTTTGAGAATTGTGCGGCAGTGGTTCAGGCGGACCGGCTGCTGCCGCCGGCGAAGAGCTTCCGGGAGGGGGCAATCGCCAATCTGGGCCGTGCGGACGCGTTCCGTACGGCCCTTTTTCGTTCAAGACGACTTCAAATCGCGGTAAAGCCGTTATCAACAAAAAGATGGGCACCGTTGACAAACATGGACTCATCGCTGGCCAGATAAAGGGCGGCGCGGGCCACATCTTCTGGCTCCCCAATGCGGCCTTGTTGAGCTGCAATGGCTGCATCCGATACATCGACGCCCAGCGCTTGCAGTTGTTCAACCTCCCGCAGGCCATGCGGCGTGCGGATAAAGCCGGGGCAGACGGCATTGCAGCGGATATTGCGATCTCGAAATTCCACGCCAATGGCGCGGGCAAACATATGAACCGCACCCTTGGTGGTGTCGTAAAGTACTTCCATCGGTGTCGCCGCCACAGCGGAAATCGAGGATGTGCAGACGATGGAGCCGCCACCCGCCTTGATCATGCCGGGCAAAACCGCTTTGGTCATCAGAAACATCGAGCGGACATTCACGGCATGCAGCCAGTCCCATTCCTCCAGCGTGGTTTCTAAAAACGGTTTGATCACAATGGTTCCGGCATGGTTGAACAGCACCGTGACGGGGCCAAACGTGTCTTCTACGCCTTTAACGGCAACGTTCACGGCCTCTTCCTCGGAAACATCGGCCACCCAATAGGCCGCAGTCCCCCCACTTGCGCGAATGGCAACGACGGTTTTTTCGGCTTCCTCGGCATTGCGGTCAATGATGGCGACTTTCGCCCCCTCAGCCGCAAACAGTTTTGATGCAGCACCGCCCATGCCGGTTGCGCCACCGGAAATAATGGCGATTTTTCCCTTCAATCGATCTGTCATAGCGCCCCTCTGTTGCTGCTTGTTTTGTTTTGGTCATCATGAAACTGCAGGAAAGCGTGGCGTTTTCAAGCTTTCATTGTGGTTTGGTGAAAAGACAGTCGCGTGCAGCGGTGGTGTCATCGCTCATTCTGTCCTCGGTTTCGCGCAGAATGATCTCAAGAATAATGATTTTGCACGTTCATCTGTCATTTTGACAGGCTGTTGTGGCAGTTTCTCTCATTTCATGGGGATAATGAACACATTGCACGGTTCAACTGCTCATGTCCCTGTGCTGTAATGATGGAATGATAGCCTTGCGCAGAAGGCTTGTTCCATTCGGTTCGATAGGCTTTTGTTTTAAAGATGGATTTTCTGCAAAATCCGAGGGCCGGTTTTCGATCTGGCGCAGTCGAGGGAGTTGACGATGAAATGTAGATTGATCGGTGCACCGGTGCAGATTGGCGCTGGCCGTCTGGGCTGCGAGATGGGGCCAAGCGCGCTGCGCATTGCCGGATTGGCCTCGATGCTGGTCGAGCTTGGCCATGAGGTGAGCGATCTGGGCAATCTTGCGCCAACGCCGTTGAAGCCGCTGTTGCATCCCAATCCGGCTATTCACCATCTGCCCGAAACGGTGGGTTGGATCGAGACGCTGGAGCAGAGTGCCTATGTTGAAAGCGAAGGGGCTATGCCGATTTTTCTGGGCGGCGACCATGCCCTGTCGGCAGGTACGGTGCCGGGCCTGGCACGCCGCGCCCACGCGCTGGGCCGTCCGCTGTTTGTGCTGTGGCTGGATGCCCATACGGATTTCCACACGCTGGATACGACGCAAAGCGGCAATCTGCATGGCACACCTGTGGCCTATTTCACCGGAAGGGCGGGGTTTCAGGGCTATTATCCGAAACTGACCCATGCGGTGGACCCGGCCAATGTGGCTATGATCGGCATTCGCAGCGTGGACCCGGCAGAAAAGGCGGCACTGCGCGACAGCGGCATTACCGTGCATGATATGCGGATGATTGATGAACATGGGGTGGGCGTGCTCTTGCAAACCTTCCTCGATAAAGTCAAAGCCGCCAATGGCTTGCTGCATGTGAGCTTTGATGTGGATTTTCTGGATCCTGCCATTGCGCCCGCCGTTGGCACGACGGTGCCGGGCGGTGCCACGTTTCGCGAGGCGCATCTGGTGATGGAAATGCTGCATGATAGCGGTCTGGTGTCCAGCCTTGATCTGGTGGAGCTGAACCCCTTTCTGGATGAGCGTGGCCGCACGGCCATTCTGATGGCAGACCTCACCGCCAGCCTGATGGGCCGCACCGTGATGGATCGGCCAACCATTGGCTGGACAAGCTGAGCGAGGATGTTACAACCTCGCGGTTACATTCAACATGATCTGACGCTCAGGAGGAGGGGCAAGGATGATGGATTATTTTGATGCCTATGCCCGCGATTATGCGCCTTATAAGGACGGGCACTGGTGCTATGAGGATGGTTGCCTTTATCGCGGGCTGATTGCCTTGCATGAGGCCACGGGCGAGGCTCGCTGGTATGATCATCTCAAACGGCTTGTGGATGCGCAGGTGGATGCGGATGGGCGCTTGCGGGGCTATCAGCTGAGCGAGTATAATATCGATAATATTTTGCCGGGTCGGGCGCTGATCACCTTGTTTCAGCATACGGGGGATGAGCGCTATCGCAAGGCGGCAGATACTTTGGCGGCGCAGTTGCAAAGCCATCCGCGCATTAAAGCGGGGCCTTATTGGCATAAATTGCGCTATCCCCATCAAGTCTGGCTGGATGGTCTCTATATGGGGCTGGCCTTCAAGGCGGAGTATGGTGCGCTGACCGACCAGCCGGCCGTGCTGTGGGATGCTGTGGATGAACTATTGGTCGCGCTGGATTTAACCGCAGATGCCGCCAGCGGACTTTATCGCCACGGCTATGATGAGGAGAGGCTTCAAGCCTGGGCCGACCCAGACACGGGACTTTCCCCCGCCCATTGGGCGCGTTCCATTGGCTGGCTGGCCATGGCCATGGTGGACCTGCTGGAGCATCTGCCGGATCATTTTAAAACCAACTTGCTCCAGCAAAGGCTCGTTGATCTTTTGCTGCGGTTGCAAGCACTGCGCACTCCGGATGGTCGCTGGTTACAGGTGATTGATCAGCCGGATCTGGCTGGCAATTATGCGGAGAGCTCGGCCACGGCCATGTTTTCCTATGCCTATCTCAAGGCAGCACGGCTTTTGGCGGCTCCAGGCTTTGGCGAGATCGGCAGCGAGGCTCTGCAAAGCCTTGAGCGGCTTGCGCTGCGCGCCAATGATGCGGGCCGTGTTGTGTTGCAAGACATTTGCTGTGTCGCCGGTCTTGGCGGGTTTGATGGCATTTATCGCGATGGCACCCCGGCATATTATCTGTCCGAGGCGCTGAAAGACGATGACATCAAGGGGATTGGCCCCTTGATGATGGCGCAGGCCGAGCGAATTACCGCAGGCTGAAACGAAAGGGCACCGTAATGGTCTTGCCCGCCTCTGGCGGCGGGGCCGGAACGGGCGATGCCTGCCTGATCATGTCCACAATCGCCTGATCCAGCCCGGCAAAGCCGGAGGAGCGCGAAATCGACACCGACAGCACATTGCCGCTGCCATCAATCTGGAAGCGGGCGTAAACCGTGCCTTCTTCCTTGTTTCTCTCGGATTCGCGTGGATAGCGCTTTCGGCGTTGCAAATAGGCGCTCAATTGCGTTTGCCACTTTGCCGGTGTTGCTGATGAGGAGGAAAACAGGCCGGAGCTGGTGGTTTGCGCCGCTGTCTTGTCCGATTGGGTCACCTCGGCCTTGGCCTCGCGCGCAGCCACTTGCGCCTTTGGCGGGGGCGGAGTCTGAGGCTTCTTCTTCACCACGGGCTTTGGCGCTTCCTCGGCCTTTTTTTGCGGCTGAACTTCCGGGGGTCTGGTCAGCGGTAGCGGAACTTCGACATTCTCCATCGGTGCCGTCTCTGCTTGCTCCACAGGCTTCGGCTCCACAATTGGTTCCGGCTTTGGCAGCTCTGGTGGCGGTGGCTCCACGGGGGTAGGCTCCGGCGGCGTTGGCTCTGGTGGTGCAGGGTCCGGCTGCGGCTCTTTGATGGGCTCTGGCGGTGGTTCCTCGACGGGCGGGGTCATGCTCGGAGACACCACCTCTTGCGCGTCGTGTTGATCTGGACTGACCTGATTGTCATCCACTTTGGCGGCTTCAGGTTCCGGTGCAAGATCAATCATAATGGCGGCAGGTGGTTGGTTGGACGCCGCCGTCTCAATCGGCTCGCGCATCATCAAAACCACGGCTCCGGCATGAGCCGCGAAGGCCACAACGCCAGCAGCGCCCCACAACAGGACTTCGGCGGCAGACAAGCGCGCTCTCAGATCATTTCCCGGTTTCATGGGCCGCTCCGCACCTCGGAGGCCGTTGCGGGGGCGGTGTCGCTCACCGTTGCCTGCGGCAGTGTTTCAAGGCCCACCAAGGCGATTTTCAGATAGCCTGCATCGCGCAAAAGATTCATCACGGTCATGAAATCGCCGTAACCCACCGTTTTGTCGGCGCGCAGAAAAATGCGTGCGTCCTTATTGCCTTTGGATACCGTCTCCAACGCTTCGGCCAGGTGCTCACGATTGATCACATCATTGCCAAGGGCCAAGCTGAGATCCTGTTTCAAGGTCAGATACACCGGCTCATCCGGTCGTTTGGCCGGTGCCGCGCTGGAGGCAGGCAGATCGACATTGACATCAACCGTCGCCAAGGGGGCGGCCACCATGAAGATGATCATCAGCACCAGCATGACATCGATAAAGGGTGTGACATTGATCTCGTGATTTTCCACGAGATCGTCACCGGATTGATCGCGAATACCGCCTGCCATGATCTTACTCCGTCACCACCTTGAGGCGGGCGGCACGCACATCAGCGGGCACTTTGCGAAAGTCCAGATCACGGCTCAGCAAGCGCTCAACAGCGGCGGCGGCATCCACCAATTGCAGGCGATAGCCGGTGACGGCGCGGGCAAACACGTTGTAGATCACCACCGCTGGAATAGCCGCAACAAGGCCGATGGCCGTGGCCAGCAAGGCCTCGGCAATGCCGGGAGCAACCACAGCGAGATTGGTGGTCTGCGATTCAGAAATGCCGATAAAGGCATTCATAATACCCCACACGGTGCCAAACAGTCCTACAAACGGGCCAATCGAGCCAATGGTGGCCAAAATGCCGGTGCCTGCTGTCATGCGGCGTCCGGTACCCACTTCAATCCGCGACAGGGCCGAGGTGAGGCGTTCCTTCACGCCGTCGGTGCCAGCATAGTCGAGAGCGGGTTCAGACAGGGCCAGTTCTTCAGCAGCGGTTGTCAGCATCAGGGCCACTGCGCCGCGTTGCTTTTGCAGGCTCCTGGCGGCTTGATGCAAGGAGCGCGCCTGCCGAAGAGCGATAAGCCCGCGGCGCACCTGCGCTTTCGCCGTGCTCAGTTGCAGGGTTTTGGCGATCATAATGGTCCAGGTGGCAACCGAGGCAAGCCCAAGGGCGATCATCACCCCTTTCACAATCCAATCGGCGGCCATAAACATGCCAATCGGCGAAAGATTATGGGGAATATCGGCGCGTTCTTTCGCGGAGACCGGCTGTGCTGGCGTTGCCGTCATGTCCGGGGTCGTCGATGCAGGCGCCGGGATGGTTGTTTCACTGACAGGCGCGGCCTGTTGCGCAGACGCGCTGAATGGCAAGGCAAGGGTGCTGCTCACAGCAACAAAAACAGCGAAACCCGCGCGAACGAGAGTGGAGGGGCAACGCAACACCATGAAACATCCTTCCAAGCAAAACAATTGTCTGACCCCGCCATCAACGATGGTGTCCGAGCCAGGAGCATACTCTTCGATATTAAACATGAATAAAAAATTCAAGTAAAAATCTGCGACAGCAACAAACAGTTGAAGCTCCTGTTTCTGTGGATGATCAAAATTGTGGTTCGTCGTACCCTAGATCAGGTCTGCATCCCGGGATAGTGGCTGTGCAGTTCTTCGCGTGGCATGTTCTCAGTGCTTATTCTTTTTTAACGATATTGATGCGATGAGTGGTATTGAAAAATCCTCGGAAGAGATCACCAAGATCATTTGGTGTGATTGGCGAGATCGCGTTCCAGACCAATCTTTTGGCGCTGAATGCCGGTGTTGAAGCGGCGCGTGCAGGCGAAAGCGGCAAGGGCTTTGCGGTGGTTGCGCAGGAAGTGCGCGAACTGGCACAGCGCTCTGCGGCGGCGGCCAAGGAAATCAAGGAACAGATTGCCCGTTCATCGGCGCAGGTGAATGAGGGCGTGCAGTTGGTGGGTCGCACGGGTGAAGCGCTGAAGCGGATCTCCGGCCAGATCACCGAGGCCAATGACGTGGTGGCCCGGATTGCCGCCAGTGCTGCCGAGCAGGACACCACCATTCGCTCAATTGCTTCTTCGCTGAACCAGCTGGATACAGCAACACAGCAAAATGCAGCGATGGCGGAAGAAACCACGGCATCGGCTGAAGTGCTGGCTAGAGTCTGTCAGGTTCAGATTGAACCAGACAGACTCTAAACATCTAAGTCTCCGAATACGCCGCCGAAGCCATTCGGCGGCCTTTTTCGCGCAGCGTCCTCGAATAAAGCCCGCAATAAACGAGGGCATTCTATCTGCGACGCTGGCAGGCGGGCAATTTGAGCTGTGGTCTGCCGTTCGTTTTTCATTGCGGTGAGTATGATGCCATACCTATCGTGCAGTTGGTCCCTACGGTGCCGAGAGCTGTCAGATATACAATCGGGATGTGCAATTTTCTGTCTTTACGTATGTGCCAATTTAAGCGGCTAACTGGATATATTTTAATCATTTTTTTACAGAAAAACTCTAATATACCACAAATATATTGGGAAAATTGAATGTTTGGAGCGTCAATGAAAAATCTCAGAATATCGCGACAGCTCTTTCTGCTGGTTGGTGGCCTCATGGCCGCCTTTACGGTGGCTACATTTTTCCAGATCCGCTCGTCTGCGGAAACTATTTACAATCAACGTTATGAAATGTTGCGAACAGAGGTTGAAACCGCGATTTCGGTGATGAAGCTCTATAATGCCAAGGAAGTGGCAGGAGAGCTTTCGCGGCTTGATGCTCAAAAGGCGGCCTATAACACGATCAATGCCATGAAATTTAACCCAGACGGGTATTTCTTTGGCTATGATTACGATGTGAAAATGCTCTTTCACCCCGATCCAAAGCGCGTTGGACAGAGTTTCAAAGGTGTGGCTGACAGCAAAGGCTATGCCTACCGCGATGAATTGGTGAGACTGGGGCGTGCGGGTGGTGGGCGTACTGATTTTTATGGTCCAAAGCCCGGTCAGGAAGGAAATGATTTTCGCAAGACGTCTTATGCCAAAGCATTCGAGCCTTGGGGCGTTGTAGTTGTAACAGGTCTCTACATGGATGATCTGGATACAGAGGTGAACGCATCAATGCTGCGTGCCTTGTCAACCGGCCTGATCGTCTTTGTGATTGGTCTTGTCGCAGCCTATTTTGTGATCCGCGGCATTTCACGGCCGCTGAAAGCCATTCATGACGCGCTTGAAGCGGTAGCGGATGAGAACGTTGCCATCGACATTCCTCACACCGACATGCACAATGAAGTTGGCATGATGGCGAAAGCCACCAAATCACTTCAGGAAAAGGTGCGCGAGCGCCACGCCATGACGGAGCGCCAGCAAGAGCAGCAGCGCGAGCTGGATGGCGAGCGCCAGCAAAATCTGGAGCGTCAGGCTGCGGAGGCGCGCGAACAGGCCCATGCGGTATCGACCATTGGTGTGTCGCTTGAGCGGTTGGCAGAAGGCGATCTTACGGTGCGCTGCGCCGATCTCGGGCGGAAATACGAAGATCTTCGCCAGAACTTCAACAATGCCTTGAATGGGTTGGAGCAGGCGATGAGCCGCGTCAACCTCAAGGGCAATGACATTGCCGTGAGCAAGGAAGAAATCCGTCGCGCATCTGGTGATCTGGCCAACCGTACGGAGCGTCAGGCCGCCAATCTGGAAGAGACATCGGCGGCACTGGATGAGCTGACGGTGGCGATCCGCCAGACGGCAGATGGTGCGCGGGAAGCGGCTGGCCGGGTGCTGTCTGTGAGCAAGGAAGCGCAGCAGAGCGATGGCATTGTGGCCCATGCGATTGATGCGATGAGTGGTATTGAAAAATCCTCGGAAGAGATCACCAAGATTATTGGTGTGATTGACGAGATTGCGTTCCAGACCAATCTTTTGGCGCTGAATGCCGGTGTTGAAGCGGCGCGTGCAGGCGAAAGCGGCAAGGGCTTTGCGGTGGTTGCGCAGGAAGTGCGTGAGCTGGCACAGCGCTCTGCGGCGGCAGCCAAGGAAATCAAGGAACAGATTGCCCGCTCATCGGCGCAGGTGAATGAGGGCGTGCAGTTGGTGGGTCGCACGGGTGA
>DNPN01000271.1:0-378 GCA_003501385.1 Rhizobium sp. | reverse complement strand
ATTGCCGCCAGTGCTGCCGAGCAGGACACCACCATTCGCTCAATTGCTTCTTCGCTGAACCAGCTGGATACGGCCACCCAGCAGAACGCCGCGATGGCGGAGGAAACCACGGCGTCTGCCGAAGTGCTGGCCAATGACACGGGGGATCTTCTCAACCTCATTCAGAGCTTCAAGGTTTCGCAAGGGATGACCGGGCAGATGCGCCGCGCGGGTTAGAGTGTGTCAGGTTCAGATTGAACATGACAGGCTTTATCTCTTATTTATAGCGTCGTACGATTAATCTGGCGCATATCCTGCGGCTTTGAAGAAATTGAAGCATTCTTTTCGATTGAAGAGATTGCAGATAGATCCGAGTGCGTTTGAGAGTGCCTCAAAAGT
>DNPN01000134.1 GCA_003501385.1 Rhizobium sp. | reverse complement strand
CTTTTCCCTGACAAACTCTAGAGCAGAGCGATGCTGTCCAAGACCTCTGCCAAGACACCAACCAACCGGATGCTACTCGTTTAAAATTCCGACCACTCTTGCTTCACGGAGGCCGATGCAGCTCCCACGCTCTTGCTTCCGGGTTTGCTGCTTAGAGCGCGGGCTGGCTCTGGTGCGCTGCGTTGTGCAGGCTGATGGGTGGCCATGCGGGGTGTTGCAGAAGAACCAGTGGCGCGGGGATTGGCCTGACCATTGCCCAGATTAAACTGACGCAGCAGTGCCATCAAACCGTCGGCTTCAGATGCCAGCGTGTGGCTTGCAGCCGTTTGCTGCTCCACCATGGCGGCATTTTGCTGGGTGCCTTGGTCCATAGCCGTGACAGCCGTGTTGATTTCGGAAAGACCCGTCGATTGCTCGCGGCTGGAGGTGACAATTGCGGCAATATTTTCGCTGATATGCTGAACCGCCGTAACGATCTGTTCCAGTTCGCGGCCTGTTTCACCCACCAGCGATACGCCCGTGCCCACATGACCACTGGATACGCTGATCAGCACCTTGATTTCCTTGGCGGCATTGGCAGAGCGCTCGGCCAGCGCCCGCACTTCCTGCGCCACCACGGCAAAGCCTTTACCGGCCTCTCCAGCGCGGGCCGCCTCAACGCCTGCGTTCAAGGCCAGAAGATTGGTCTGAAACGCGATGTCTTCAATCACACCAATAATATTGCCAATCTCGCCGGAAGACTTTTCAATCTCGGTCATGGCCGCAACCGCGTTGCGCACCACCGCACCGGAGCGCTCGGCCCCTGTCCGGGTCTCGGCCACCAATTGGCCAACATCTTCGGCGCGGCGCGCGCTATCATTCACCGTGCGGGTCACCTGCTCCAGAGCGGCTGCGGTTTCTTCCACCGATGCGGCCTGTTGCTCGGTGCGTTTGGCCAGATCATCAGCAGACGCGCGGATTTCAGCAGCACCCGCATTAATGGCATGGGCATTGGTACCAACGGTGCGCAGCGCAGCTTGCAACGTTTCCAGTGAATCGTTGAAGTTAATCCGCAGCTTATCGAGACGCTCAACGAAAGGTTTGTCCAAGCGATAGGCCACATTGCCGTTGGCCAAGGCAGAAAGACCTTCGGCCAGTTCACCAACAGCAAATGCAATTTCATCGGCTTCACGCTGCTTGGCCGCCTGCGCTGCCTGCTGCTCGGCCTCGGAGCGAAGGCGCAGGGCCTCGGTTTCACCGGTCAGGCGCTGCTTCTCTATAGCGGCCTCCTTGAAGACCAGAACGGCCTTGGCCATGCGGCCAACTTCATCGCCACGCTCAACAGCCGGGACATCCACACCGTGATCACCCTCCGCAAGCCGGGTCATGGCATTGGTCATGCCGGTGATGGGTGTGACAATAGAGCGGGCCAGCAGCCAGATCAGCAACACGGCCATGCCGCCAGCCACCATGCTGCCACCGAACAACGCCAGTTGCAGATTGGCATGGGCATCGCTTTGAATGTCAAGTTGCTCACGGGTCAGATCGGCCAGCGTGGCCTTAACTTTCGCTCCGGCCTCACGAAATGCGTCCAACTCGCTACCCTGGGCGCTGCCTCTGATTTGCAGCACATCGCTGAGCGGCTTGCCCGCCTTGGCGGCTTCAAGCTGTGGCAGCACAAGCTTGTTGTGGAAATTATCGGATGCCGCTTTGACATCTGCCAGCAGTGCCAGAATTGTGGTGTGGCCTTGGGCATCAACGCGAGCCTGATCGATGGCTTTGACCATTTTCTCACGATTGTCAAAAACAGCCTGATAGGTTCTGTCCGAATGGAACAGCAAATAGCCACGGTGATTAACAGCCTCTTCCAGCATGAATTCAAGCGCCATGCCAAGGGAAGCCGTCATTTGTTCGGCCTGACGATGTTTATCCAGCGCCGCCTTGGCTGCCCTGCCCTGCATAAAAACCACACCGGAGGCAACAAAGCAGCCGGCCATGATGACGATGAAGGTGAGATAGAGCTTCTTGCTCAGCGAAAAATCCCGGAAAGACATGCGTTTGCCTTCTTTTCAACAATGCTACAGCTTTTCAACAATGCTACAGCGCCAAGCGCCATACATGGCCCACAAAGGTTCGCTGTAGCTCTCTATATTTGTTGCATAATTTTCTCTTTAAACCGGTTCTGGTTTAAAGAATCATGCAAGAGTGAATCATCAGTTGCACCATCACGCGGCATCCTTCACAGGGTAGGAGCAAAACAATGGGGCGGCTCATTTTTGGGGCGTGGCGCGCTTGGAAATTATAACGAGCATTTCTAAAAATCGAGATTGCCCATTCAGGCAGATGTCCAAAACAATATCACTCCCACTCTCCCCTTCTCGGCAAACCGCCTCTCGGTAAGCCCGCATCGCATCTTTGTCTCATGACCGAAACCAACAACCGGACGCATTTATCAACCCGCACAATACGCTGCGGCACCGCTGAGCGCTGGCCTCAGGAATGATGCGATCGATCCTCTGCAACCAGCATCAATATTGCGGCGCCCCACTCTAATAAAGTGTTACAAACGCCCCCACACAGACCCGGAAAACCGGGAAATCAGCCTATATTTCAGAAATTTTTCGACAAAACTGATAGTTGTCAAAACTGAATAAAAGCATGGTGGCGGGATGAAGCCACCATGCTGAGTTTGCAATGCATCAGGCCGCATAAGCCTGCTGCTGGTGGAAGGTTTCTCTGGCCAATTGAAATTGTGCAACCAGCATTTTCAGACGGGCTGCTTCATTGGCAAGCGACGATGAAGCAGCCGTGGATTCCTCAACCATGGCCGCGTTTTGCTGCGTGGTCTGGTCCATCTGGTTCACGGCTGTATTCACCTCGGCCAAGCCGACAGATTGCTCCCTGGACGAGGTGGCAATCGATTCCATCAGGGAATTGATGTCGCCAACATAGCCACCAATGACCTTCAAGGTTTCGCCGGTTTCGCGCACCAAAGCCACACCGCTTGCCACTTCCGTGGTCGAATGCTGGATCAAACCCTTGATCTCCTTGGCGGCGCTGGCCGAGCGTTGCGCCAATTCACGCACTTCCTGCGC
>DNPN01000288.1:11789-24075 GCA_003501385.1 Rhizobium sp. | reverse complement strand
AGCGCTATTCGGTGTTTCCGCATCTCACCGTGCTGGGCAACGTGCTGCTGGGCGCGGAGTTGCAAGCCTCAAAACTCAGTGGCAGACTTTTTGGCACGGCAAGGCGCAAAGCCGTGGAAGAGGCACGCGCCATGATTGATGCCGTGGGTCTTTCCGGGTCTGAGCGCAAATATCCGGCCCAGCTTTCCGGCGGTATGCAGCAGCGTTTGGCCTTGGCGCAGGCGTTGATGATGAAGCCGAAGGTGTTGCTGTTGGATGAGCCATTTGGCGCGCTTGATCCCGGCATTCGGGCGGAAATCCATGTGCTGATGAAAAAGCTCTGGCACGAAGCCCCCATGACGGTGGTGATGGTCACCCACGATATGCGCGAGGCCTTCACGCTGGCCAGCCGCGTGGTGGCGTTTGAGCGTCCGCGTGATCGGCCCGAAGAAAAGCTGCGCTATGGCGCCACCATCGCCAAAGACATCACCATCTGGCCACCGCGCAAGGCAGGCGAGACATCCCTCATCCGACCAGACCGGGACGGCCCGGTCTCCAGCCAAGGTCATTAACCGGGACGACCCGGCGATCCGAAGATAGGAGAAACCCGTGCATATCAGACGAGCACCGGATGAAATTGCCGCCAACCGCGCGCGCTACGAAGAACACCAGAAAAAGGGGCTGGAATTTGCCCCCAAAGCCCTGCCGGGCGTGAGCCAAAAGCCAGCACCGGCCTTGGCGGATGACAAAATCATTCATCAGGAAGTCATTCCCGGTGGCTGGTATTGGAGCACGCAGATCAAAACCAACGAGGTTTTGCGGATCAGCCTTGACCACGGCTTTTCCGCGCTGGCTTTGGTGGCGTGGAACACTAACGACACCAACGAGCGGATGAACCTGCCCGACACGGTGAAAATGCAATGGACCACCGGCCTTGGCAAAGGCCGCCTGATCTTTTCCGACATGGGCAAGGTGATGTTCTCGATTGTTGAGGATTCCTGTGGCGCGCATGATTGCCTGATGGGTGGCTCGACATCGGCCACCAACGCCAGCAAATATCAAGGCGCGGCGTTGCGCAACACCCGTGACAATCTGGTGCTTTTGACCACCAAGGCTGGTCTCAACAAGCGCGATATTCCCGCCATGCTGTCTCTGTTTGCCCCGGTGCGGGTGAAAGAAGACGGCACATTTTTCTGGAACTCTGATCTCGTTTCCGCTGGCGATTATATCGAGCTACGCGCCGAGATGGATATGCTGGTTGGCTTTTCCAATTGCCCCCATCCGCTGGATCCCAACCCCGTTTACGCGCCCAATCCAGTGAGCATCACGAGGATAGCAGCCACTCTGCCCGCTGCTGACGATCTATGCCGCACCGCCACGGCAGAAGCGGTGCGCGGGTTTGAAAACAACGCCTTGGCGGCGATGTAAGAGGGAGCAAAATCATGAGCAATTTCATTCAAACCGCCGTCCACCGCACTCTGTCCAACGCAGTGCAAGATCATTTCATTGCTGCCGAGGCACCGTTTTCGACGGTGATCAAGCGCGGCCAGACGGTGCGCATAGAAGACTCTTACGGCCAACAGGCCATTGACACGCTGTTTTACAATGCCGACGATGTCTCCGAGCGCTATTCCAATCAGGATACCATGCGAGAGCAAGGGGCCGCCTATATCTCCACCGGCACCAAGGTGATGTCCAACGAAGGCCGGGTGATGCTGACCATGACAGCCGATAGCTGCGGCCGTCATGATACCGCAGCCGGTGCCTGCTCTTGTGAGAGCAACACGGTGCGATTTGGCCTTGGCACCAAATATCTGCACGCCTGCCGCGATAATTTTGTGCTGGAAGTGTCGAAACACGGCATGAGCAAGCGCGATGTGGTGCCAAACATCAATTTCTTCATGAATGTGCCGATCTCGCCGAATGGTGACATGACCATTGTCGATGGCATTTCCGCCCCCGGTGATTATGTCGAGCTGAAAGCCGAGATGGATGTGTTGCTGGTGATTTCCAATTGCCCGCAGATCAACAATCCCTGCAACGGCTTTGACCCCACGCCCATCCGGGTTTTGGTCTGGGATGAGGCGGTTTGATGTTTACAAAAATTCTGATTGCCAATCGCGGCGAAATTGCCATGCGCGTCATCAAGACGCTACGCAAAATGGGCATTGCCTCTGTTGCGGTCTATTCCGATGCGGATCGCTTTTCCAAAGCCACCTTGATGGCCGATGAATCTTACCGGCTGGGGCCTGCGCCTGCCTCCGAGAGCTACCTCAACGTCGATGCCGTCATTGCTGCCTGCAAGGCCACGGGGGCTGAGGCCGTGCATCCCGGCTACGGCTTTTTGTCGGAAAACATCGGCTTTGCCGAGCGGCTGAAAGCAGAAGGCATTGTTTTCATTGGCCCAACGTCTGAGAATATCGCAGCCTTCGGCCTCAAGCACACGGCGCGGGAACTGGCCAAGGAAAGCGGCGTGCCGCTGCTTGCCGGCTCCGATTTGCTGGATAGCGTCAATGCAGCCGTGGAAGCCGCCAAAGACATCGGCTATCCGGTGATGCTGAAATCCACCGCAGGCGGTGGCGGCATTGGTATGATGTTGTGCCATGATGCAGAGAGTTTGCAAGCCGCTTTTGAAAGCGTGCAACGCACGGCCAAATCCAGCTTTGGCGATGCGCGAGTCTATCTGGAACGGTTTGTTGCCAAGGCCCGGCATGTGGAAGTGCAGATTTTTGGCGATGGCAAAGGCCGAGTCATCGCCCTCGGCGAGCGGGATTGCTCGTTGCAGCGGCGCAATCAAAAGGTGATTGAAGAGACTCCAGCGCCAAACCTCTCTGATGCCGTGCGGCAAAAGCTGCATGCAGCGGCTATCGCTCTGGGGCAAAAGGTGCGTTACCAGTCTGCCGGAACGGTGGAATTCATTTATGATCCGGCCCGTGAGGAATTCTATTTCCTCGAAGTCAACACCCGCCTTCAGGTGGAACATCCCGTCACCGAAGCCGTGTTTGGCATTGATCTGGTGGAATGGATGATCAGACAGGCCGCAGGCGAAGATGTGTTGAGCGGAAAAGAACACCTCGAGCCCAAGGGTGCCGCCATTGAGGCGCGAGTTTACGCCGAAATGCCCCATGCGGATTTTCGCCCCAGTGCCGGGTTGTTAACAGAAGTGATCTTTCCCGAAGGCGTTCGCGTCGATGGCTGGATTGAGACCGGAACCGAGGTCACGCCCTATTACGACCCTATGCTGGCCAAAGTAATTGTCTCAGCAGACAATCGCGAGAGTGCAATCAAGGCTCTATCGGAAGCGTTGGATGGCACATCCCTTTGGGGCATTGAAACCAACCTCGATTATCTCAAAGCCATTGCCACGTCTGATCTGCTGATCGAAGGTGATGTTGCGACCACGGCGCTGAAAGACTTTCATTTCACGCCCGATGCGGTTGAGGTCGTCGCCCCCGGTGCGCAATCCAGCCTGCAAGAATTGCCGGGTCGTCTTGGCCTTTGGCATGTGGGTGTGCCGCCAAGTGGGCCAATGGATGAGCGCTCGTTTCGCCATGCCAACCGGCTGGTGGGCAATGGCGATGACGTGGCAGCGCTGGAGCTGACGGTTTCCGGCCCACATCTGAAGTTTTTCAAGGATGTGACCATTGCCCTTGCCGGAGCTGAAATGCCGATGCTGCTGGATGGCGTAGGTGTTGCCCACAATAAGCCCGTAGAGGTCAAAGCCGGTCAAACCCTTGCAATCGGTGCCATTCAGGGTGCAGGTCAGCGGGCCTGTCTGGCCGTCCATGGTGGCTTCGCCGCCCCCGTGGTGCTCGGCTCACGCGCCACCTTTGGCCTTGGGCAATTTGGTGGCAATGCCACAGGAACCCTGCGCGCCGGGCATGTGTTGCGGCTGGCCAACGCGCCACAAAGAGAGGTGAAACCAGCCAATGAACCCGCAAGCGTCAGCCGGGAATGGTCGGTGGGCGTGCTCTATGGTCCGCATGGCGCGCCTGACTTCTTTCTGGAAGAGGACATCGAAACCCTGTTTTCAGCCGAGTATGAAGTACATTTCAATTCGGCCCGCACAGGGGTTCGGCTGATTGGCCCGCAGCCCAAATGGGCGCGAACCGATGGCGGTGAAGCGGGCTTGCACCCCTCCAACCTGCATGACAATGCCTATGCCATTGGAGCGATTGATTTTACGGGAGACATGCCGATCATTCTCGGCCCCGATGGGCCAAGCCTCGGCGGCTTTGTCTGCCCGGCGGTCATTGCCCGTGATGAACAATGGAAAATGGGGCAGTTCAAGCCCGGTGATACAATCCGCTTTCATCCCGTCAACCGCACAGCTGATCCACTGGCCGGACCTGTGGTGAAGCGTATCAGTAAACAGGCAGGGTCAGCCATTATCGGCAGCCGCGATGATGGCCCGGTGCCTGTGGTTTATCGCCGTCAGGGGGACGATAATCTGCTGGTGGAATATGGCCCGATGCAGCTCGACATTGCCCTGCGTCTTCGCGTGCATTTGCTGATGCAGGCGGTAAAGGAGGCCAAACTGCCGGGCTTGATTGATCTCACCCCCGGTATTCGCTCGCTGCAAATTCATTATGACGGAACAAGCCTCACCCGCTCCCGTCTTTTGGGGCTATTGTCCGAGATTGAAGCCAGCCTGCCGCCTGCACAGGATGTCGCGGTGCCGAGCCGCACGGTGTATCTGCCGCTATCGTGGAACGACCCCGATGCAGAACTTGCCATGCGCAAATATCAGGAATTGGTGCGGCCCAATGCGCCGTGGTGCCCCTCCAACATCGAGTTTATCCGCCGCATCAACGGTCTTGCTGATGAGCAGGCGGTGAAAGACACGATTTTCAACGCCTCCTATATGGTGATGGGTCTGGGCGATGTCTATCTGGGTGCCCCCGTCGCCACACCGCTGGACACGCGCCATCGGCTGGTGACCACCAAATACAACCCCGCCCGCACATGGACACCCGAAAATGCCGTGGGCATTGGCGGTGCCTATATGTGTATCTACGGCATGGAGGGACCGGGCGGCTACCAACTGTTTGGCCGCACCATTCAGGTGTGGAACACATGGCGGCAAACCCCGGTGTTCGGCAAAGGCAAACCTTGGCTTTTGGATTTCTTTGACCAGATCCGCTTTTTCCCTGTCAGCCACGAAGAATTGACGGAGGCCCGCGCCGCATTCCCGTACGGGGGTTATCCGCTTCGCATTGAAGAGGGCACGTTCTCCTACGGGGCCTATGAAGCCGAACTGAAGGCCAATGCAACCAGCATCCACGCTTTCAAGACCGGCCAACAGGCGGCGTTTGAGGCCGAGCGTCAACGCTGGAAGGAACAAGGGCTGGACAGCTTTGTGGTGGATGATGCGGCAAGCCCCGGCATTGGTGGCGATATTCCCGCAGGGTGCTTTGGCGTGGAAAGCTCAGTGCCCGGCAACGTCTGGAAAATCCTGATTGAGGAAGGCCAAAGCGTCACGGTTGGCGATACCCTTGCCATTCTTGAATCCATGAAAATGGAAATCAACATCACCGCCCACGGGAGCGGCCGCGTGCGCGAACTTCGCATCACGCCCGGACGCAATGTCAAAGCCGGAGACGTTTTGTTTATTCTGGAGGAAAAATAATGCTTCCCACCATTCTTGATCTCGCATCACTACAAACCGCTTATGCAAACGGCCTCTCTCCGGTCCAACTGGTGGAAGAGGTGATTGCGCGGTGCAATGCCTCCGATGATCCAGCGATTTTCATCACGAAAACGCCGGAGGATGATTTGCGCTCACAAGCCCAAGCGCTTCTGGCCCGCGCGCCTGCGCCCAACAGCCTGCCGCTTTGGGGAATTCCCTTTGCTGTGAAAGACAATATCGATGTTGCAGGCCTGCCCACCACCGGCGGATGCCCGGCCTATGCCTATACGCCTGAGCAGGATGCAACGGTCGTCGCCCGCCTGAAAGCGGCTGGCGCTTTGGTGATTGGCAAAACCAATCTCGACCAATTTGCCACGGGGCTGAACGGCACCCGCTCACCGTACGGCGCACCGCGCTCGGTGTTTGATAAGGCCTATGTGTCGGGTGGCTCGTCGTCCGGCTCGGCGGTTGCCGTGGCTTCCGGCCTTGCGGCGTTTTCTCTGGGCACCGACACCGCCGGTTCTGGCCGCGTGCCAGCAGCCTTTAACAATCTGGTCGGAATCAAACCCACGCCTGGTCTGGTACCCAATGTTGGTGTGGTTCCCGCCTGCCGCAGTGTGGATGTGGTGACAGTGTTTGCGGCCACCGTGGGCGATGGCATTGCCATTCGCAAGATCATGGATGGTTATGACGCCGCCGATCCGTTTTCGCGCAAAGCGGTGCCCGTGGCACTGCCAAGCGAAGGGCTTCGTGTTGGGGTGCTGGCAGGAGATGAGCGGGAGTTTTTCGGCAATAAACAAGTCGAAGCGCTCTATGATGCCGCGATCGAGCGGGCGAAATCACTGGGTGCCACCATTGTGCCCTTCGATTATGCGCCCTTCCGTCAAGCCGCCGAGTTGCTCTACAACGGCCCATGGGTGGCCGAGCGTTTGGCGGCTGTGAAGGATTTCCTCGGCACCAATGCCGATGACTTCGACCCCACCGTGCGCACCATCATCGAAGGGGCCAAAAGCTATAGCGCGGTAGACGCTTTTGAAGGTCGCTATAAGCTGGAAGCCCTTGGCCAGCAGGTGAAAGCGACGTGGGAAAATTTTGATGTACTGCTGTTGCCCACCTCCCCCACCACCTACACGGTGGAAGAGATGCTGGCAGACCCGATCACCCGCAATGGACATTTTGGCCGCTACACCAATTTTGCCAATCTCTACGGCTATGCCGCCATTGCCATTCCCGCAGGCTTTGACACAAACGACCATCTACCCGCTGGTGTGACGCTGATTGGCCCCGCCTTTAGCGATGATGCCTTGGCACCCTTTGCCGATGCCATGCACCGAAGCCTTCGCGCTGGCATGGGCAAGGACAAAACCGCGAAGATCCCGGAAGCAAGCCGTGTCACACCGGACAATGATGGCCTTGTGAGCATTGTGGTAGTGGGCGCGCACCTCACCGGAATGCCTCTAAACCATGAGCTGACTGGCCCCGGCGGCAAATTGCTCAAAACCTGCCGCACGGCAGGCGATTATCGCCTGTTCGTGCTGCCCAACACCACGCCACCCAAGCCCGGTCTGATCCGCGAACCCGGTTTTGAGGGCGCAGGTCTGGAGGTTGAGGTTTGGAAAGTCACGCCAGCGGCCTTTGGCCAGTTTGTGCAAAACATTCCGGCTCCGCTTGGCATTGGCAAAGTAACGCTGGATGACGGCTCTCAAGTGTCCGGCTTTTTGTGCGAAGCCCATGCCGTGGTGGGCGCGCAGGAAGTGACCGCTCTGGGTGGCTGGCGGGCCTATGTTGCGCAACGGAAATAACAAAAAGTGCGGCAGGTTCATCACCTGCCGTATGAGACCGCTGACAAAGCCTAAATGTATCCTCGACGTCATGCTCGGCCCTGTGCCGAGCATCTGACCACGTAAAATTTATCCAATAATATCAATTTCTTGTTAGGCGACAGCAGATCCTCGGGACAAGCCCGAGGATGACGAAACGTCGAGCGAGAGGTTCTTCAAAATAACCTGCCGCGCATTCCATGTGGTTGATTATTCGCCGTCGTGGAAGCCAATGCCGCTGTTGGGTTCAACAACAGAACCAGCAATGATCTCGCGCTTGCCAACATGGTTGGCAGCACCCACCAGACCTTCACGTTCCATACGCTCTACCAAAGAGGCGGCGCGGTTATAGCCCACGGACAGGCGGCGCTGGATGTAAGATGTTGAGCATTTCTGATCGCGCAACACCACTTTCACGGCCTTTTCATAGAGCTCGTCGCTATCATCGCCGCCAGCGGCACCGGCAACACGCTCATAGCTCTCATCGGACACCGCAGCCGGTGCAGCTGCGGCTGGCTCAGAGTGATCTTCTTCCGTCACAGTGCCAAGATATTCAGGACGGCCTTGGGTTTTCAGATGAGCGACCACCTGTTCCACTTCGGCATCCGACACAAATGGTCCATGCACGCGGCAGATCCGGCCGCCGCCGACCATTTGCAGCATATCGCCCTGACCCAGCAGATGCTCGGCACCCTGCTCGCCCAAAATGGTGCGGCTGTCGATTTTCGAGGTCACCTGGAAGGAAATCCGGGTGGGGAAGTTGGCCTTGATCGTGCCGGTGATCACATCCACCGAAGGACGCTGGGTGGCCATAATCAGGTGGATGCCCGCCGCACGCGCCATCTGCGCCAATCGCTGTACCGCACCTTCAATATCCTTGCCCGCCACCATCATCAGGTCGGCCATTTCATCGATGATCACGACGATATAGGGGATGGGCTTGAGATCAAACTTTTCCGTTTCATACATGGCCTCGCCCGTCTGACGATCAAAGCCCGTCTGCACGGTGCGGGTTAGCACCTCGCCCTTTTCGATCGCCTGCTCCACACGGCTGTTGAAGCCGTCAATGTTGCGCACGCCGATCTTGGACATTTTCTTGTAGCGCTCTTCCATCTCGCGCACGGTCCATTTCAAGGCAACAACAGCCTTTTTCGGATCGGTCACAACGGGCGAAAGCAGATGCGGAATGCCATCGTAAATCGACAGTTCCAACATTTTCGGATCAATCATGATCAACCGGCATTTTTCCGGCGGCAAGCGATAGACCAGCGACAGGATCATGGTGTTGATCGCCACCGATTTACCGGAACCGGTGGTGCCAGCCACCAGCAAATGCGGCATTTTGGCCAGATCGGCAATCACCGGCTCGCCGCCAATGGTCTTGCCCAAAGCCATGGGCAACTTGGCCTTTGAGCTGTCAAAATCGCGACTGCTGATCATTTCGCGCAGATACACCGTTTCACGGGTGCGGTTTGGCAGTTCGATACCAATGGCATTGCGCCCCGGCACCACGGCCACGCGGGCTGCAATGGCGCTCATCGAGCGAGCAATATCATCGGCCAAACCAATGACGCGGGAAGACTTGATGCCCGGTGCGGGCTCAAGCTCATACAGTGTCACGACTGGGCCGGGGCGCACCTCGATAATGTCACCCTTGACGCCAAAATCTTCCAGCACACCTTCCAGCATACGGGCATTTTGTTCCAACTGATCGGCGGATAAGGTGACATCCTTGGTGACACTGCGGGGCGGCTCCATCAGCAGATCAATGGATGGCAGCTGGAAACCGCGATTGCCGCGAGGACCAACCGGCTGGGCAGGCACAACGCGCGGCCTTTCCGAACGCGCAGGGCCACGACGAGGCGCAGGCTTTGGTGCAAGATCTTCTTCGTCGTCATCAAACAGAATGTCATCGGAGGCACGACCACGACCGCGAAGGTCAAACGGCGGCTCGTCATGCTCTTCCTCAAAGGCCACAGGCGGAGCCGCGATACGCCGACGCGCACCCGAAACAAAGCCCGGCTCCGTGCGCTCACCCGTCATACGCGGCTGTTCACTATGACCAGCGAATTCATCGTCGTTGAAATCATAAGGCTGTTCAAAAGCGGCTTTTTCGCGCCCTTGTGGCTTCATGCCAGCCATGCGACGCAGGCGGGCATGGCCGGTATACCACGCATGGGTGACAGCACCCGCGATCAAGGCCAACGGGCCAACGCGATCTTCCTCGTCATCCTCATCGTCATTCACAGCGACCTTGGCGGAGCGGGCGCTGGCCGATTTGGCATGGGCTGCAATCATCTCGTCTTCGGCATCATCATCCTCATTGCCAATGATTCCACCAGCAAACAGCATGAACCACAACATGGGAATGGCAAGTACTGCACCCACGGCCATGGCAAAGGCACCCGTGGGATAGGCACCCACAAACAGCGCTGGAAACCGCAAGATCATATCGCCAATCACGCCACCAATACCATTGGGAATCGGCCATGTGGCCGGTGGTGGAAAACAGCCGAACACAGCCGCCGCCACAATGGCACCCGCAGCCCAGGCCGCAATCCGGCGCGGCAGGCGGGTGATGCGCCGCCCGGAAATCAGTGAAAGCGCCCAAGCCAGCACCGGCAGCAGGGTGGCCACCGATGCAAGGCCAAAAAACTGCATGGCAAGATCAGAAAACACCGCGCCGGGATAGCCAAGAATATTGGTGGGGGCGCGATCCGTGGCATAGGAAAAGCTTGGATCGTCAATGTTCCAGGTGGAGAGAGCCGCAACGGCAGCAACCAACCCCAAAAAGACGCCAAAGCCGATCAGGGCCAGAAACTGCCTGACAAGAAAACCAACCACCACCGAACGGGGTGTTCTCTCTTCCATTGCTGTCAGCGTGGTTCTGCTCATACCTGTTCGCCTGCCCGTACGATATCGACAAAAGGGGCTGGACCAGACGAATCACGGGGATTCAATCGGGTCCTCTAAAGGAACACGCTACCAAGAACCAAGTTAATACTCCTTTAACCATGGAGCACTCCAACGCAAAAGCCTGAAAAAATGACAGAAAGCCCGGCTTGCACCGGGCTTTCCAACAATCCATCAAAATCCACATTTCTGGATCTGTGACGGGTGGCTCTCCACCCATCTCGAACCTTTTAGCTGTGGTAAGCGGCTTCGCCGTGAGACGCGAGGTCGAGACCTTCGCGCTCGGCTTCCACGGGCACGCGCAGACCAACAATCACATCGACAATCTTGTAGATGATGAAGGAGCCAATACCGGTCCACAGGATGGTGATCACAACAGCCTTGATCTGCACCATAACCTGATGGCCCATGGTCACACCTTCGGCATAGCCAACGCCACCGAGCGAAGCACTTGCGAACACGCCCGTTGCAATCGCGCCGAACATGCCGCCGATGCCGTGAACGCCGAACACGTCAGCGGTATCATCGTAGCCAAACTTGTTCTTCACGACAGAGACGAAGAAGTAGCACAGGGGCGACACCACAACGCCCAGAACAATCGCGCCCATGGGGCCAACGATACCAGCCGCAGGGGTTACAGCAACCAGACCAGCGATCATGCCCGAAGCGGCACCCAGCATGGAAGCCTTGCCACGGGTGAAGGATTCAACCACGCACCACGACAGGGTGGCAGCAGCCGTTGCAACGAAGGTGTTGACGGTGGCCAGCATGGCACCACCGGAAGCTTCCAGATTGGAGCCGGCGTTAAAGCCGAACCAGCCGAACCACAGCATGGCAGCGCCGATGTAGGTCATGGTCATGGAGTGCGGAGCCATCATGTCCTTGCCGTAGCCGGTACGCTTGCCAACCAGCAGAGCGCCCACCAGACCAGCAACACCGGCGTTGATGTGAACAACCGTGCCACCAGCGAAATCAAGTGCGCCGAGGCCAAACAGATAGCCGCTTGCGTCCCACACCATGTGTGCAACCGGGAAGTAAACGAAGGTCACCCACAGAAGCGAGAACAGGATAACAGCCGAAAACTTGATGCGCTCGGCAAAAGCGCCAATGATCAGCGCAGGGGTAATCGCTGCAAACGTCATCTGGAACAGCATGAAGATCAGCTCAGGAATAACCACACCCTTGGTGAAGGTTGGAGCCGTGGTTGCCGTGGTGACGCCCGAGAGGAACATCTTGGCAAAACCGCCGAAGAATGGATTCGTGCCGCCGCCAAAGGCGAAAGAATAACCATACAGAACCCAGACAATCATCACCATGGTGGCAATGATCGTGCACTGCATCAGCACAGACAGCATGTTCTTGGCGCGCACCAGACCGCCGTAAAACAGGCCAAGGCCCGGAACCGCCATGAACAACACCAGAATGGTGGAGATGAACATGAAGGTCGTGTCGCCCTTGTCGGGTGCGGCGGCAGCCACGGCTGCTGCCGTGGTCGCAGCAGCCGGAGCGGCATCTTGCGCGAACGCCAGAACCGGAGCCAGAAGCGCCGCTGAGAGAGTTCCAACGCGGAGCGCGCCGGATGTAAGCTTGGAAAATGACATGTGAATGAGCTCCCCTTGACGGTCGTTCTTACAAGGCTTCGGTGTCGGTTTCGCCGGTGCGGATACGCACAGCCTGATCAATCGCGTAAACGAAGATCTTGCCGTCGCCGATCTGTCCGGTCTTGGCTGCGGATGCGATGGCCTCAACGGCCTTTTCAGCGATGTCGGACGACACAGCCACTTCAATTTTCAGCTTTGGCAAGAAGCTCACGGCATATTCCGTGCCGCGATAGATTTCCGTATGCCCCTTCTGACGCCCATAGCCCTTCACCTCGGTGACGGTCAGGCCCTGTATACCGACAGCAGTGAGCGCTTCGCGCACTTCATCCAGCTTGAACGGCTTG
>DNPN01000288.1:0-11543 GCA_003501385.1 Rhizobium sp. | reverse complement strand
CATCCAGCTTGAACGGCTTGATAATGGCCATCACAATCTTCATCTGGTTTTCCATCCTCTGGTTTATCCTCGACGTAACGCCGATCTCCTTGCCGCCGGCCAGCTTTTACCAACGACGACCGTCACATTACATTCAAACACCGTGCCAGTTTGAAACCGATAGTTAACACATTGAAAATGAAAGAAATTCTTGATGGAGATCAAGAATAAGGCAATTGATTAGGCAATACTCCCGTATTTTTTGTGCATCCGCACAGAAATGCTTAAAATTTAATCATTTGCTCTTTTCCGAATCAGGCCCTCTTGCGCAACAGACGCAATGAGATGTCCAGATCGCGTATAAATTGAGCCGCGCGTCATTCCACGCCCGCCAGACGTGCTGGGGCTGTCCTGGCTGTAGAGCATCCAGTCATCCAGCGGCACCGGCCGATGAAACCACATGGCGTGATCAAGGCTGGCCGCCTGAATGCGCTGATCGAAAATCGATAGACCATGGGCGTAAAGCGAAATATCCAGAAGCGTCATATCGGAAAGATAGGCCAGGATTGCCGCCTGCAAATGCCGGTCATTGGGCATGGGCCCAGTCATGCGCACCCAGATATCGGCCTTGGGCTCCAGCTTTGCGTCCGACATATAATGCTGGAAGGAGGTGGGGCGAAATTCCACAGGACGCTCGCGGCCCCAGTATTTCTTCACCGCGTCTGAGGCCTGCGCCAGAAACATGGCGCGGAATTCCTTTTCTCCCATGAGGCTTTCCGGCGGCGGTACATTGGGAATCGTCACCTGATGATCCAGCCCCTCTTCATCATATTGAAACGAGGCGGACAGGGAGAAAATCGCCTTGCCGTGCTGAATGGCCACCACCCGGCGGGTGGCAAAACTGGCCCCATCGCGAATCCGCTCCACCTCGTAAACAATCGGCACGTCAGGATCTCCGGGACGCATGAAATAGGCATGCAGCGAATGCACATAGCGATTACCATCCACACAGCGCTGCGCCGCCACCAGCGCCTGCGCAATCACCTGCCCGCCAAACACCCGCTGCCAGCCCACCTGCGGGCTGGTGCCGCGAAACAGATTGACCTCCAACGGCTCAAGATCCAGCGTCTTGATCAATTGCTGCATGGGCGTGAGGGAAGGCACAGGCTGCGTCATTTTGGAAAGGCCCCGGTGGTAGGAAGATGCATTGAACTGCTCTATATAGATGCGCAGAAGCAATACAATGTGCAAGGGAAAGAGCGATGGCGGATATGATTGTGGTTGGCGGCGGCTATGTGGGCCTGTCATTGGCACTCGCCGTCAAGCTGTCCGCACCGCACCTTGATATTCAGGTGATTGAGGCTGCCGACAAAGACCAGTGGAAGAACGATCCACGTGCCTCTGCCATCATTTCGGCGGCCAGCCGTATGCTGGATGTATTCGGGATTTGGGACGAAATTGTTCAGCAATCCCAGCCGATCAAGCGGATGATCATTACCGATTCGAAAACCGGCGATGCCGTGCGCCCGGTTTTTCTCACCTTTGATGGCACCGTGCAGGATGGCGAACCCTTCGCCCACATGGTGCCGAATGTGGCCATGGTGGGTGCGCTTTTGAAAGCGTCCGAGCGAGCCGGTATCACCGTTCGCAACGGCGTCAAGGCCATCGGCTTTTCCGGTACCGGCCATCAGGCTGAGATCACCCTGTCTGATGGCACCAGCCTCACCTCGCGGCTGGTGGTGGCCTGCGATGGCGTGCGCTCGCGCATTCGGGAAATGGCGGGCATCAAAACCGTGACCTGGGCCTATGGTCAATCCGGCATTGTCACCACGGTCGAACATGAGCGTCCGCATGATGGCGTCGCCGAAGAGCACTTTCTGCCCGCAGGCCCCTTTGCCATTCTGCCACTGACTGGCAACCGCTCCTCTCTGGTGTGGACAGAGCGCACGAACGATGCTGACCGCCTTGTTGCCTCGGACGATCTGGTGTTTGAAACCGAGCTGGAGCGCCGCTTTGGCCACAAGCTGGGTGCCATTCGCGCCACATCCGACCGTCGCGCCTTTCCCTTAGGCCTGACGCTGGCCCGCTCCTTCATTGCGCCGCGCTTGGCGCTGGCGGGTGATGCCGCCCATGGCATTCATCCCATTTCCGGCCAAGGTCTGAACCTAGGCTTCAAGGATGTGGCGGCATTGGCAGAAACCATTGTCGATGCGGACCGTCTTGGCCTTGATATTGGCACGGTGAATGTTCTCGAGCGCTATCAGACCTGGCGGCGCTTTGACACGTTCCGCATGGGTGTCACCACCGATGTGTTGAACCGGCTGTTTTCCAATGATGTGCTGCCCATCCGCATCGCCCGCGATTTTGGCCTTGGACTGGTGGAGCGCCTGCCAAAGCTGAAAAGCTATTTCATTTCCGAAGCGGCCGGAACAGCGGCGGCCAACAATCCAAAACTGCTCACCGGGCAGGCAATATAATTTATAAAACAGCATCCTGCGCTTTTTAAAAACACACGATGCTCTGAGCGGCTTCAAGGTTGGTGCGGCAAACATGTGGCGCACCAACCGCCAATCTCCAGCCCCAAATCCCCCATCTGATAAAAAATATTCACCCCATCACGGAACTTTATCACCGTCAGATGGTTTTGAGTCCCGTGTGGCAGGGGTGATCCAAGTGGGAATTCAGGACGTAAATCATCCAGCACACCGTTGCGTTTTATCGAACGCATGAAGGTGCTTTAACAATTTAGAGTTTCTGCATAACGCTCAACATCTGCTGAGATAGGGCGTTTTGCAGAATACACTCAATGACATGATTTCGCCCGAGGCACGTTTGATGCCAAAATGGAGGTCGTCGTGAATTCTGTACAAGCTGACAAGAAATTCATTAAACGCGCCATGTCTGCCCCTTATCTGGAGCGGCAGGAAGAACATGATCTGGCCGTACGCTGGAAAGACAACAACGATCAGAATGCCCGCAATCAGATTGCCATGTCGCATATGCGGCTTGTCATTGCCATGGCATCAAAGTTCAAAGGTTTTGGTCTGCCTCTCAGTGATCTCATCCAAGAAGGCTATATAGGGTTGTTGGAAGCGGCGGCAAGGTTTGAGCCAGAGCGGGAATTTCGTTTTTCCACCTACGCTGGCTGGTGGATCCGCGCATCGATGCAGGATTATATCCTGCGCAATTGGTCGATTGTGCGGGGTGGCACAAGTTCTGCGCAAAAATCGCTGTTTTTCAACCTCAGACGTTTGCGCGCCAAGCTGGCTCAGGGCGATCAGCGCCTGACCGATCAGGCCATTCACGCCGAGATCGCTAATGCCATTGGCGTCAACGTTGCCGATGTGCAGGCCATGGATGCGAGATTGTCGGCCAATGACATGTCGTTAAACGCGCCGCTTTCCAACGCCAATGAAGAGGGTGCCGAGCGGCTGGATATGCTGGTCAGCGACGCCCCTGCCCCAGACGAGCAGGTGACCGATATGATCGATACCGAGCGCCGTCTAGATTGGCTGAAAGGTGCCATGCGCAACCTCAACAGCCGCGAAAGCCGGATTATCCGCGCCCGCCGTCTCGCAGACAACAGCGCCACGCTGGAAGAACTGGGGGCCGAGCTTGGCATTTCCAAAGAGCGCGTGCGTCAGATTGAAACCCGTGCGCTGGAAAAGCTGAAACTGGCCTTGGTGGAAGTCAATCCGCATATGATGGCGTGATTTTTCCAACCTCTGATGGAATACAAAAGCCGCCCTTCATCATCATGAAGGGCGGCTTTTCTGTCACAAAATCTCACTCTGCAATAATTTTGACCCGGCTACCAACCGCAGGCGTCTGCCCGGCTGGCAGGGCGTTCAACACTTTAAACAGCTCAAGCTTGCGATCCGTACCCATCATCCGCGCCGATAGGGTCGCCAGCGAATCCGACGCTGCAACGGTAATGACCCGCACACGCAGAGGCTTGAGGCTTTGGGCCTCCTGCGGCGTGATGCGGCGGAAGGTGCTGCGCAAAACATTGGCCGTTGGCTCCAGCTGATCGCTGCCCTTCGGCACGGCTGTGAGGAAACGGAAAATCTGACCGCCAAGGCGCACCACAGTGACATCAAAATCCCACCGATCGGCAGAGGCTCTGGCCGTTGCCGCTTCCAGACCATCCACCTGCGTGGACCGGATGGTATCGGGCAACAGGCCCGTGACCCAGCCGCTGGAGATATAATTGGTCAGGCTGCGGTTCTGGGTATCGGCCACACCATCAAAGCGCACGGCAATATCGCCCGGCCCGGTGGCCATAACCGCCTCGACCTTGTTGTCGATCTGAAAGCCATCCGGCACATCAAAGCGAATGCCCAACCCACCATGCAGGAAGGTGTGGCCGCGGACATACCCCTCTTGTGGGCTGTCGCCATAAAGCAGGCCATCAATGCCATCGAGAAAATAATTGCGACCCTTGTCGCCTGTGGAGCCTTCCGGGCCAAAGGCGCGGGCATGGTCGCGGGCCAGTTCCACCCGCTGCGGTGTGCTGGGGTGGCTGGAGAGGAAGTCCATGCTCTGATCGGCATTGGGATCCGCCGAGGTGTAATGCTGATAGGCCCCCATGGAATCCAGAAAACGCGCCGCCGCATAGGGATCATAGCCCGCTTCACCCAAGGTGCGCACGCCAATGGTGTCGGCCTGCAATTCCTGCTGGCGCGAGAAGGCGGCCAGCCGCATCTTGCCACGGGCCAGCGCCTGCTTGCCCGCCAGATCGCTGGAGAGAACCTCAGACACCACCCGGCTGGCAATCACTTCGGCCTCTTCGCGGCGCTGGCGCTCAATGCCATGGTTGGCGGTGACATGCGCCATTTCATGGGAGAGCACAGCCGCTACTTCGGAGGCATCATTGGCCAGCGCCAGCAGGCCACGGGTGACATAGAGATAGCCGCCCGGCAGCGCAAAGGCATTGATGTTGGGCGAATTCAAAATGGTGATACGATAAGACTGCTGCGGATTATCCGACACCGCCGTCAGCGCACCGGCAATTTTGGCCACCAGCCGTTCGGTTTTGGCGTCATGATATTCGCCGCCGTAGCTGGCCAGAATGCGCGGATGCTCACGCGCCCCCATCTGGGCACGAGGATCATCCTTTTGCACTTCCTGCACAATCTGCGGCGAGGCCGATGGCGAGACATTGGCCTGATAGGATTGCTCGAACACCGATTGGCAACCAGACAGCGACAAGGCAGCCAGCAACACAGAGCCGAAGCCAAGCTTGCGCGCAAGCATCTGGCGAGACGCACAGACAACATGGGTCGGCACAAGCGCGGTCACTGTGTGGTGCATCCTAGAAACGTGCTCGTCCCCTGCTCATTCAGACCACCCGATGCTCCGCCCTGGCTGCGAAGCAGATGACCTGCCGGTTTCACTCGAAATACTTAACAGCATATTATTGATTTAGATAAAACTGCGCACTGCACAAGATCGCATATTTGGATAAGAAAATGTTAACGGTAGCATTGTTTTGTGCATTGCGTTGACGCCGTCATGGCAGTGGCTTTCGTCTGAAATGAGGCAATAGAGTACCCGGTTCGTTGCTTTTGTTGCTTTTGAGCGGCGTCATCTGATCATTGTCAAAAAATGCCGCCTGGCTGCACTGCAAAACAATGGTGCCATGATCAACAACAATCACGTCATCGGCCAATCTCTCCACATCACGCTGGTCATGGGTGACAATCAGCACGCTCTTGCCCGTCTCCTGATGCAGCGCAATCAACAACTCGGCCATGCTGGCCCGTAGATCCTGATCGAGAGCAGCAAACGGCTCATCCAGCAGCAAAACGGGCTTATCACGCACCAAGGCTCTGGCAAAGGCGGCGCGCTGCTTTTCGCCGCCAGACAAGGTTGCCGGATGGCGTTTTTCAAAACCGCCAAGCCCCACCCGCACAAGCGCCTGGGAAATTGCCTGCCGATCCGCCGATGTCAGCCGCAAGGACGGGTTGATGCCAAGACCGATATTGCTGGCAATATCCAGATGGGTAAACAGGTTATGATCCTGAAACACCAAGGACACGGGCCGCGCACCCGGCGCACTGTGGGTAACATCCTGCCCGTTAATGATGACGCGCCCCGAGGCCGGTTGTTCAAACCCGGCAATCACATTCAACAGGGTGGATTTTCCAGCACCAGAGGCCCCGGTGATGGCGGTGATCTGTCCCGGCTTGATCGTGGCATCAAAGGCAAAATCAACCGCGCCCAATGTCAGACGCACCTGATCCAGCGTGATGGCTGCGGACTGCAATGTGGTCATGATGTTTTCTCCCGTCCGCCACCTGCGGTGCCAACAATGGTCAGCAGCAGGCACACAAAGCCCAGCAGCAGCGCCAAACCATCGGCGTCGGTGGTACGATAGCTGCCAATGCGGCTGTAGAGCAACCATGGCAGGGTGGTGAGCGTGTTGGAGCCAAACAGGGCAACAGCCCCCAGATCGCCCAAGGACAGGGCCATGGCAAAGGACAGAGCCATCAGCAAGGGTCGCTTCAAACCCGGCCAATCAATCAGGCGCAATTTGGCCAGACCAGATAGGCCAAGGCTTGCGCAAAGCCGTTGGGTGCGCTGGCGGTGTGTATCCATGGCCGGAGCCAGAACCCGCATGGTGAATGGCAGGGCCATGATGGCGTTGATGACCACCACAACCGGGCCTGCGAAGGACGAGACATTGCCAAACTGGCGCAACGCCAGAAACCAGCCCGTCGCCAGCACAATGGCAGGCACCAGCAGCACCAAGGATGAGGTTGCACCCATCATCTGCACCAACAGACGGGTCAGCAGGGTCTTGCGGCGCAGGGTTTTTAACGTCGCAAGCGCATCAATCAACATCACGCTGAGAACAAGGCAGAGCAGCGCCGATGGCAGCGCAATCGACAGGCTGACACCCAGCGCATGGGCAAAGGCTGGGTCCAGAACCAGTTTTTTCAAATCCGCCTTCAGGCCCGCAATCAGGATCTTGACCAAGGGCGCGACAACAAAAGCTGCCGCCACCAACAGAAGAGAACCATCCGTCAACCTTGCTCTTCTGGTTTCGCTGTCCATGCGGCGGCTTGGCCGCTCAACAATCATGGTCTGATCATCCGCAGCTGGCACCAGCGCCAGCAAGGCCAGAAGAACGGCTGTCACCACCAATTGCAGACTGGCCAAGGCCACCGCCTTGGGCGGATCAAAATCAAACCGCAGCGCCTGATAAATCGCCACTTCCAGCGTGGTGGCTCCCGGCCCGCCGCCAAGCGTCAGCACAAGGGTAAAACTGGTGGCGCAGAGCATGAAAATCAGCCCGGCAATGCCCGGCAGAAGTCCGCGCATGGCGGGCCATTCGATAAAGCGAAAAATACTCAAGCGTGACATGCCAAGGCTTGCTGTCAGCCGCCAGTCATCGGACGGAATGCGCTCCAGCCCCGCCAGCAGCAAGCGCGTGGCCAAGGGCATGTTGAAAAACACATGCGCCAGCAAAATGCCGCTGAGGCCATAAATGCTGACCGGCGTTTCCTTGCCAAACCACGCCAAAACCCCGTTGATCACCCCATTGCGACCCCATATGCCGATCAGGCCCAAAGCCCCGATCAGCACCGGCAGGCCCATGGGCAGGCCCATCAGCCGGATCAGCCAGCGCCGACCAATGAATTGCCGTTGCCGCGCCAGCGCCAAGGCCACCGGCAGCGCAAACACCACCGACAGCAACGTGGAAAGCCCCGCCTGCCAAAGCGTGAAGCGCAAAATGGCAAAGGTATAGGGGCTAAAATCCAGCGCCCCGGCAACGCCCGTGACCTGTAACAGCGCCAGCACCGACAGGCCAACAAATGCCAAAATGCTGGCGAGGCCCAAAACCCCGCCAGCAAGTGAGATCATGCGTTGCTGCCGCGCCATCATTGTTGCAGTCGCGCCTGTTGAGAGGCGTGGCTCATTTCACCGCCATGGCGGCCTGCCATTCTTCAATCCACGCCTTGCGATTGGTGACCACCTCTTGCGGGCTCATCAAAAAGGTCTTGGTGGGCTGCACCAGCTTGGAAAACGCATCTGGCAGAGGTGCCGAAGTCTTGGTAACGGGCATCATCCAATTGTTGGTGGGGATCTCATCCTGAAAGCCCGTGGTCAGCATGAATTTCAGGAAGGCCTGCGCCAGATCCTTGTGCTTGGCATTTTTCAGAATGCCTGCCACTTCAATCTGAATGTAATGGCCCTCGGAGAAGGCTGCCGCCTGATAGCGATCGGTGTTTTCTGCCACCATGTGATAGGCAGGAGACGTCGTGTAGGAGAACACCATTGGCACTTCACCCTTGGTGAACAGGCCATAGGCTTCCGACCAGCCGGGCGTTACGGTCAACACCCGGTCTTTCAACTTGGCCCAGGCGGCGGGCGCGTCCTTGCCATAGACTGACTTGACCCACAACAACAGGCCAAGGCCCGGCGTGGATGTGCGCGGATCTTCAATGGCAATCTTCTGGTTCGGATCGCCTTCCACCAGTTCTTTCAGGCTTTTCGGCGGATTTTTAATGGTTTGCGTATCATAGACCACGGCGAAATGGCCGTAATCATAAGGTACAAACACATCATCCTTGAAATCGCCGGGAACTTTTGCAGATGATACATCAATGCCATGGGGCGCAAACAACCCGGTCTGCTTGGCCTCTTCGGTCAGATTGGTATCAAGACCCAGCGCCAGATCGGCCGCACTGGACGCACCTTCCAGCTTCAGGCGATTCAACAGCGCAACACCATCTTCCAGACCCACGAAATTCACCGTGCAGCCGCAGGTCTTTTCAAAGGTCGCCTTGACCTTGGGGCCGGGGCCCCATTCCGAAATAAAGCTTTCATAGGTGTAGATCGTCAACACCTTGTCATCGGCCTTTGCGACAACGGCACTCAAAACAACAGCCGCCAAAGCAACAGCGGCAGTGCGCCGAACACGGAACATCAGGGTGGCCATGCGCCTCTCCTCTTCAAACGTTAAAAATCGGGAATAGGACGGCGTGCCACAGCGCATCTAATCCCTCCGCCGGTGTTAACCGGATCAGGTTCCGCGGGTTGGCCAAAAGCCTCTCAGCATGTTGATTGCCAACATGCACCCCGTTAGATCAATAGAGACATAGCGCGAAGCCCATCCTCTGACAAGAAGTCGATAGCGACGGAATATTAAACAGGGCATGATAAACCAAGAAGCGAATCGCTTAGGGTAATGACCATTGACCACCGCATCCAAGACACCTGTTTCTGAAGATGGCATTTCTGCAGCCGGGCTGGATATGTCCTTTTCCGAACAGATGTGGGTTGCCGGTCAATCTTTCTGGGCCAGCCGGGTGCGCGGGCGCATCATTTTGCTGTCGCTGTCCTTGCTGGTGGTTTTACTGCTGCTGACCTATGGTCAGATCCTGCTTAACCGCTGGAACCAGCCCTTTTACAATGCGCTGGAAAACCGCGATCTTGCGGCTTTCTGGCAGGAATTGCGCAATTTCTTCTTCATCGCTGCTTTCTTGCTGGTCATCAATGTGGCCCAGACCTTTCTCAGCCAAATGACCGCGCTGTACATGCGTGAGGGTCTGGCCCGTGATATGGTTGATCAATGGCTGAAAGGCAGGCGCGCTTACCGTCTCTCTGTGTCCAGCCCCTTGGGGGTCAATCCCGATCAACGCCTGCATGAAGATGCGCGCAAACTGGCCGAATCCACCACCTCGCTCAGTGTAGGGCTGGTGCAATCCACCATTCTGCTGGTGAGCTTTATCAGCGTGCTCTGGAGCTTGTCTGGCACAATCATTCTACCAATCTTCGGCCATCAGATTGCCATTCCTGGCTATATGGTCTGGGGTGCCTTGATCTATGCCTGCGGAGCGGCCCTTGCCAGCAACCTGGTGGGCGCGCGGCTGACGCGACTCAATGCCATCCGCTACGCCCGCGAGGCCGAAATGCGCGCATCCCTGATGCGCAGCAACGAACATCTCGAACAAATCGCGCTGGCCCGTGGCGAAGCTGTTGAGCGCGCCGCCATTCACGCAACCATAGATAGCGTTTTGGGCATTATCCGTAAACTGGCCTTGGCGCTGACCAATCTCACCTGGGTCTCCGCCGCCTTTGGCTGGCTGGCGCTGATTGTGCCAGTGCTGATTGCCTCACCCGCCTTTTTCTCCGGCACCATGAGCTTTGGCGGGTTGATGATGGCAGCCTCCGCCTTCACACAGGTCTATACGGCGCTTCGCTGGTATGTCGATAATTTCGGAGCCATTGCCGACTGGAAAGCCACGCTTCTGCGCGTCATGGTGCTGCGGGCCGCGTTAACCGAGCCAGCCTTGACCGATCAGGTCCCCGGGCAAATTCAGGTGGAAATCGGCAAGCCCGGCGTTTTGGCTTTTGAGGATCTTTATATCCGCACCCCGCAAGAGGCCGAGGCCGCTTGGGGTGGCTATCACCTGAAGGAAGACAATCCGGTGATCGTTGCGGGTGAGCGCATCATGATCAACGGCGATCCCGGCATCAACCGGCGGCAGCTGTTCAATGCCATTGCCGGTCTTTGGCCCTATGGCGAAGGTACGATTCGCCTGCCCGAAGACGACCACATGCTGTTCATGCCGCAGACCCCCTACATGCCGGAGGGGCGGCTGCGCGATCTTCTGGCCTACCCGGAAGCCTCCGATATTTATACGGACGATGCCATCATCGCCGCCCTCAAAACCGTCAAGCTTGGCCGCCTGACCACCGCCCTCAACCAGCGCCAGCGCTGGGACCGCGTGTTGAGCAAGGAAGAGCAAATGTCGCTGGCCTTTGCCCATATCCTGCTGCGCAAACCCCATTGGGTGATCTTCAACGATGTGCTGGAAGGTCTGGAAGACGACACCATCAAGATTCTGACCGGCGTTATGGCCAATATGCAAGATGCCACACTGGTCTATCTGGGCCGCAATGCCGGTTATCTTGAGGCGCTATCCCCTCGGGTGCTGCATCTGGAACGGCTGGATGTTCCCGTGCCGGATGCGGATTAAAGCATGTCGCGTTTTATTGTCCTCAATAAAACGATAACGTACATGCGGCTAAATAAGAGATAAAGCCTGTCGCAGTGAATCCTATTCACTGCGACAGGCTTTAGGGATTGTTGGGCTTTTGGGAGCAATCCGCAGCTCTGCATTGATCCCCCGCGAAACCCCTCCCCACAAGGGGAGGGGTCTTTTAAGTTCAGCCCCTCACCCCTCCAGCTCTTCGCGCAACATTTCCAGTTCCAGCCATTCTTCTTCCATGCGGGCAATGGTTTCGCGCAGCTTTTCCGTTTCTGTCGCAAGCTTGTTGAAGGTCGCGGGGTCTTTGGTGAAGAGTTTGGGATCGGCCATTTTTGCCTCGTTGGCTTCAATTTGACCTTGGGCCTTTTCCATCTCTTTCGGCAGATTCTCTAAAGCAAATTTCTGCTTGAACGACAGCTTGCCCTTGCTCTTACCGCCGCCATCACTGCTTTTCAAAGGCGTGCCAGAGGCTTTGGTAGCCTCGGCTTTTTCAGCCTTTTCCGCCCGCTTGCGCTCGTCTTCTACGCCCTTGCGCTGGGCCAGCATGTCGGAATAGCCGCC
>DNPN01000255.1 GCA_003501385.1 Rhizobium sp. | reverse complement strand
CATCTGTATGAGTCAGTGCACTAGAATGATGGCGACGTTCGAGTTGACCCCTCCGGGCGATAGTTGTCTCGTCATGCTGATTCTTCAATGCGGTTTCGTTAATGTAGATTGATCTTTTATTGTTGTCACGCACTCGAGCGACGTGGGGTGTGCAGAACGTGGTTGACATCTGTCAACATTGAGTGCGCAGGCGAAAATAACACGCAATGATAGTGATCGGTTTTGCAAGCAATGAAATCTTGGGTTGTTTATCCCTTCGCTCCAAACCAAGTAGCGTTATGGAACCCAGGTGATGGGACGGTTACAAGGTTTGTTTGCCCATGTATCTTGCGAGGCGGCATTAAAAGCACTTAATAGCGGAGGTCCGTGCGGCCGATGCCCATGCCGTGATTTGCATTGACAGACCCAATGAAATAGATCGGTAGATGTACCCCTCCGCAACAACAATATTATGGCCGTTATGAAACGCTTCTTGCCTGATACCTTCACACTTCTGCTTATCTGCACGGTCGCCCTCGCCTCGATCTTGCCCATTCACGGCATTGCGGCCGAGTATTTCGGGCAAGCGACCAAGATCGCGATTGCTGCATTGTTTTTCCTGCATGGCGCACGCTTGTCGCGTGATGTCGTTTTGGCAGGTCTGCTGCATTGGCGTTTGCATCTTCTGATCCTCGCCGTGAGCTTTGCATTGTTTCCTGTGCTCGGTTATGGGCTTGGCATCTTCATGAACGGCTTATTGCCACCGGCACTGGTGCTTGGTGTGATGTACATTTGCGTTCTGCCGTCGACTGTGCAGTCGTCGATTGCCTTTACCTCTATGGCCGGGGGCAATGTTCCTGCTGCGATATGCGCCGCATCGGCGTCTAATATTTTTGGCATGGTTCTCACCCCCCTCCTCTGTGGCCTCTTGTTCTCGGCTGGTGGGCACGGCGGTGTGTCTCTTGATGCGGTGCTGCAGATTTTTGTTCAATTGCTGTTGCCCTTTATTGTTGGGCAATTGCTTCAGCCATGGATCGGACATTGGGTTCGTGCGCGCAAGTCGCTCTTGATGCCAATTGATCGCGGCTCGATTCTGATGGTGGTCTATGGTGCGTTCAGTGAAGCCGTGATTGAAGGGATTTGGCGGAGTTACTCTGTTGGAGATATCGCGATTGTGGTTGCCATCGATGTGGTTTTGCTGGCGCTGGTGCTGGTGGGCACGATGTTTGGTAGCAGGGCTCTTGGCTTTTCACGGCCCGACGAAATCACAATTACGTTCTGCGGATCGAAGAAAAGTTTGGCATCAGGTGTGCCAATGGCAAGCGCTATTTTTGCAGGCCAGAGTGTGGGAGCCATTGTCATGCCTTTGATGTTGTTCCACCAAATCCAGCTGATGGCCTGTGCGGTGATTGCGCAGCGTTATGCCAATAAAGCCAAAATTTCCTCGTGAAGCCAGTCGCGCATCAATTGGCGTGGAGCGTCTTGTTTCCAGTGTGGCGACGCGGTCCGCGCCAATCGAAAAGGAGGCGCGGACCGTTCCCTTCTAAGCCGGATGGGCGGAATATCTTCATCCCTTGGCCGTTCATCGAAGTTTGAGTGTGCCACAGCCCCCCTTTATCTTTCTATAGGTCTCGCTACTTGGTTCCTTGTGGGCATTTCGTGATTTGTTGACAGGTGTCAACGTGTTGGTTCTCTCCTTCATGAGGCTGTTGACAGCTGTCAACGGATGGGTACGACATCGACGAAAGCGGGCACTCAAACTGTGCAGATGATTAGTTCCCCTCCACCCGCTGACGATAAAATTAAAATGCGGACACTACAGAAATAGCCGAGAAAATTAACGTCAAATTCATTGTTTCACTTGCATAACATACGTCGGCGCGAAAGGTATTGTGTACGCGCCGCCCTTTCTTTTTCGCGCACTCACGCGATGATAATAATAATGAATGATGTCGTTTGACGCTGTCAATTTTGAGCATTCCAAAAGCCGGTGTTGTTTTTTGCCACGCAGAGAGGCAGTTGTTTCTTTGAGATGGGGTTACGCTTTCTCTGGCAAATGTCAGATCTATCACGTAAATGGCGTTTGCGGCGTAGTCCCACCTTTTGTTGAAGATCGAGCAAAATAGCACGAAAAAGGTCTTTCAATTTCACTGGATCCGTGCGAATATTTTGGTGTGATGTGAGTAGAGCATTTTTGGTGCGCTCAAAGCAGCAAACTCCCGCAAGTAAGAAACGTAATTTCGAGTGCCGCTATTGAAAGTCAATGGCGCATTCGCTTTCGTATATAGAATATGCTATGGCATTTTCAATGCGTTATCCGATCGAGAAAATTTCCCTGCCCCCCTTGCTTGTGCCGATGAGTTTGGCCGGCGAAGCGCTTGTGCGTCTGGATGAACGGATGCTGCGATCAAATGTTGGCGGGGGACTTGCCGAGCGTATGCACTATGCCGATGCCGTGTCATCGCTGTGGGTCGATGGTGAATTGGTCCATATGGAGGATTTGGTGTTTCACGATGCCAGAATGGATACGCGGGCACCAACCCATGAACTCACCGTCGCCCATCTGGTCTTGCGCAGCCGGCGCGACATTCTTCAGCACCCTCCTGGCTGGGCGCTCACGGAAGAGGGCCTGACGCGGTTGCGCGGGCGTGAGGTAGCGGAAGGGACGGACATGTCGCCGCGCACTCTATTGCCCGACAATCGGCCCGAAGAGAGTGGAGACTTCGATGATCCAGATGCCGCTTTTTTTGCCGAACTGGATACGTTCGATGCTATTTTAAAACGCAGTGAAGCTGTGATGGATGAGGTGAAAAAGCACAGGCGAAAGGCCGGCGCTCAGGATCGTGAGGCCATTGTCTATGACGTTGACTGGAATGAGCAAGAGCGTCTGGAGGATTGGCAGGCGCTCATTGCCGAGGTCGAGTCTCTGCCATCGATTCTTGGTGCGGCTATCTTGCTTGATGCTTGGCAAAGCCAGGACGTGAGCGAGCATAGCCCCTGGCTTGGCCGCCTTCTTGCCGCCGCTTATTTGCGAAAAGGCGGCGTCACCACCCATCATCTTGCCGCTATTTCTGTCGGGCTGAAAGCGATCCCGCGAGAGCGACGCCATTCAAAAAATCGTATGCAAAGACTGTTGGCAATCTTGGAAGCCTTTGAACAAGCCGGGCGCATTGGTCTGAACGAGCATGACAGATTGTTGCTGGCACGCGGCAACCTTGAGCGAAAGGCAAAGGGAAGGCGGTCCAATTCGAAGCTGCCGGACCTGATTGATCTGGTCTTGGCGCGCCCGCTGGTTTCCGCAGGGCTTGTGGCAAAGGTGCTGGATACGACGCCCCAAGGTGCGCTTGGTTTGATCAATGCCTTGCCTCTGAGAGAGTTGACGGGCAGGGGGCGTTTTCGCGCCTGGGGTATTTTGTAATATCTGCCGAGGCTGACTGACCGCTTTGCGTTCCGAATAGAAAAAGGCGCAAGTCCGAGACCTGCGCCTTTGATTGGCAATTTTCGGAATTACTTGCCCCAGATGGTCTTATAAGCCTGGCGATAGCCATTATCCGGATCGAAGGAATTCTTTGGTCCGCCATCGAATTCCACATTTTCAGCGGTCACCACATGCAGCGGCGAGACGTAGCCAGACCATTTCTCACCCGCCAGCGCACGGTTCAACTCATCCACCAGCTGCCAGCCTTGCAGGTTGAGCGGCTCGGCTACAGTCACGGCCTGATACTGCTTGGCGCGAATGCGCTGGTAAGCGCTCTCCGATCCATCGCCTGCGGCCACGCTTTTCGGCGCACCATCTCCCGCAATGCCGGCAGATTGCAACGATGGCCCCATGAAGTCGAAGTAGATGTCATTGATGGCCAGCGAATGGGTCCACTTTGCGCCGTACTTCTGCAACAGCGTGGTGGTCAACTGCGGCATGCGCTGTGATGTTTCGGCAATTGGCGTATCAACATATTCCAAAACCGTACCGCCAAGCTTGGTGATCTCCTCCTTCATCTTGTCGGCTTTGGCGATGGCAATGGCGTAAGTCGAGTCGGTGAAGATGATCACGCCCGGCTTACCGCCTGCATCTACAAAAGCGTAATCGGCGGCGGCCTTGGACACTTCCATGGCATCGGTGGTGACATTGGCAAACACGCCAACATCCGGCACAGGGCCAACGGCAGAGGCAGCATGCCACGATACCATCGGGATCTTTGCTTTCTTCGCTGCTTCCATGGCAGGCTTCTGTTCCACGGCATCAAAGCCGTTGATGATGATACCGTCTGGCTTCAAGGTCATGGCCTGCCCAAAGGCTGCGGTGCGGCCATCAATGGAGCCGCCGCTATCCAGCACAGTCACGGTCCAGCCAATGGCCGCTGCTGCTTCCTGAATGCCGGTGGCAACGCCGAGAATGCCGCCGTTTTTCATGTCAGCGGCCACAACAACAATCTTCTTGCCGGGTTGCGCCTTGGGGCCTGTGGTAGGGCCATCCCACTTGGAAACCTTGCTGGCGTATTTGGCAACAACGGCCTTGGCATCTGCCAAGGGGTCGGCCAAGGCCGGACCTGCAACAAGGGTCACAAGCACGGCGGTGGTGGTTGCCATAAAGTCTCTGCGTTTCATAGTTTTCTCCTCCCAGTGAAATACGAATGACAGATGATATTATTCAGGTTTGGTGGTGGCAGGTGCCGAGTTGGTTTTTGACAGCAGACCCGCCGTGCCACGACGGCGTTGGGCATAGCCAGCAATGCCAATGGCAACCAGCAGAGTTACGCCGTTAAACAAAGGCTCGACAAAGAAGGAGCCGCCCAATTGCTGGATACCGGCAATGCCGACGGCCAGAATGATCACGCCAATCATTGTGCCCCAAACATTGACGCGGCCCGGCTTGATGGTGGTTGAGCCAAGGAAGGCACCTACCAGCGCAGGCAACAAATATTCGAGACCAACGCTTGCTTGACCAATGCGCAACTTTGAGGCGAGCAAAACGCCAGCGATGGCCGAGAGCGTACCTGATACCACAAAGGCACCAATCACAAACCGACGTACCGGAATACCGTTCAGGGCTGCGGCCTTCGGGTTGGCACCAATGGCGTAGACGTAGCGACCAATCGGCAGATATTCGAGCACGATCCACATGACCAAGGCCAGAACAACAACGTAAAGGCCGGTAATGGGCAGGCCAAACAGCATGGTGCCGTTGAGTGCATAGAAGCCATCGGGCAGCATGCCAATCATCTGGCGCCCACCCGTGTGCCACAGTGCAAGCGCATAGATCACTGTTCCGGTGCCAAGCGTGGCAATGAAGCTGTCAATCTTGGCGACTTCCACCAGAATGCCGTTCAGAAATCCCGTTGCAGCACCGAGCAGAAGAACCACCAGCACCGCCACAGGCCAGGGAAATCCATAGAGTGTTTGCAGACTGATTGCCAGAATGTGCCAGAGCACAATGCCATAGCCGATGGTGAGATCGATACGTCCTGCGGCCATAGGGATCATGGCTGCCAGCGAGAGAATGGCGATGATGGTCTTATTGGCAATGATAGAGCGCAGGTTCAGAACTGTCGGAAACGTATCCGGCAGCAACAGGCAAAACAGCAAGGTCAACAGCACAGTGAGGATCACCAGACCATAGACCGGAACGAGCCGTTGAATTTTGGCGAGTGGGCTTAAGCCCTTCATTTCGGCCTTGGTGGGTTCAAGTGCCGTGGAGCGAATAGATTGCATGGATTGTCTCCCGGATCACGCCGCTTCAGAAGCGGAGGCCGCAGCAATGACGGCAGAGGTTGTAAGATCAGCGCCGGACAGTTCGCGAACAATCTGTCCGCGAGAAAACACCAGGGCGCGGTGACAAATATGGGCGATCTCCTCAAAATCGGTGGAGATCACCAGAACGGCCAGACCGTTTTCAACGGCGGATGCAATCAGGCGATAAATATCGGCCTTGGCACCCACATCAACGCCTGCCGTGGGGTCTTCGGCAATCAGCAATTTGCGGCCCGTGGTCAGCCAGCGGCCAACCACCACCTTTTGTTGGTTGCCGCCCGATAAAGCCTCAATCGCCAAGGATTGATCATTGGGACGAAGGCCGACCTTATCGCCAATCAGCGAGGCCGCTTGAGCCTCGCGGGCAGGGGAGAGGAAGCTGAACAGGCCGCGCCCGGATGCGCCCGGATTGAGAAAGGTGTTTTCGCGAAGCGACAGCGACATGGCAACCGATTCCTCGGTGCGGTCGCGGGCAATCAGGCCAATGCCGGACGCTATGGCAGAGACGGTGTTGGACAGATCCGGCGTTTCACCATGAATGGTCACATCGCCGCGTGATGGCTCGCAGCCAAACAAGGCGCGCCCGATCAGCTCTTGTCCGGCCCCACGCAGGCCAACCAGCCCCAGCAATTCGCCCTGATGCAAATCGAACGACACCGGCCCCGCACCCTTGCAAGCCAGATTGCGCACCCGCACCAAAGGGGCACCAATTTGGGTTTGTGAGCGTGTGAACAATTGATCGGCCTTGCGCCCGACAATCATGCGGATCAACTCATCCGGATTGGTGTCCTTAACCGGTGTTTGCCCCACCAGACGGCCATCACGTAGCACGGCAACACGGTCCGCAATACGGAAAATCTCATCAAGGCGATGAGAGACATAAATCATCGCCACGCCGCGTTCCTTCAGCGGGCGGATGGCCTGAAACAGCCGTTCCACCTCATCGGCGGGCAGGCTGGCGGTTGGCTCGTCCAGCACCAGCACATCTGCTTCCACCGCAAGGGCGCGGGCAATGGCCACCAGCGATTTTTCCGTACGGGTCAAATCCTGAACGCGGGTGGAGGGATCAAAATCGCAGCCAACCAGTTTAAGCGCCTCAGCCGTGCGCCTCTCAGTGGCACCCCAGTCAATCAACCGGCTGCGCATGGAAAAGCCTTGCGCCAAGCCCACATTTTCGCCAACGGTCATCCACTCAATCAGGCCAAGATCCTGATGGATAAAGGCAACGGGCTGGCGCTCATTGGGTTTGGGTGGCCGGTGATAATAAGGTTGGCCGCGAAAAAAAATATCACCGCCATCGGGCTTGTAAATGCCCGCCAATGTCTTGATCAGGGTGGATTTTCCCGCGCCATTTTCGCCCAGCAGGGCCAGAATTTCTCCCGCCTTCAAATCCAGCGAGACATCCGTCAGGGCTTTGGTACCACCGAATTCCTTGGAGACTGCACGAAACTCCAGAAGCTTCTCATCACCCATATGCTCCTCCCAAAGCTTGAATGAGAGGAGCATATGTTATCGATAACATTTCTGTCAAGCTGCGAAAGATAGAGTTTCAACTCAGCTATGTGATGAGTTGCATTGAGCTTACGCTGCCTCAACGATGCATGTCGAACAAGAGAGCTTGCCCGTCGGTCACCCAGTGCAGGTCAGGCATATCTTCCGCGCCAATCTGCACACCGTCCCCGGCTCCCAGCCGCTCGCCATCCACCATCGCCAGACCTTTGACGATATGGAGAAAATACAGCCGCCCCGCCTGCTTGGGAATGGATGTTGGCATCCCTTCGCGTGGATAGGCAATCGATAGTCGGGTATCAGACAAAAGCCGCAAGGCTCCATCATTGGTGTTGCCACTGGCAATCACCGTCCAGTCGGGCGCTTCCGCCTGAGAGGGCAGCGCAGTTTGCTGGTATGTCGGTACACCGCCCTGTGTATCTGGAATCAGCCAGATTTGCAGGAAATGTGCGCCATCGCTATCCGATGCATTCATTTCCGAATGGTCGATGCCGCTGCCTGCCGACATCAATTGCACTTCGCCCGGCGCAATGGTGGCAACATTGCCTAGCGTATCTTCATGCTTGAGCTTGCCGGAGAGCACCAGCGTGAGAATGTCCATATCCTGATGGGCATGTTCGCCAAATCCTGATCCGGGAACAATGCGATCTTCGTTGATGACACGCAGGTTGGCATAGCCCATGCGCGTCGGGTCGAGAAAACCGCCAAAGGAAAAGCTGTGTTCGCTTTTCAGCCAGCCCATATCGGTATGGCCGCGATTCATGGCTTCGTGGATCAGGATCATGGTTTTTACTCCCGTTAAGCGGCAGTTAGAAATGTTTGCAGTGCAGACAATTCCGTTTGGCGAATTTCATGGCCACCATGATGGATGATGGTTTCAACCCGGCTGCCTTGATCTATAAAATAGTCAACGAGGCATTCTGTGAGCGGTAGAGGGCAAATTGGGTCGCGCTGGCCTGCGGTGATCAGCACGGGTTCGCCGGATAGCCCCTTATTATCCTCTGGCCGCCATGGGATGAGCGGATGCAAAAGCGCAATCCGATCAAACAGATCCGCGTGTTTGAAGCTAACGGAAGCAAGAATATTGGCTCCATTTGAATAACCAAGTCCAAAGACAGGACTATCAGGATAGGCCGCCTTATGGCCTGCAACAAACTCGGCCATTTTCTCAACTCGACTGGCGAGATCTGCCATGTCGTAAACACCTTCGCCGGTGCGGCGGAAGAAACGCAGCGCGCCATGTTCCGATACATCACCGCGTGGGGAGACAAGGCCAGCATGGGGTGCGATCTGCTCGACCAGTTCGGAAAACTGATGCTCATTGCCGCCCGTGCCATGAAAGGCAAAGATCAGTGGTGCGTTCGGGGCAGGTACCTTTGTCAGGGCGTGATACAGTAAGGTTGTCATGATGTTAGCCTCCGATGGCGGAGCCTGAAGTCTGCCGTTGGCAAACTTCAGGTTGGCCTCAAAACGTTAATCTTTGATGGGTTCCAGCAATTGCTCGATTTGCGCGCGGTGCTGCTCATAGCGGGTGGGCAGTTTCAAGGCCTCGCCAAGGTGGGCAGTATCTTCATCGCGGTCAAAGCCGGGTTCATTGGTGGCGATTTCGAACAGTACGCCGCCCGGTGTGCGGAAGTAGATGGCCCAGAAGTAATCGCGGTCGATCACGGGGGTGACATTATAGCCCGTATCCATAAGCGCCTTGCGCACTTCCAGCTGTGCAGCCCTGTTTTCAACCGCAAAGGCAATGTGGTGGACAGAGCCTGCACCCGGACGCGCTCTTGATGCCGTCGGCACTTCTTCCAGGTCAATGAAATCCGCACCGTTGCCGCCGGGAATAGCAAAGCGGGTGTGATTGCCCTGCGTATCGACCTTTTGGTAGCCCATGAAGCCTAGCAATTCGCTGGTGGTGGCGGTATCCTGAAGCCGAAGGCTGGCACCGTGAAAACCCTGAATGGCTTCCGCTGCGGCAATGCCGCCGTTTGTCCAGCCAATCCGGCTGTCACCATCCACTTCGATCAGCGAGAAGCCGTCGCGATCGGGACCATCAAACCGAAGCCGCTTTTCGCCAAACACTTCGCTTTCGCTCAGGCCCGTCACGTCATGGGCGATAAACCGTTCTTTCCAAAACCCCAAAGAGCCTTTGGGGATGGCAAAATAGGTTTCGCCCACTTCACCTGTGCCCTGACGGCCGGGTGCAATATGGGGGAAGGGGAAGTAGGTCATCACCGATCCGGGCGTGCCAACTTCATCACCATAATAGAGGTGGTACACTTCAGGATCATCAAAGTTGACGGTCTTTTTCACCCGGCGCAGACCCATGGTCTTGGTGAAAAAATCGCTGTTTTGCTGGGCATGGGCTGCCATCGATGTCATGTGATGCAGGCCCTTGATCTGTGTAAGCATGATGACTGTTCCTTGTGTTTGAGAGGCGATGTGTGTCTCTGTTGAACACAAGATGCGGCAAACCTGCCCAAAGCGGAATAGCAATAATATTGACAATATTATTGCGAAAATCGTAACAATAACCCATGAGTGATTTACAGGATATCCGGGCCTTTCTGGCCGTTGCCGAGTTGCACAGTTTTGTGGCCGCAGCCCGTCAACTGTCGATGACGGCACCTTCCGTTACCCGCGCGGTTGGCGCGCTGGAGGAACGGTTAGGCGTGCAACTGTTGCTCCGCACCACGCGTCAAGTGTCGCTGACATCGGCGGGTGCGGTCTATGCAGCACGGGTGGGGCCGTTGCTGGCGGAATTTCAAAAGGCAAATGAGGAGGTGCGTGAGCAGCAAGGCGATGCCGCAGGCCTGTTGCGCATCAATGCGCCGATGTCACTGGGACAACAGATCCTGCCAGATGTGGCCTCCGGTTTTCGGGTTGATTATCCCGATACATCCATTTCATTGAGCTTGACTGATCGCTTTATCGATATCGTCTCCGGCGAGGTCGATCTGGCCATCCGAATATCCGAAGCGCCAAAGGACAAATCGACCATCTGGCGCAAAATCTGCCGGGTGCGCCGTGTTCTTGTGGCCTCACCGGGCTATCTGGCCGCCTATGGCACCCCGCTCGAGCCAGAACATCTGCACGATCACGCTTGTCTTGCTTACGATGAGGATTCCATCAGCGAGATCTGGGAGCTTTCCAACGCTGGAAGAACCCGCAAGATCAAGGCCGGACAGCGCTTTGCCGGCAACAATGGGGATTTGATTGCGCGGTTGGCCGAGAATGGCGAAGGCGTGGCGCTGCTCCCACTCTTTATCGTGGAGCAAGCGCTCTCAAGCCAGCGCTTGCAACAGTTGTTGCCGGAGTGGGAACCGCCACCACTTTGGCTGACGCTTTACTATCCGCCTTACGAAAAGCTGCCGACCCGGGTGGCCAAATTCTCGGACTTTTTCGAGAACTATGTTACGCACACCCGGCCCATTTAGGCTCTTTCTGAAAACAGCCGTTCCCGCACGCTTTCCGCAAGCGTGTTGATGTCGCGGGATGTGCCATGGCCAATCAAAAGGGCCTGATAATCACGATTGGCCCACCAGGCGATTGTCATGGATTGGCGTTTTTCAGCGGTCACGGCATGGGCACCGGATTTGTCACGCAGGATGCACAGCGCCATGGGCCGCCCTTGCGGGTCTTCGTAGAGGATTTGCGCCAGTGGTTTGGAATCATAGGCCAGAATCTGCGCCCGGCGAAACTCAAAATGGGGCAGGGCAATGTCTTCCGGGGTCAAGGAAAGTCCGAGTTGGGCGTTGAGTGATGACAGTTGAGCCTGCTGCTGGGCATAGGCTGGCTGGCTCAATCCAAGTGTTTCGCGCGTGTAAAGCGCCATATATTGCGCCACAACGGCGCGCCAGGCCGCGCTGTCATCACGATCGGTCTCGTCTCCCGATGTTGTCGCAAGCCAAACGCGGTCGGCAAACACACCGGCAACAACGGATGCGGCTAGAAGGCCAATAAAGCCGCGCCGCCCGCCGTTGACATTGGCTCCTACCCAACGCGGGGGAGGGGTGTCCGTTGATGGAATGGCATCAAGCTGTGCCTGCAATTTCGACAAGGGTGCATCATCCAGCAGATGCTGAAACGCCGCAGAAAAATTCAGGCTGGCCCGAGAGAGAAATTCAACCCGCGCCGCAATCTGTGGGTCTTCATTCATCTGCTGTAGAAGTGAAGCCTCTTCTTGCGGGGGTAGTTGACCATCAATAAAGGCGGTCAACACGGCGTCGGTTGGCATGTCTAGCGATGGGTGCATTTTGTCTGTCATGTCAAACCTCGCCTTCTGCCAGCTTCGCGCGCGCCGCAGCAAGGCGGCTCATGACCGTGCCAATGGGAATATCCAGAACTGTTGCAACCTCACGGTAGGAAAAACCCTCAACATAGGCCAAAAACACCGCCATGCGTTGCGCTTCCGGCAGGTCATTGACGCGCTTCATCACCTGCAAGGCCTCCATTTTTTGGTCGGCTATTTCTGCACCGTCAAAAACCAGAGCCTCTCGAGCCTCAACCTGCCCTTGACCAAAGCGCACGCGACGGGAGCGCAATTCGTTGAGCCAGATCGAGTGCAAAATCGACAACAGCCAGTGATCCAGCCGGGTTCCATCCGCAAACTGTTGCGCCCGCTCCAGCGCACGCACACAGGTCTGCTGCACAAGATCGTCGGCCACATCTCGCTGTCGCGATAGCACCAGACCATATCGCCAAAGCTTTGCGAGATTGGCGGACAGCCCGGCCCGAACAGTGGTTTCGCTGGCGATGGCACTCTCTCCATGGATCATCGACGGCTGATCGACTTGTAAAGGCAAAGCCTGTCTTGTCTCTGCCACGGCCTTGCCGTCAGGCGCGCGCACGCGACTATAGGGGGTGATATTGCCGAGAGCCATAGCCATTTCTGTTTTCACCCCAAGAGTGGAGAGGGATTGCGCGTCTGCAAGTGCAGGCGCGCAGGGTGTTTATTGAATTATTGGTTCGTTTAAGCTTACGAGGATCAGATCTTGGAACCTTGCACGATCGCCTCGTTGAGGTCCTTGTATTCCTCACACTCCGTGCCGCAGATTGAGCGAATGGTTGCAAGCTGTTCTTTCGCGAGCGGAATTTGTCCCTTGATGACATAGGCCTCGCCAAGATATTCGCGCACCTTCGCATAGCGCGGAGCCGCTGTAACCGAGCGCAGATAGTAGGAAATGCCTTCATCCGTGCGGCCAAGTTTGCGTGTTGCATAACCGCGATAATTCAGCACTTCTGGATCATTCTGATTTTTCACCGTATCCAGCACAGCAAGCGCTTCCTGATAACGACCTTCTTTTGCCAATGAATAGGCGTAGTCAGCACGATTGCCATCATCGACATTGGCGCTGCTTTGCTTTTCACATTTGTTCGACTTCTTGTTCCAGATTTCACCTTTCTTGCAGGTTGGCGTGGTCGAGCTGTCGTCACCGGCAGCAAGAACGGGCGCGACGTGCAAGGCAGCCATAAGACCAAGGGTCATGGCGATGAGAATAGAATAGGTTTTCATGATAAGGCTCCTTCAAGCGCATGGAATTGGACCGTTGCCTTGGGGAGAACACCTCAGCCTGTCTGATTATTCATTTGCTGCTTATTTTTTCGATCACGATAGTTTGATCAGTCGCGCTGAATATTATGCCCCGGCTGGGCGTTCTCTCCACATCGTTAGAATTTGTCAGGAAAAGTTGACCCCGGTTTTCCCGAAAAGACAAACGAAAACAAAAGAATCTAGAGTCTGCATCAAAGGAGACTGCCTTGCTTCGCTCCACCCATCTGCTCGGCCTGGGCCTTGCTACGCCCGAGACCATTGTGACCCGCGAGGAGGCTTTGAGCACCGCTCAGACGATCTTTGGTGAAAGGCTGCTGGCCTTTCCGCAGTTCGCGCGGGTTTTTGTCAACAGCGGCATCGAAACCCGCTATATTGCCCGTCCATTGTCTTGGTATGCACAGCCCCATGGCTGGCAAGACCGCATGGCGGTATATCAGGAAGTTGCGGGCGCGCTTTTCCTGAAGGCTGCCCGCAAGGCGCTGGTAGATGCCAAAATTGACGCGCAGGCGGTGGATTGCGTGGTGGTTGCCTCGTCCACCGGCTTTGCCACACCTGGCCTTGAAGCAAACCTTGCCGCAGAGCTTGGGCTTCGCGCCGATGTTGAGCGTGTTCCGCTGTTTGGCCTCGGTTGCGCCGCGGGCGTTTCAGGTTTGACGATTGCGGCTCGGATGGCCGAAGCACGAGAAGGCCGCACCGTGCTGTTCGTGACCATGGAGCTCTGTTCCATGGCGTTTCGGTCTGATGATGCCAGCCGCGCCAACCTGATTGCAACAGCGCTGTTTGGCGATGGGGCGGCGGCCTGCGTGTTATCGGCATCGAGCGATGCGCGAGGATTTGCGTCCATTATTGGCGCGGGCCAGCATCTTTTTCCCGACTCCCGGCTGATGATGGGCTGGCGCATTGATAATAGTGGTTTTGGTATAGAGCTTTCTGCCAGTTTGCCCGCGTTCGTCCGATCGGAGCTTCCCGCCGCCGTGGAGCAATTGTTGCAGCAATGCGGGGTTAGCAGGAAAGAGATTGAGCGGTTCATTTGCCATCCCGGCGGAGCAAAGGTCTTACAAGCGTTTGAGGAGGTTCTTGATCTTCACGATGGTGCGCTGGATCATGAACGCGCGGTTCTGGCGGCTTACGGCAATATGTCAGCCCCGACGGTTTTGTTCGTGCTGGAACGTGCGCGCAAAGCGGGATTGGCTCAAAACGCTGCCATGCTCGCGCTGGGGCCGGGCTTTTCCGCCAATATGATTGTCTTGCAAAGGAATGTTTAAGATGGCGGTCTATGCAATTTTGGTGTTCGTCACCCTTCAGCGCATGCTGGAGTTGGTCATTGCCCGCAGCAATACGATGCGGTTGAAGGCGAGGGGAGGGGTGGAGCACGCGCCTGAGCATTATCCCTTCATGGTGATTTTACACGGCAGCTGGTTGGCTGGGCTGTGGTGGTTTGCCCCGGGGCAGTCGATACAGCCGTTTTGGCTGATCCTGTTTTTTGTGATGCAGGCGGGGCGCATCTGGGTGTTGGCAACGCTGGGACGGCGCTGGACAACCCGCATTATCACGGTTCCTGGTGAAACACTGGTCTCAAAAGGACCGTACCGTTTTATCAGCCATCCGAATTACGTGATTGTGGTGGTGGAGATTGTGGCTCTGCCGATGGCATTTGGCCTGCATCTGTTCACTGTGCTGTTTTCGCTGCTGAATGCCTTGGTTCTGGTGGTCAGAATCCGCGCCGAAAATGCAGCACTCCGAGATGGGTTGTCGCCATGAACGCCTTATCGGCTGCTCTCGCGCACAATCAATTCCGGCTCGATCAGAACATGCTCAAGATCCGGCTTTTCATCCAGAATATCGAGAATCAGCGCGCCGGTGCGCTGGCCAATCTCCCGCGCGCGGGCGTTGATGGTGGTCAGGGTCGGCACAGAAATGCTGCCGATTTCGTAATCGCCAAAACCACCAATGGCGATGCGCTCTGGAACGGCAATGTTGCGCCGCTGACATTCCGTCAAGGCGCCAAAGGCCGAGAGGTCGGAGACGCAAATCACGGCTTCCGTATCAGGAAAATCTTGCAACAGCTTGGCCATGGCATTGGCTCCCTCGCGCATGGAAATCGGCGGGGGGCCAGAGGCTATCAGCCGCGATGCATCCAGCCCATGGGCTTTCATGGCTTCAATAAAGCCAAAGCGCCGATCGCTTCCGCGCGTGTCGCGGCCCACATCACCGCCAATGAAGGCAATGCGGCGATAGCCAACAGCGACGAAATGATCGACCATTTCCCGCACCGCCGCCGCATTGGAAAAGCCGATGTAATAGCCAATCGGGTCGGTTGGCACATCCCAGGTTTCCATCACCGGAATGGCGGCGTTTTTCAGCAGTTTGCGGGCGCGCTCGGTGTGTTTGCCGCCCGTGACCACAAGCGCTTGCGGCTTGCGGCGCAACAGCTGCTCAATCAGGCGCTCCTCTTCCTGCATGTCGTAATTGGTATAACCCAGCAGGATTTGCAGGTTGCGAGTGGCCAGCGTTTCCGAAAGGCCACCGACGGTGTCGGCAAAATTGGCGTTGTTGATCGATGGAATGGTGACGGCAACAAAATCGGTTTTCTGCGAGCGCAGGTTGGAGGCGGTGGAATCAAACACATAGCCGAGGTCTTCCGCCGCCTGCAAAATCGCCTCGCGGGTTTCGCGGTTGATTAGGCTATCAGCCTTGAAGGCACGCGAAACCGTCATGGGAGAAACGCCGGTGATCCGGGCAATATCGGCCATGGTTGGTGGTTTGCGGTTGCTGCTCATCAAGGGCCTTTCTGGTGTTGTGCAATCCCCCTCTGGCGCAGGCATGCGGCCAGAGGGGTAAGTTGTCACAGATCAGAGTGCGAATTCATTGGCAAGAGTGACGTGGTGATGGATGCGGCCATCAAAAAACTCCGCCAGCACTTCTTCCGTTGCCGCCCGCGCCTGGGTGCGCACCGGGCTTGCAAGAGCTACTTCTACCGCTGCCAGATCGGGGTAATTGATCGCCAGAATCATCGGAAATTCCGGCGCACCGTCATCGCGACTCTCGGCAAAAGAAACGCGCACATCGAGCGCGCCGGGAAACTGTTTCCATTTTGGCAGGATTTTTTCCATAACGGCGGCGCGAAAGGCTTCCGTCTGGCCGGGTTTAATGCTGCCCTCGAACAGGGCGTAACGTGTGATCATGGCGAAATCTCCCTTTTTGCGCCGGTAAAAAATTCCATCAAAGCCGCTTGGTCTTCTCCGCCAAGACCTGCGGCTGTGAGCATGCGGTGTACTTCCGCGCAGACGGCGGTGAGTGGCATGGCCGTATTGGTGCGGCGAGCCAGATCTTGCGCGCCGTTCAAATCCTTGACCATATTGTCGATGCGGCCTGTGCGCCGATAATCCTTGGTGACAAAGCGCGGCATATATTCTTGCAAAATCGCGCTATCCGCCCGGCCACCCTTCAGCGCCTGCGGGATTTTTGCGGCATCCACGCCTGCATCCAGTGCCAACTGCGTTGCCTCGGCCACCGCCAGAAAATTCAGGCCGCAGAGCACTTGGTTGATCAATTTGGTGGTCTGACCTGCACCCACAGGCCCCATATGGGTATAGTTGCTGGCCACATGCTTTAACACCTCATGGGCATCGGCTACATCCTGTTCACTGCCGCCCGCCATCAGGGTCAATTGGCCAATCAACGCTTTGGGCGCACCGCCGGAGAGAGGGCTGTCCACCCAGCGCAGACCTTTCTCCGCCGCCTCACTTGCCAGCTCTTTTGTGGCTTCGGGGTCAATCGATGACATATCAATGATCAACGTGCCGGGCTTGGCGCCATCGGTCACTCCATCCTCACCAAATACAGCCGCACGCACGATTTTGGGCGAATTCAGGCTCAGAATAACCGTATCCGATACGGAAGCGGCTTGCGCTGCTGTTGTGGCATCAAGTGCACCCAGCGCCGTTAATACCGAGCGTTTTTCAGGATCGAGATCAAAAACAGTCAGCACATTGCCGGTTTGCAGCAGGCGGGTGCCAATGGCACTGCCCATGGCTCCGGCACCAATCAGGGCCACCTTGTTGCTCATCATGTCTCCTCCTCAAACAGTCTCGCAAAAGTGTCATGCGGCTGCGCAGATTGGTTCTGCGCAAAGCCAAAGGGTTTTAGAATTCCGCGAGGATTGCGGAAATCATCCCATCCAGCGGTTGGTCAATGTCTATGGTCAAGGCCAGTTCATCGCTTTGCGGCGGTTCCAGCGTGGCAAATTGGCTATCCAGCAGCGAGCCGGGCATGAAATGGCCAGACCGCTTGCCCATGCGGGCGGCAATCACCTCTTTGCTGCCCGCCAGATGAATGAACAGCACCGGCTCAGACACCATAGAGCGGATTTTATCGCGATAGACACGCCTTAAGGCCGAACAGCCGATGATGGCCAAGCCTTCTGTCTTGCTCAAACTCTCTCCCACCAGAGCAAGCCACGGCCAGCGATCCTCATCATTCAGGGGCAGGCCCGCGCTCATCTTGGCAATGTTGGCCGCTGGGTGCAGGTCATCACCATCGACGTAAGATGTGCCAAGCTTTTCTGCCAACGCCGCTCCGACTGAGGACTTGCCACAGCCGGAAACACCCATGATGACGATTTTCTGTGCCGCAACCATGTTACAAAGACACCGTGATGCCGCCATCGACATAAAGAATATGGCCGTTGACGAAGGTGGATGCTTCCGACGACAGGAAAATGCAGGCTCCCACCAATTCATCCACCTTGCCCCAGCGTCCCGCCGGGGTGCGCTTTTCCAGCCAGGCAGAGAAGGTGGGGTCATTGACCAAAGCGGCATTCAGCGGCGTATCAAAATAGCCGGGGGCAATGGCATTGCACTGCAAGCCATATTTGGCCCAATCGGTGGCCATGCCCTTGGTGAGATTGCCAACCGCGCCTTTGGTTGCGGTGTAAGGCGCAATCGATGGCCGGGCGAGGGCCGTTTGCACGCTGGCAATGTTGATGATCTTGCCGCGACCGCGCGCAATCATGTGCCGGGCTGCGGCTTGACCGACGTTGAACACGCTGGAAATATTGGTGCGCAGCAAGCGCTCAAACGCATCGGCTGGAAACTCTTCCAGCGGGCCGCGATGCTGCATGCCGGCATTGTTGACCAGAATATCGATGGGGCCTTTTTCCGTCTCAAACTGATCAATGGCGGCACGGGCTGCGGCATGGTCGGTGACATTGAAAGCGAGAATATCAACGCCTGCCTCAAACTGCGCAGCAGCCTCAGCCAGCTTCGCTTCATCGCGGCCATTGAGCACAATCGAAGCACCTGCGGCAGCCAAACCTTTGGCCAGCGCCAGCCCTATGCCTTGTGACGATCCGGTCACCAAAGCGCGTTTGCCAGTGAGATCGAAAAGAGCAAGGGACATCACATTCTCCAGATTTTTTAGCTCGACAATTCATCGCTCCCCTGTTTATGTTATCGATAACATGTTCTGTCAAGTTGTTTCCCTGAAAGGAAAATGAAAATGACCAAGCCGGAAATTCTTCAGGTTGGACCCTATCCCCAATGGGATGAAGAGCCGTTGAATGAGGCCTTTCAGGTGCATCGCTATTTTGACGCAGCCGATAAGGTTGCGTTCTTGAACGAGGTTGGCCCCGGCATTCGTGGCATTGCCACACGCGGCGAACTGGGTGCCAATCGCACTATCATCGATGCCTGCCCGAACCTCGAAGTGATCTCGGTTTATGGCGTTGGTTATGATGCAGTTGACCTTGCCGCTTGCCGCGAGCGGGGCATCCGCGTGACCAATACGCCAGATGTTTTGACCAATGATGTGGCCGATCTCGGCATTGCCATGATGCTGGCCCAGTCTCGTGGCGTGATTGGTGCCGAAACCTGGGTGAAGGACGGCAGCTGGGCCGCAAAAGGTCTCTATCCGCTGAAGCGCAAAGTGTGGGGCCGCAAGGTTGGTATTCTTGGTCTTGGACGGATTGGCCTTGCCGTGGCGCAGCGCTTGAAGGGCTTTGATATGGAGATTGCCTATTGCAATCCTACCGCCAAGGCCGGGGTGGAGGGCATGGCGTATATTGCCGATCCGGTGGCGCTGGCCGCCCGCTCTGATTTTCTGTTTGTCACCTTGGCAGCCTCGGCTGCAACCCGCCACATTGTTGGCCGTGAGGTGATTGCTGCGCTGGGCGCGGAAGGCATGCTGATCAACATTTCACGCGCTGCCAACATTGATGAAGAAGCTCTTCTGGAAGCACTGGAATCCGGCGCTCTCGGCTCTGCGGCTCTGGATGTGTTTGAGGGCGAGCCAAAGCTCAATCCACGTTTTCTGTCGCTACCCAATGTGCTTTTGCAGCCGCATCATGCGTCTGGTACGATTGAAACCCGCAAGGCTATGGGCCAATTGCTGCGCGATAATCTGAGCGCCCATTTTGCTGGTCAGCCACTGCCAACCCCGGTTTTGTAAGGAGGAGCTTAGAATGAAAGCCATTGTTGCCCACGCGGCCAAGGATGTTCGCATCGAAGACGTGCCAATGGGTGAGCCGGGTGCCGGAGAGGTCAAGCTCAGGCTGGCCACGGGCGGTATCTGCGGCAGCGACCTGCATTATTACAATCACGGTGGCTTTGGCGCGGTGCGCCTGAAACAGCCGATGATTTTGGGCCATGAAGTCTCCGCTTACGTGGAAGCGCTCGGCGAGGGTGTTACAGGTCTGGAGATCGGTCAACTGGTGGCCGTGTCGCCATCCAGGCCCTGCCGCACCTGCCGTTATTGCCAGCAAGGCCTGCACAATCAGTGCCTCAACATGCGTTTTTACGGCAGTGCCATGCCGTTTCCGCATATTCAGGGTGCGTTCCGTGAAAACCTGGTGGCAGACGCCATCCAATGCGTTGCCGCTGATGGTTTGACGGCGGGCGAAGCGGCTATGGCCGAGCCTTTGGCCGTCACCCTGCATGCCACCCGTCGCGCTGGCGAAATGCTGGGCAAGAAGGTGCTGGTCACGGGCTGCGGTCCGATTGGTGTTCTGTCAATTTTGGCGGCGCGCCGTGCGGGCGCGGGCGAGATTGTCGCAACCGATCTGTCGGATTTTACGCTTGCCATGGCAAAGGCGGCTGGTGCCGACCGGGTGATCAATTCTAAGGATGAGCCGGATGCACTCGTTGCCTATTCGGCTGATAAAGGCACCTTTGATGTGCTCTACGAATGCTCCGGTGCTGCTGTGGCACTGGCGGGTGGCATTGCGGCGCTTCGTCCGCGTGGCGTGATTGTTCAGCTCGGTTTGGGTGGTGATATGACGCTGCCGATGATGGCCATCACCGCCAAGGAGCTGGAGCTGCGCGGCTCTTTCCGCTTCCATGAGGAATTCGCGGTGGGTGTGGAGCTGATGCGCAAGGGCCTGATTGATGTGAAGCCGCTGATCACCCACACCGTGGGCCTGAATGATGCAATCTCGGCGTTTGAGATTGCATCAGACCGCAGCAAGGCCATGAAAGCGCAGATTGCGTTTTCGTAGAGGCTCTTAATTTTGAATCTGCTTGAGCCACAGAAAATAGGCGGCGTGGTCCAGTTCTGCGCCGCCTTTGTTTTTGACGAGATCATCAAATCCGGCCTGCACCTGTTCTGACAAGGGCAGGGTGAGGTGGTGTTCGCCAGCGGCATTCAGCGCATTGTTGAGATCCTTGAGCTGCGCCACCGAGCGCCCACCCGGCACAAAATCCCCCCTGACCATGCGCGCTCCATGCAGATCGAGAATCCGGCTATCGGCAAAGCCACCGCGCAGGGCCTCGCGCAAGGTGCCAAGATCACAGCCTGCCGATTGTGCCAGTGTGAAGGCTTCGGCCACAGCGCCAATGGTGATGGCAACAATCAGCTGATTGGCCAGCTTTGCCGTCTGCCCGGTGCCAATCGGCCCCATATGGGTGGGGCGGCCAAGGATTTCGAGGATGGGTTTGGCGGCCAGAAAATCCTCCGGCGTACCGCCGACAAAGATGGATAGGGTCTGCTCACTCGCACCTTTGACGCCGCCGGAAACTGGCGCATCGACAAAGCGCTTACCCAGACTTTGAGCATAAAGCGCCTGATCACGATCACACTCTGGTTCAACCGAGGCCATGTTGATGATCAACGCGCCGGGGGCTGCCGCCTCAATCACCCCTTGATCTTGCAGGATAGCGCGTGACGCGGGGCCATCAATCAGCATGGAAATCACGATGTCAGCACCGCGTGCTGCCTCCACCGGATCGCTTGCAACCTTGGCAACATCCGCCAATCCTTGCGCTTTTTCAAATGAGCGGTTCCACACCGTGACCGCATGGGTCTTGGCCAAATGCCGCGCCATGGGTGCGCCCATCAGCCCGGTTCCGAGAAATGTAATCTGTGGCATGGGGTCTCCTCTCCCGGCTTTACATGTCGCGCTATTTGAATATGTTATCGTTACCATACTTGAGGACAACGGGAGGAGAAATCAAGATGACATTCTTTGAGGTTGTGGACCCAGTCTTTTCCACCTATGTGCTGGGCAATGCGCCATTGAAGGAAATAGCCTCCGGTTTTGACTGGGTGGAAGGCCCGGTGTGGTTTGGTGATCTCAATTGCCTGATCTTTTCCGACATCCCCAATGACAGGATGTATCGCTGGATACCGAGCGTTGGCACAAGCGTATTTCGCGCGCCCTCAAACTTCTCCAACGGCAACACCCGAGATCGCCAAGGCCGCCTGATTTCCTGCGAACATGGCGGCCGACGGGTGACGCGCACCGAATATAATGGCTCGATCACGGTGATTGCCGATCACTTTCAAGGCAAGCGCCTCAACTCACCCAATGATGTGATTGTGGCCTCAGATGGTGCCATCTGGTTTTCTGATCCGCATTACGGCATTTCGACGGATTATGAAGGCCACAAGTCCGAGCAGGAATTGCCCTGCAATCTCTATCGGGTTGATCCAAACGGCGAGATCAAGGCGGTTTTGACGGATTTCAATTGCCCCAATGGTCTGGCATTTAGCCCGGATGAGAAGAAGCTTTATGTTGCCGATACCGGGCGCATGTTCAAAGCGGATCCGCAGCACATCCGGGTTTTCGATGTTGGCGAGAATTATTCGCTTTCGGGTGGCCATGTCTTTCACACCATCTCTCCGGGTTGCGCCGATGGCATGCGGGTGGATAGCGATGGCAACCTTTGGTCATCGGCGGCCGATGGGGTGCATTGCCTTGCACCCGATGGACGCTTGCTTGGCAAAATTCTGGTGCCGCAAACGGTGTCCAACGTCTGTTTCGGCGGGCGGCATGGTCATGTGCTGTTCATCACCGCATCCACCAGCGTTTACTCGGTGGCGCTCAATCGGCGGGGGTAGTGGCCAACGAAAGCCCCAGCCATTCTTCCTGTGGAGCAATTATTTTAGGTGTGCGGAATGCCTCGCATTCTTCTCGTCATGCGATAATTTCAGTGACGAATCAGTTGGGTCGGTTGTGCACGTCATGTGCGATTGACCTGATGTGACATGCCTGAAGCAAGCTCGCCACGCTAATGGCAGATGGCTTTAAAAAAATCGATGGCAACGTCGGCCTCTGGGCCGCCAATGTGTGGAAAAAACATGGTTACCAATGATGCATCCGCTTTCAGCGTCTCCCAGCCCTTGCCAGTCGTTTTGGAGCATGCCCGCATGCGCCGGTTGTCTGTGCAGGAGCTGTTTCAATATGCTGAAAACCGTAGCGCTGCAGGTCGCAGAGACGAAGCGCTTGAGGCTTACAAGGCCTGGATTGCCTACAATGAAATCCATCCTTTTCTGCATCTTGTCTATTTCAACTATGCGGTCACGTTGCGTCTGGCGGGCGATATCACGGGTTCGATCAATGCGCTGAACGCCTGCCTCAAGCTGGATCCAAAATTTGGTCAGGCGCACATCAATCTGGGTCGTGCGTTTGAAGACAGCGGTCTTGCGGCACTGGCCATTGAGCAATGGCGCAAGCTGGTTGAGGTCACTGCAGAAAGCACGGCTGATAAGGTCAATCATCGGCATATGGGGCTCCAACACATTGGTCGTGTGATGGAAAACGCTGGCCTTTTGGAAGATGCCGAGGCAGCGCTGTGGCTAGCCATGGAATTGCGACCCGACAAGAACGAATCGACGCAGCATTGGACGGCCATCCGCCAGCGGGCATGCAAATGGCCAACATTGATCCCGTCCGAGCATGTTTCCATGCGGCACCTGATCGAAGGTTTGTCGCCCTTGTCGCTGGCGTGCTATTCCGACGACCCGCTGTTCCAGCTTGCCCGCGCCTATCGTTACAATAAATCCTTCGTGGGCCGTCCTGACACCAGTGGTCATCCGCGCAAAGTGGTGAAGCATAAATCCGGAACAGGGGAGCGTCTTCGGGTTGGATACGTGTCTTCTGACCTTCGTGACCACGCCGTTGGCTTTGCGCTGCGTGATATGTTGGAGCAGCACGACAAATCAAAGGTGGAAATCTACGGTTATTATTGCGGTGATCCGGTGGTCAATGACCCCACGCAGACGCGCATGAAAGCCGTTATTGATGGATGGCGGGATATTGCTCATCTGAGTGATGAGGATGCGGCGCGGCAGATTGCTGCCGATGATATTGATATTCTGATCGACGTTAACGGCTATACCAAACATGCGCGCACTCGCATCTTTGCCTATCGTCCCGCACCCGTCATCGTCAATTTCTGCGGCTATCCTGGCACTATGGGCGGCCCGTTCCATCAGTATATGATTGCCGACGAGCATATTGTTCCGCCGGAAAACGAAATCTACTACACCGAAAAAGTGCTGCGCATTGCCTGCAACCAGCCTATCGACCGTAAGCGCGAGATTGCCAAGATCCCGACGCGCGCTGAAGTGGGCCTGCCGGAAGGTGTGTTCGTCTTTGCGTGTTTCAATGGCATGCAGAAAATCACCGAGCCCACATTTGCCCACTGGATGACCATTCTGAAGGGCGCTCCGGGCAGCATTCTCTGGGTGTTGACTGGCGGCGATGACGTGGACACACGGTTGCGCAAATTGGCCGAGGCTGCTGGTGTTGCACCGGAACGGCTGGTTTTCGCGCCAAAGGCTGCAAACGCCCACCATCTGGCACGCATTGCCGTGGCGGACCTGTTCCTCGACACCTTCCCCTATGGTGCCCATTCCACTGCCGGTGATGCGTTGACCATGGGCCTGCCGGTTCTGACCTTCCCGGGCAAGAGTTTTGCAGCCCGTTTCTGCCATAGCATTGTGGTGGCGGCCGGCGTGCCTGAGCTGTTGTGCAAAGACCCTGAACATTATGTTGAGCGGGCCATTGCCTTTGCAAAGGCTCCCAAAACCCTGTTGAAGATCAGAAAGGCGCTGCAAGACAAGCGCGAAGCGAGCGTTTTGCGCGATATTCCTGCGCTGGCCCGTCGTCTTGAAACGCTGTACTGGCAGATGCATGAGGAAGCCGAACGCGGTGAAACTCCGGTGCCGGATCTGCGCAACCTTGATCTCTATTACGAGATCGGCACGGAGCTGGTGCAGAGCAATATTGTCTATTGTGATGATCAGACCTATCGGCAGCGCTATTTGGACAAGCTGGCAGTCTATAATGACTATTCGCCGATCCCCTATGATACCCGCCTTTGGACCGAAGAAAACGCGAAGAAGCGCTGATCATGGACAATTTGCTGCCCAAAAGAATAGCAATCGTCGGTGCCGGACTTTCCGGTGCCGTCATCGGGCGCGAGCTTGCTGAGGCCGGCTATCAGATCGAGATTTTCGATCAGCGCAGCCATATTGCTGGCAATTGTCACACCCAGCGTGATGACGATACTGGCGTGATGGTTCACGTCTATGGGCCGCATATTTTCCACACCGATGACCATGAGGTTTGGGATTACGTCAACCGGTTCCAGACCTTCATGCCCTACCGAAACCGAGTGAAGACCACCAGTCAGGGGCAAGTGTTTTCCCTGCCCGTCAATCTGCACACCATCAACCAGTTTTTTGGCAAGACATTTCGCCCGGATGAGGCGCGCGCTTTTATTGAAACGCAGGCCGACACCACGATCACGGACCCCAAGACCTTCGAAGATCAGGCCCTGCGCTTTGTCGGCAAGGATTTGTATGAGGCGTTTTTCAAGGGCTATACCGAAAAGCAATGGGGATGTTCGCCCACCGAATTGCCCGCATCCATCTTGAAGCGGCTGCCGGTGCGGTTTAATTACGACGACAATTACTTCTTCCATCAATATCAGGGCATGCCGGAAAACGGCTACACCGATATGATTGGCAAAATCCTTGACCATGTCAACATCACAGTGCATCTGGAAACTACCTTCCATCGCAGTCAGCGTGATGGTTTTGCGCAGGTGTTCTATTCCGGCCCGTTGGATGGCTATTTTGACTATCAATATGGCCGTCTCGGCTATCGCACGCTGGATTTTGAAGGTTTCACCTATGATGGTGATTATCAGGGCTGTGCGGTGATGAATTACGGCGATGTGTCGGTGCCTTACACCCGCATTACCGAGCACAAGCATTTTTCTCCCTGGGAAAGACACGAGGGTTCGGTGTGCTATCGTGAGTTCTCCAGAGCCTGCGGGCCAGATGATATTCCCTATTATCCGATCCGTCTGGTGGAAGAAAAAGAACAGCTTGCGCAATATGCGGAGCTTGCCACGCAGGAAGCCTCTGTGACCTTCGTGGGACGGCTTGGCACTTACCGCTATCTTGATATGGATGTGACCATCCGCGAGGCATTGGATACGGCGAGGCTCTATTTGTCCTCAGTAGATGGCGAGGGAATAATGCCTGCGTTCTTGCATTCTCCCGTCTAACAGAACCTCACGTCTCTGCGGCAATGAAGTGATGGGCCTTGTCTTTCACGCTGGCGCGCAGATAATCCATCACCGAGCGTATGCGTGGCACTTGCAGCATGTCACGGTGACAGACAATCCAGTAGTCGCGCTTGAGGATCACCTCAGGCAAAACGCAGCACAATTCTGGATATTGCCGGGCAATGAACAGCGGCAACACGCATAGGCCAAGGCCGTTGCGGGTTGCCGTGAGCTGCGCAAAAATGCTGGAACTTTGGAAACCGGGGCGAATTTTGGGATGAATATCGCCCAGATAGTCCAGCCCCGGCGCAAAAATCATATCCTGAATATAGCCGATGAAGAAATGCGACAGCAGGTCTTCACGGGTTTTTGGCGCACTGTGGCGCTTCAGATAATCCTGTGAGGCGTAGATTTGCAGCTGATAATAGGTCAGATGCTCAAAATGATAGGGGCTGGCCTTGGGCGGGTCCAGCACCACCGCAAGGTCCGCCTCTTTGCGCGATAGTGCCATGATCTGCTGAATGGTTACCAGTTCCAGCGTGATGGCCGGATGCAGGTTTGAGAGTGCAGCCAATGTCGGCGCAAAGAAGAAATTGGAAAAACCTTCCGGTGCCGACATCCGCACAATGCCGCGCTGGGTGATGCCACCGCCGGACAATTCTTCTTGTAAACGCGCCGCTTCCTGCTCCACCTTTTCGGCGGTTTCCACAAAGCGATGGCCGATGGGGGTGAGCACATAGCCTCGTGGGTTGCGCTCAAACAGTTTGATCTTCAGGGCAAATTCCAGCCGATCAATGCGCCGCGATACGGTGGCGTGGCTGGTGCGCAAATGGCGCGCAGCCGAAGAAAGCTGGCCGGAACGGGCCACGGCCAGGAAAAATTGCAGGTCATCCCAGGTGAATTGCGCATTTGCCATGCACTCCTCCATCTGTTCAAAAATGAACAGTTCCTGTTTGGAATTAGTTCTTTAGAACAGTTGCGTCAATTGAGAATTTAGCGGATTATCGCGCGGGATCGGCGTTTTGAGGAGAATAGCTGGTCATTTCTGAACAGGTTTACGTCTGTTTAAGCATATCTCTGGGAGGAGAAAGACATGCGAAACATGCTTTTGGCATCTGCTGCAATTTTTGTTGCTGGCACTACGGCGGCTTTGGCTGCTCCGTCCGACGGAAAAGTGAAAATCGGAATTCTCAACGACCAATCTGGCGTTTATGCCGACTTCGGCGGTAAGTCGTCGGTTGAAGCGGCTAAAATGGCGGTTGAGGATTTTGGTGGCAAAGTTCTGGGCGTGCCCATCGAAATTGTCGATGCTGACCACCAGAACAAGCCGGATATTGCCGCCAACATCTCCCGCCAATGGTTCGACCGTGATCAGGTGGATGCGATCATGGAGCTGACCACATCATCCGTCGCTCTTGCCGTGCAGGCGATTGCCAAGGAAAAGAAGAAAATCGATATTGTCACCGGGGCCGCAACCACGGAGCTAACGGGCAAGCAATGCAGCCCCTACGGCTTCCATTGGGCCTATGATACCCATGCGCTTGCGGTGGGAACGGGCGGTGCCTTGGTGAAAAAGGGCGGCGATAGCTGGTTCTTCCTCACCGCCGATTATGCCTTTGGCTATTCGCTGGAACAGCAGACCACGGATTTCGTCAAGGCCAATGGCGGCAAGGTGGTGGGCTCGGTGCGGCATCCGCTGTCCAACAGTGATTATTCATCCTTCCTGCTGCAAGCGCAATCTTCAGGGGCCAAGGTGATTGGCCTTGCCAATGCCGGGGCGGATACGCAAAATGCCATCAAGCAGGCCTCGGAGTTTGGCATTACCCAAGGTGGTCAGCGCCTTGCAGCCCTTTTGTTCACGCTGGCAGAAGTGCATGGCCTTGGCCTTCAGGCCGCCCAAGGGCTGACACTGACCGAAGGCTTTTACTGGGATCGCGATGACGAGAGCCGCAAATTTGGCGAACGCTTCATGAAACGCACAGGCAAGATGCCCAACATGATCCACGCCGGCACCTATTCCGCCGTAATGCAATATCTGAAAGCGGTGCAAAAGGCGGGCACCGACGACACCGAAGCGGTGGCCAAGGAGCTGCATTCCATGCCGGTGGATGACGTGTTTGGTCGCGGTGGCACCGTTGCCGCCAATGGCCGGATGATCCACGACATGTATCTGCTGGAAGTGAAAAGGCCCTCTGAGAGCAAGAAGCCCTGGGATTATTACAATGTTCTGGCCACCATCCCCGGCAAGGAAGCCTACATGGACCCCGCCAAGAGCGGCTGCGACCTCGTGAAGTGAACGGACAGGACACGATGATGAGCGCATCCGTTGAACAGATGCAGCAGCCAGCGCCACGGGTGGTTTTATCCGCCCGTGGTCTGTGCCGCAATTTTGGTGGGTTTGCGGCGGTGCGCGATGTCAATCTTGATGTCCACCATGCCCGCGTTCACGCACTGATTGGTCCCAATGGTGCGGGAAAAACCACGGTTTTCAATCTTTTGACCAAGTTTCTCCAGCCAACAGCGGGCACGATTACGCTGATGGGAGAAGATATCACCCGCACCGCACCCGATAAGGTGGTGCGTCACGGGCTGGTGCGCTCGTTCCAGATTTCGGCGGTGTTTGCGCAAATGAGCGCGCTGGATAATGTGCGTGTTGCCTTACAAAGAAAACACAATCTGTCCCATCAATTCTGGCGGCCACTCTCTGCGCTCGATCAGTTAAACCACCATGCGGAAAACCTGCTTGCTTCTGTTGGCTTGAGCCGTGAACGCGACACATTGGCGGCAGACCTCTCCTATGGCCGCAAGCGCGCGCTGGAAATTGCCACCACGCTGGCGCTTGATCCCAAAGTGCTGCTGCTGGATGAGCCTTTGGCAGGCATGGGGCAGGAGGATATTGGCACGATTGCCGATCTGATCCGCGAGGTTGCCGCAACCCGCGCCGTGTTGATGGTGGAGCATAATCTCTCCGTGGTGGCCGATCTTTGCCATCATGTCACGGTGCTGCAACGGGGCGAAATTCTCGCGGAAGGCGATTACGACACCGTCAGCCGCGATCCGCGCGTCAGAACGGCCTATATGGGCACGGAGGAACACTGACATGGCGGCGCTGTTGGAGATCAAAGGGCTTCATGCATGGTATGGCGAAAGCCATGTGCTGCATGGGGTGGATATGACCATTGCCGAGGGCGAAATGGTCACCATTCTGGGCCGCAATGGTGTGGGCAAAACCACCACCTTGCGCACCATCACTGGCATATTGCGCAAGCGCCGGGGCGAGATTCGCCTCAATGGCCGCGATATGATGCAGGTGCCGCTGCACCGAACCGCCCATTGCGGTATTGGCTATGTGCCGGAAGAACGCGGCATATTTGCTTCGCTCAACGTTTTGGAAAATCTGATGCTGCCGCCCGCTGTCGGGGAAGGGGGCATGTCGCTGGATGAAATTTTTGAGCTGTTTCCCAATCTGCATGAGCGCCGCCACAGCCCCGGTACGCGGCTTTCCGGTGGCGAGCAGCAGATGCT
>DNPN01000025.1:4509-7470 GCA_003501385.1 Rhizobium sp. | reverse complement strand
ATCTTCTGGCCATATTCCAGCACCACCACATGGTCGGAAATTTCCATCACCACCGACATGTCATGTTCAATCAACATGATAGAGGTGCCAACGTCATCACGAATGCCGTTGAGCAAGGTGTTGAGCGCCAGCGATTCACGCGGGTTCAAACCCGCGGCAGGCTCGTCAAGGCAGAGGAATTCCGGCTCGGTACACATAGCGCGGGCAATTTCCAACCGGCGCTGTGCACCATAGGAGAGATCGCCTGCCGGATCATCGGCGCGATCAATCAGATCGGCCTTTTCCAGCCAGTAGCGCGCCTTTTCAATCGATTTCTCTTCGGCCCGCTTGTAGGCGGGAAGACCGAGAAGACCAAGAATTGTATAGCCAGATGCCTTCATCAGCGCGTTGTGCTGGGCCACCAACAGGTTTTCCAGCACGGTAAGACCCGAGAACAAACGAATGTTCTGAAAGGTCCGCGCCACCTTGGCCTTTTTGGGAATTTCAAAATCCGCCAACCGTTCAAGCATGAATTGCTTGCCGGATTTCTGTGTCATCGTGATCATGCCCATGGTGGGCTTGTAAAACCCGGTGATGCAGTTGAACACCGTGGTTTTGCCAGCGCCATTGGGGCCAATCAGGGCGGTGATTTCGCCGCGCTTGGCTTCGAACGACAGGTCGTTGATGGCCATCAGGCCACCAAATTTCATCGACAGATGCTCGACCTTGAGAATTGCGTCTTTGCTCATGTTTTCTGTTCCGGAGGTCATCAGCCATGCCCCTCCTTGGTAAAGCTACCGGAGACGGCCTTGCGTTCCTTGAGGAAGGCCGTCGGCTCTCGCGTGCCAACAAAACCGCGCGGCTTGAACAGCATGACCACCACCATGGCAATACCGAACAGCAGCATGCGGTAAAGCTCTGGCGTGAAGTCCGGGCCAAAGACATGCTTGAGGAAGTCCATGTCGCGCAGCACTTCCGTGCCACCAATCATCACAATGGCCGCAATGGCGATGCCCGTCAGCGATCCCATGCCGCCAAGAACCACGATGGCGAGAATGACAGCGGATTCAAGGAAGACAAAGCTTTCCGGCGACACGAAACCCTGACGGGCGGCAAAGAACGAGCCCGCAAAGCCGCCGAACATCGCACCCGTGGCAAAGGCGGTGAGCTTGGTGGTGACGGTATTGATGCCCAGCGAGCGGCAGGCAATCTCATCCTCACGCAGCGCTTCCCATGCACGACCAATGGGCATGCGGCGAAGACGCAGCGTAACGTATGCCGTGAGCATGCACAGTCCCAGTGCCAGATAGAACAGGAAGATCTTGTAATAGGCCGAAGACATTGGCAGGCCAAAGGTCTTGGCAAAACCATGGGCCGTGGCATCAAAAGGAATGCCAAACAGCGTTGCCTTGGGAATGCTCGACACGCCGAAGGTGCCTTGGGTCACGTCGGTCCAGTTGATCAGCACCAGACGGATGATTTCTCCGAACGCCAGCGTCACGATGGCCAGATAGTCACCCCGCAGGCGCAACACCGGAAAGCCGAGGATGATGCCCCAGAGGGCTGCAAAAATGCCCGACAGTGGCAGAAGAATCCAGAACGACAGGCCAAAGTGTTGCGACAGCAGCGCGTAGGAGTAGGCACCCACGGCATAAAACGCCACATAACCAAGATCGAGCAGACCAGCGAGGCCAACCACGATATTAAGACCCCAGGCCAGCATCACGTAAATCAAAATCTGAATGCCGAAATTATCGACATATTTCAGCGAGCCTTGCGTGCCAACCAAAGTCAGAATGACCGGCGGATACAAAATGAGGGCAAGCAATGCGATCTTGACGAAATGCGTCTTGAAATAGGAAGGCTTGGCCGCCTCGGTTGGCTCAGGCTTGGCAGCTGCGACAGCGCGCCGTGCAGCAGCCCATGGGGCGAAAAACGCAACAATGGCAAAGCGGCCGACCGCGGCAATGGCCACAAAAATCGCCAGCAGACCCGGACGTGTATACCAGATCAGTTCGTTGCTGATGTTTTGATCGGTCTTAATGCCGATGTAGAGAATGAAAAGACCAAGGGCGACAACCCCCGCAAACAACCCTTCCTTCAGGGCGCGCAAGACAAGGCCGTCGGGCTTGGTGGAGACGCTATCAGTTGAGGACATGGATCAGACCTTCTCCACTTCGGGACGGCCCAAAATGCCGGTTGGTTTGAAAATCAACACGAAAGCCAGAATGCCAAAAGTTGCGACATCCTTGTAGGCAATGGTGAAATAGGCCGACCAAAGCGATTCAATCAGGCCGATCAGCAGACCACCTAAAACAGCGCCCGGCAATGAACCAATGCCGCCCAGAACCGCCGCCGTGAACGCCTTAACGCCTGGAATAAAGCCATCGGTGAAGGAGGCAACGCCGTAATACATCAAGTACATCGTGCCAGCGACAGACGCGAGGGCTGCACCCATGACGAAGGTAACGGAAATGGTTTTATCAACATCCACACCCAGCAAAGCCGCCATCTTGCGGTCCTGCTCGGTGGCGCGCTGGGCGCGGCCAAGCGGTGTCTTGTTGACGATGTACCAAAAAGCTGCCAGCAAAACAGCCGTGACAACAACAATGATCACCTGCTTGAGCGCAATGGTGATGCCGCCAAAGTGAAACACGTCGCTGACCATAGCCGGAATGGGCTTGTTGCGCGGGCCCTGCGCCACCTGAATGAAGTTGGACAGCGCAATGGACATGCCAATGGCGGTAATCAGCGGTGCCAAACGGAACGATCCGCGCAATGGCCGATAGGCCACGCGCTCAATGGTCCAGTTCCACAAGCCGGTCATCAACATCGACACCACCAGCATGATCAGCAGCGCCAAAGCCACCGGAATGCCTGCAAAAAACGTGGTGAGAACCAGAAAAACGATCAGGGCTGCAAAGCCCCCGAGCATAAAAATGTCGCCATGAGCGAAGTTGATCATGCCGACGATGCCGTAGA
>DNPN01000025.1:0-4388 GCA_003501385.1 Rhizobium sp. | reverse complement strand
CCACCAGCATGATCAGCAGCGCCAAAGCCACCGGAATGCCTGCAAAAAACGTGGTGAGAACCAGAAAAACGATCAGGGCTGCAAAGCCCCCGAGCATAAAAATGTCGCCATGAGCGAAGTTGATCATGCCGATGATGCCATAGACCATCGTATAACCAATCGCCACCAAGCCATAGATAGAGCCGAGTGTAAGCCCATTGATGAGCTGTTGGATGAAGTAATCCATACAATATCCCCTGGACGTCCGCAGGGTGCGGCGTCCCTTGTTGTCCCGTTCGGGTTCTTCGTGTTGGTGCAATTTGATATCGGTTTCGACACAAATGTGAAGCCCAAATGATTTGCACAGAGTATTTTTCTGTCAATTGCTCATAATGTGAGCAAATTTTGAGGAAATTCAGCAAAAAAATCCGTTTTAAGCTTAAAAATCGCGCATGCCTTGCGAGAAGCACAAGGCACACCCTTGAACTCTGAAAAGTTGCAGCTCTAACTCCACAATTTTTTCAGACTGGCAACATGCCGCAAAGCTTCAACTGCGCCCTTCAAAAGCAGCGGTCAGGGCAAATTCTTTTCCACCCAGCATCAGATCCTGAAAGGCAAAGCTGGCATAAGAGCGCATCATCGCAAGCTCAAACGTGTCTTCACCAACGCAAGCCAGATTGACCTGAACTTGACCACACAAGGCATTGGCCGATTGCCCGACAGCGAACACGGAAGGATGAAGATCGGCACCCACGCCCTTTGCCAGAATGGCGCGCGCATTTGGCCCGCGAAGACGCACCACCACATAAGCGTGGGATTGATCAACCCACCTCAGACCCGCCGTGTTCAAACTGCGCCCCAAGGCTTGTGCGCCAAGGTCTTCTGAGATCAGCAGCCATTCCAGCGGGCTGCAAGACCGCGCGGAAACGCCTTGCAGGGTCCTCAGCCCATCACTCTCAGCCTGCGTTGCGAAGGCAGAAAACACAGTCGGGCGGAGCAGAACTGTCAGATGATCGGCACCGGGTTCTGGTGGTTGGCTTGGGAGCAGGTCCTCAAGCGGATGTCGTTGAATGAAATACATCGCAGCCATCCTTATACCTGCAGCTTTTTGCCAGCCGGATCAACAAACACTGGATGTGAGACAATGGTCAGCACCTCTTTGCCCCGCAGACCATCCCAGACCATGATTTTCTCGCCCATCCGCTCGCGGCCAGATTTCAGCAACGCAAGGCCAATGCAGTGATCCAGCACGGGCGAATGGCACACAGAGGTCACATGCCCCTGATCATTCAGCAGCGATGGGCGGGCATCTTCTTTCAAGAGATGGGCACCAGCGCTGAAATCCTCATCGGGATCGACAGGCACAAGTCCCACCAGTTGATAACGATCTGCCGCCGTGAGGCCAAAGCGCGAGGACATGCGCTTGCCAATGAAATCGCTCTTGGTATCCGTAAACATCCTGCCCAAACCCAGATCATCCGGCGTGGTGGTGCCATCAATTTCGTTGTGGGTGATAAAGCCCTTTTCAACCCGCAATACATTCATGGCTTCAACACCATAGGCGCAGATGCCGTGGGGCGTGCCAAGCTCCATCAACACATCAGCAACGGCCTCGCCATAGCCTGCGGGCACCGCCAGTTCATAGGCCAATTCCCCGGAGAAGGAGATGCGAAACAGCCGCGCTGTCATTCCACCTTTTAACGTCACTTCACGGGCTGACAGATAGGGAAAGGCTGCGTTGGAAATATCATCTTCAACCAGATGCTCAAGGATGAGGCGGGCTTTTGGCCCCGCCAATGCCATTTGCGCCCATTGATCCGAGACGGATACAAACTGCACATCCAGCTGCGGCCACAGCACTTGGGCGGCAAATTCCAGATGGCTCATCACCTCAGTGGCGGAAGCTGTGGTGGTGGAGATCAGGTAGTGGTTTTCTGCCAGGCGGCTCAGAGTGCCATCGTCCATCACCATGCCGTCTTCACGCAGCATCAAGCCGTAGCGGGCCTTGCCAATCGGCAGTTTCAGCACGTTGTTACAATAGATGCGGTTGAGAAATTCGGCCACATCCTTGCCGAACAGCTCGATCTTGCCAAGGGTGGAGACATCACACAGCCCGACATGGCTGCGCACCGTCAGCACTTCGCGGTCCACGCTTTCGCGCCAGCCTGTTTCACCATTGCGGGAAAACCAAGCAGAGCGCTGCCAAAGCCCGGCGGCCACAAATTCGGCACCATTCTTTCTGGCCCATCCATGCAAGGGCGACAGGCGCGTTGGGCGGGATTGCTCGGCGCGGCTGGTGCCTGCCATGGCACCCATGGAGACTGGGGTGTAGAAAGGCCGAAACGTGGTGGTGCCAACACTTGCGGGCGAAATGCCGCGCATGCCAGCGATAATCCCCACCGCATTGACATTGCCCAGCTTGCCCTGATCGGTGGCCATGCCAGCGGTGGTGTAGCGCTTGGAGTGTTCGACAAAGCCCATGGCTTCGCGTTCGGCTTGGCTGACATCGCCGATATGCACATCATTTTGGAAATCGATAAACGCCTTGCCGATGGAGCCTGTGACATACCAAAGCGGCGCGAAGGAGGCATCATAATCACCCTCCACGGCAGGTGGTTCTGTGATTGCTGGCTTGAAGCCGAGGCTTTCAACAATGTCATGCGCCTTGGCCGCACCATCGCGCAAACACTCGGCAAGGCCGGATAGACCAGCAGCAGAGCCTGCAACAGCAAGCCCCGGCCCAACATCGGGGGCCAGAAACGCTTGTGCAGCATCTGACCACACCGGTTTCGCGCCCCGCTGGCAGGCCAGATGCACAATCGGGCTAAACCCACCGGACATGGCCAGCGCGTCGCAGGCGATTTCCTGTTGATGGCCCATGCGCTCAACAATCACGCTGGACAGTCGCGTGCCGCCTTGCGTTGCCACAACCTGTGCACCGCGCAGCAGGCGCACGCCATCGGGGGCCTGATCTTGTGCCTCAAGGCGCGGATCAATGATGGCGGCAACCTCAACACCTGCGGCCACCAGATCAGCAGCGGTGCGATAACCGGCACCGCCATTGGCAAAAATCGCCACCGAGCGGCCTGCGGCCACACCAAAGCGGTTCAGATAGGTGCGCACGGCACCCGCTGTCATAACACCGGGGCGATCATTGCCGCCAAACACCAAAGGCCGTTCTTCTGCTCCGGTCGCCAGTATGGCCCGCTTGGCAATAATCCGCCACAGCCGCTCCACCGGGCGATCAGGCGACGGCACCGCCACATGCTTTTGCACCTGCTCGACTGCACCAAACACATTGTCATCATACCAGCCAAACACCGTGGTGCGAGGCAACAGCGTGACATTGGCAGAGCCCGCCAGTTCTTCCACGCACTTCGCCGCAAAAGCAGCACCGGAGAGGCTATCGACATGGGTGGTTTCGGCCAGAAGCGAGCCACCCAGCGCAAAACTCTCATCTGCCAGCACAACGCGCAGACCCGCCTTTGCCGCCGTCAGCGCTGCCATCAATCCCGTTGGTCCTGCGCCCACCACCAGAAGATCGCAATGGGCCCAGGTCTTTTCATAGCGGTCGGGGTCGGGTTGCATCACCGCCTTGCCAAGGCCGGCGGCCTTGCGGATCAGCGGCTCATAGACTTTTTCCCAAAAGCCCTTGGGCCACATGAAGGTTTTATAATAAAAGCCAGCCCCCAGAACGGGCGACAACAAGGAATTGACCGCCCCAATATCATAACGCAGCGAGGGCCAGCGGTTTTGGCTGCGGGCGCTCATGCCATCAAATAACTCAGCAACGGTGGCGCGGGTGTTTGGCGCTGTGCGCGCGCCTGTGCCAAGGCTGACCAGCGCGTTCGGCTCAGATGATCCCGCTGTGACAATGCCGCGTGGCCGATGATATTTGAAACTGCGGCCCACCAGCACTTGATCATTGGCCAGTAGCGCCGATGCCAGCGTATCGCCCTCAAAGCCGCCCATCGCCTCGCCATCGAAGCTGAATTTCAACGGGCGATCTCGCTTGATCAGGCCGTCCTGTGGCAGACGATAACTACTCAAAGCCCCGCCTCCTTTTTGATGGCTGCGACATCCTGAACCGAATAAACATCATGGCTCATGGCATTGTCGCGCTCCACCACCAGCCAGCGGCGGCAACCCGCCGTGTGCTGCCAATGTTCAATAATGCGGCCTTTTGGGTTTTCCCGTGTAAACACGTAGGTATACCACGCATCATCCGAGGCGCTGGTTTTGGGCCGCACGGGAGCGGCATCGCCGCGAACGGAGAATTCTTCTCTGGGGCGCACCCCGCAATGGGGACAGGTGATCAGGCTTGCCATAATGGATTCTCAAATTGCGTTTTTCATTTCAGTTTGTCTTTTCGGCAAAACCGGTGACCACTTTTCCCTGACAAACTCTAG
>DNPN01000143.1 GCA_003501385.1 Rhizobium sp. | reverse complement strand
CTGACCCTGTTTGCCTTTTCCTCGGAAAACTGGCGCCGACCTGAGACAGAGATTATTGATCTCTTCGGTCTTTTGAAAACATTCGTGCGCCGCGATTTAGCCGATTTGCACGCCCGCAACGTCCGTGTGCGGGTGATTGGCGAAAGAATGAATCTCAAAAGCGACATTCTCAATCTGTTGATCGAGGCTGAAGAAAAGACCAAAGACAACGGCGGTATGACGCTGATTATTGCCTTTAACTATGGTTCGCGTGATGAAATCACTCGCGCTGTCCGTTCTCTCGCTGCCGATGTTCAGGCGGGGCTCATTCCCGTCGAGGCTGTGACAGACGAAGCGATTTCAGCTCGACTGGACACCGCGGGCATACCTGATCCCGATGTGATCATTCGAACCAGCGGTGAAGAGCGCTTGTCGAATTTTCTTCTGTGGCAGGCAGCCTATTCCGAGCTGATTTTCGTGCCGGAATATTGGCCCGATTTTGGAAAAGAAAATTTTTTGGCGGCGCTGGCGCAATATTCATCCCGCAACAGGCGATTCGGCGGGCTGAAACCTGCCGTCTCCGTCGCAGGCTTGTGAGTTTCAATGACGCGTGAACTTAGGCTTCGTACGCTCTCCGCGCTTGTCATGATCGCTGTCGTTCTGGCAGCAACATGGCTGGGTGGTTTGTTCTTCGCCGCACTGTCCGCTGTGATTGGGGTGGCGATCTTTTGGGAATGGTCCAAAATCACGGGTCTCACAGAACGCGGCTTGAGGGAGCTTGCAGCAGGGTGGTTCTGCGTCTCGGTCATTGCTCTCAACGTGGTCGCCGGTGATATGACGCTGAGTCTACCTCTGCTTGGGGGCTGCACCGTCACGCTGGCTTTGGGTGTGCTCGTTTGGCGCTGGTCATGGTGGTTGGTCGGGGGCGTGTTTTACGCCAGCGCCTGCATTGTAGCGCTTGCCGCAATCCGCGATGATGACGCGATTGGCTTTGTGGCCATGTTGTTTGTGTTCGTCATTGTCTGGAGCACGGATATTCTCGCTTATTTTGTTGGCCGCGCTTTAGGCGGGCCAAAGCTTGCGCCTAGGATATCGCCGGGCAAAACCTGGTCTGGTGCCATCGGCGGCGCTGTGGCAGGTGTTGTGGGCGGGTATCTGGTGGCATTTTCGTATTTTTCAGTCTCTGGCTGGTGGATACCCGTTTTGGCTCTGGTGTTGTCTGTGGTGAGCCAAATGGGTGATCTGTTCGAATCCTTCATCAAACGCCGCTTTGGAGCGAAGGATTCCAGCCATCTCATTCCCGGTCATGGCGGGATGATGGACCGCGTGGATGGCTTGGTGACAGCAAGTTTTGGTGCGTTTATTGTTGCCATGTTGCTGGCGGCGAGCGGCAATGGATTGACGGATTCCATTGGCGGCCTGCTTTTTGGCTTCGTTGGCAAGTAATCCTCGCGAAAGACGTATAAGCTTTCTCCGTTCTGGTGTTCTGGTCTTTCGTCTGGCGTGAAGCTGTCAGCTGTGCTTTAACAATCCGCAGACTTGCCAGTGCGTGAACTGCGCTCCTTCGGTGGAGTCATTCTGCGGGCGTGATAACTTTGGAGAAGTGAGCGGGCTTATGGCAATTTTTGGTTTCCTGACAGGGTATATCATCCCGTTCGTCCTGGTTCTCTCACTCATCGTCTTTGTGCACGAGATGGGCCATTACCTTGTTGGTCGCTTGTCTGGCATTCGGGTTCTGGCCTTCTCGCTTGGCTTTGGCCCGGAACTGGTAGGATTTAATGATAAATATGGCACTAGGTGGAAACTGAGCGCCATTCCCTTGGGTGGATATGTTCGCTTCTTCGGTGATGCGGACGCCAGCAGCAAGGGCGACACGGCCGAGCTGGCGGCAATGTCCGAAGAGGAGCGCGCTCAGACTCTGAATGGAGCCAAGCTTTGGAAGCGAGCCGCCACTGTGGCCGCCGGTCCAATTGCAAATTTTTTCCTGGCAATTTTAATCTTCTCGGTAACCTTCAGCATCTATGGCAAGGCAATCTCTGACCCTGTCGTGGCGGAAGTGATGCCGCAAAGTGCGGCGGCGACCGCTGGCGTTCAGCCTGGCGACGTGCTGTTTGCGCTGGATGGCAGTCGCGTGGCAACATTTGATGATGTTGTTCGCTACGTCAGCGTCCGTCCCGGCGTTGCCATCATTGTTACGGTCAAACGAGGCGATCAGAATATTGACATGACGCTGACTCCCCGGCGCGTCGAAACAACAGACCGCTTCGGCAATAAAATGGAAGTTGGTCAGATCGGAATCATGACCACGGCAAAGAGTGGCAATTTTCGTGTGGAAAAACTCAGTGCCGCACAAGCCCTGAAAGAGGGTGTTCAGCAGACTTTGAACATTGTTACGGGCACTTATGACTATATTCGAAACATATTTGCAGGCCGAATGAATGCCGATCAGCTCGGGGGGCCCATCCGTGTGGCGCAGGCTTCAGGCCAGATTGCAACATTGGGTGTGGCAGCTTTGCTGCAATTGGCAGCCGTTCTGTCAGTTTCCGTCGGTTTACTGAACCTCATGCCCATTCCGGTGCTTGATGGCGGGCATTTATTCCTTTATGCGATTGAGGCAGTTAGAGGCAAGCCAGTCAGTGCACAGGTGCAGGAGATCGCTTTTAGGGTTGGAATGATTATGATTCTTTCGCTAATGGTTTTTGCAACGTGGAATGATATTAGTCGACTGATTGGTTAGGTTATGGCTTGCGTTGACTGAAAGGATTTGTTTACGATGTTTCAAAATGATCGTGGGGAAAACGCCACGAATTGAAACGAAGTAAATGGAAATTAACCCGTGACCTTGCTTGTAGAGCAAAAGCGGTTAAAACCACCAAAGTACCGGAGTCGGTTTTTTGACCGAGGGACAACGGAAAAAAGGTTAGAAGTTCACATGAAGGCTGGTTCAAAATTTTTGAACGCGGTATCGGCGGTAGCGCTGTCTGCTGGTGTAGTTTCCCTGAGTGCGGGGATCGGTGTCGTTGCGTCGGCCTCTGTGGCAAATGCCGCAGTCATCCAGCGTGTTGATGTCCGTGGTGCAACGCGCGTTGGGACGGATGCTGTTCGTGCCAATTTGACGATCCAGCCAGGCAAGGCATTCACGAACACAGATATCGATGATTCTGTGAAGCGGCTCTATAGCACCGGTTACTTTGCTGATGTGAAAATCTCGGTTTCTGGCAGCGCCCTCGTGGTGACCGTGAGCGAGAATCAGCTGATCAATCAGGTTGTTTTCAATGGCAATCGCAAGATTAAAGACGACAAGCTGACGACTGTGGTGCAGACTCAGCCGCTTGGTCCGTACAGCAAGGAACTGATTGCGTCTGATATCAAGCGCATCAAGGAAGCCTATGCGGCAATCGGTCGTAACGATGTTGAAGTGACAACGCAGACTGCGCCTGTTGGTCAGGGTCGCGTCAATCTTGCCTTCGTGATCAATGAAGGTGATCGTACAAAGATCACAGCCATTAATTTTGTCGGTAATCATGCCTATGGCGATGGCCGTCTTGCTGCTGTTCTCACCACCAAGAAGTCTAACCCACTGTCTTTCTTGACCCGCAAGGATGTCTACAACGAAGACAAGCTGAAAGCCGACGAAGAGCAGCTTCGTCAGTTTTACTACAATCACGGTTATGCCGATTTCCGGATCGTATCGTCCGATGCATCTTTGAATGAGCAGACCAATGAATACACCATCAATATCACGGTTGATGAAGGTCAGCGTTACACCTTTGGTGATGTGACGGTTGAAAGCTCTGTGGAAGGTGTGGATGCCGCTGAATTGAAGGGTCTGGTGACAACGTCGACAGGCAACGTCTACAGTGCCCGCGAAATTCAGAAGTCCATGGAAGCGATCTCCAAGCGCGTCGCTGCCAAGGGGTATCCGTTTGCACGCATCGTGCCGCGCGGTAACCGTAACATGCAGACCGGCACTGTTGGCGTCACCTATATGGTGGATCAAGGTGAGCGTGCTTATGTCGAGCGCATCGAGATCAAGGGCAACACGCGCACGCGCGATTACGTCATTCGCCGCGAATTCGACATCAGTGAAGGCGATGCCTTCAATCAGGAAGTGGTTTCACGCGCCAAGCGTCGCCTTGAGGCGTTAGGCTACTTCAGCTCTGTCAACATTACGACGGCGCAGGGCAGTGCTGCTGACCGCGTTATCATTATCGTCAATGTTGAAGATCAGTCGACCGGTTCGTTTGGTATCGGTGCAGGCTATGCCGTTGGCGGTGGCGGCTTGGTTCTCGAAGCGTCTGTGGAAGAAAAGAACTTCCTCGGTCGTGGTCAGTATATTCGTGTGGCGGCCGGGGCAGGTACCGATAACAGCCAGACCTACAATCTGTCGTTCACAGAACCTTACTTCCTTGGTTATCGCCTTGCTGTTGGGTTCGATCTGTTCAAGAGCACGACAAGCAGCAACGACTATTATAAGTATGACGAGCAGGGTGGTACGTTGCGCGTGACGGCTCCGATTACTGAAGAGCTAGCAACCACGCTCCGTTATACCTATAAGCAGATCAAGTATAAAAATGATGGCGCTTTTGGTACCGACGGTATCAGCAACACCTCTGATGATGTGATGTCTCAGCCTTATATCGACCTGATCAATGGTAGCCCATGGGTTCAGTCGTCCGTGTCGCAGAGCTTCGTTTACAATACGTTGGATGATCGCACGCTGCCGCGTGAGGGTATCTACGCCAGCTTTACGCACGAATTTGCGGGTCTGGGTGGTGATTCCGAATTCTACAAGATCTATGGCAAGGCGAAGTACTACAAGACCTTGTCGTCTGAACTTGATATTATCGGATCTCTTTCCGTTGGTGCCGGGCACGTTATGGCAACGGGCGATCACTTGAATGTGTTCGACCAGTTCCAGATCGGCGGCAAGGAAATTCGCGGCTTCAAGAACACAGGTATTGGTCCTCGCATGCCGAAGGATGAAGATCCTTTGGGCGGCACCACCTATTTCACGGCTTCGGCTGAAGCCAGCGCGCCAATGCCAGGTATTCCACAGGATGCGGGCGTTCGTATCGCTCTGTTCGGTGATGCAGGTACCCTGTACGGCAATGATGTAAAGAACAGTTCCGGTGTTCAGGGTGAAGATATGGCTTGGCGTGCATCTTTGGGTGCCGGTATCGTTTGGGCGTCGCCGTTCGGTCCTCTGCGCTTCGATTTTGCACAGCCTGTTGTAAAACAAAGCTATGATAAGGTGCAGCAGTTCCGATTCTCCATTGCGAACCAGTTCTGATTTCTGTAGTCGGAACCTCAGACGAATTCACAGGTCTGGGACGATATAATGGAGCATGAACATTTCTATCCGCCCCATGCGGGTGTCAGTTTGAAAGAGCTGGCTGAAAAGCTTGGGGCGGAGTTGCTGGGTGACGGCGTGGACGATCGTGTTATTCGATCAGTTGCGCCTGTTTCTCGCGCCAAGAAGACCGAGCTGTGCTATATTCTTTCGAGAAGGAATAAAGCAGAGCTGGAGACCTGCGATGCAGGTGCTGTGTTGTGCGATGCAGCTATTCGGTCGCTTATTCCTGCGCACATTCCCGTTCTTATGGTGAAAAATCCCCATGCCGCTTTCGCTTTGGCAGGCCAGCTTCTGCATCCAGAAGCGCAGGTCCCTTTGGCGATTTCGAAATCGGATGTTGCGGATGTATCGCCTGCAGCTTTTGTTGACCCCTCTGCGCGGCTTGAAGTTGGCGTCGCTGTAGAGCCTATGGCGGTGATTGGCGCGGATGTGGAGATTGGGGCCGGAACGCGTATTGGTGCAGGCGCGGTGATCGGTCGTGGCGTAAAAATTGGCCGTGATTGCTCGATTGCTGCCGGGGCCAGCGTGATTGCCGCCTATATCGGAAACGGTGTGATCATCCATAATGGTGTGCGCATTGGTCAGGACGGCTTTGGTTATGCGCCTGGGCCGCGCGGCATGGTCAAGATCGTCCAAATCGGTCGAGTCATCATTCAGGATCATGTTGAAATTGGAGCCAATACCACTATAGATCGTGGGACGATGGATGACACTGTCATTGGCGAGGGCACCAAGATAGACAATCAGGTGCAGATTGGCCACAACGTGCGGATTGGTCGTCATTGTGGCATCGTCGCGCAGGTCGGCATTGCTGGTAGCACGGTGATTGGTGATGGTGTGTTGATCGGCGGCGGTTCTGGTGTGAATGGTCACATCAAGATTGGCGACGGGGTGCAAATTGCGGCGATGAGTGGCGTGGTGGGGGATCTTCCTGCCGGAGAGAAATTCGGGGGAATACCTGCGCGACCACTTGCAGAGTTTCTGCGGGATTGCGCTGAAGTGATGACGCGATCCGAGAGCAGGTCGAAGGCGAGAAAGGGGCAGAAATGACTGTTGAGCAGAACGAGTTGGGAAGCGCGGATATTCTGGAGATCATGAAGCTCCTGCCGCATCGGTATCCTTTTCTGTTGGTGGACCGGATTGTCGAAATTGACGGGGATACTTCGGCAATTGGTATTAAAAATGTAACGGCAAACGAGCCGCATTTTACCGGCCATTTTCCAACTCAGCCGATTATGCCAGGCGTTTTGCTGGTTGAGGGCATGGCGCAGACTGCGGGTGCCATCTGTGCACGCAAGTCCGGCAATGCTGGCGATCTGGTTTATTTCATGACGATTGACAATGCTCGCTTCCGCAAGCCGGTTGTGCCTGGTGATCGTGTGGAGTTCCATGTTGCCAAGCACAAACAGCGCGGCAACATATGGAAGTTCCACTGTGACGCCAAAGTGGATGGCGCTATCGTGGCTGAAGCAGACATCGGGGCGATGATCGTACAAAAGGAAGCACAATGACATCGATTTCCGCCAGCGCCCGCATTCACCCCTCAAGCGTGATCGAAGATGGTGCCGTGATTGGGGAAAACGTCACCATCGGTCCATTCTGTTACGTGGGCCCCAAGGTGGTGCTGGGCGAAGGCACAGAATTGTTTCCGCATGCAATTGTTACGGGTCGGACCACGATTGGCCGGCACGGCAAAATCTTTTCCAATGCGGTGATTGGTGGAGATCCGCAGAGTATTCACCACACGGGTGAGGAAACAACGCTGGTCATTGGCGATCATTGCACCATGCGTGAAGGTGTCACGATCAATTGCGGCACCGTTGAAGGTGGCGGCAAGACGGTTGTTGGCAGCAACAATCTGTTTCTCGCCAATTCTCACATCGCCCACGATTGCCAGTTGGGCAGCCACATCATTCTGTCTAACAATGTGATGTTGGCAGGGCATGTGAAGATTGATGATCGTGCGATTTTGGGTGGTGGCTGCGCGGTGCATCAGTTCACCCGGATTGGTCGTCAGGCTTTTATCGGTGGGCTTTCAGCCTGTAGCTATGATCTCATTCCCTATGGTATGTTGAATGGTAATCCGGGGCTGCTGGGTGGTTTGAACGTTGTTGGCATGACACGGGCGGGAATTGATCGCGCCACCATCCACCGCGTTCGCAAGGCCTATAAAGCGCTGTTTGATGAAGAAGGTGCTATTCGCGAGAAGGCTGCGGCCATTCGCGAAGAGTTCGCCGATTGCAAAGAAGCGATGGAAGTTCTGGATTTCATCGCTGTTGAGAGTGACCGGGCGCTGTCTTCGCCATTCCGTGGCAAGAGCTGAGCGATGATCGGCAATGCCGGACGGCTGGGCATTATAGCCGGCAGCGGTATGCTGCCGGTTTACGTCGCTGATGCGGCCCGTGCCGCTGGTGAAGATCCTTTTATCTTTCCCCTGAAAAATGAAGCGGATCGGCGCTGGACTGCTTTTGATCATGCCGTGATCAGCGTTGGCGATTTGCGCCAGCTGGCCAGCCTGATCAAGCGCCATGATATCAAACGGGTCGTGATGTCGGGTGCTGTGAAGAAGAGACCAAATTTCAATGAGATACACGTCAATCTTCGATTTTTAATGAAACTTCCATTTGCGGTTAAAACCGTTTTGTCGGGCGGTGACGATGCGGTTTTGAAGATGGTGATTCAGTTGATCGAGTCTCAAGGTTGCCGGGTTGTTGGTGCTCATGACATTGCGCCGCAGCTCTTGGCGGAGCTTGGCCCCTTGGGGCAGCATACCCCCAATGACGAAGATAAGCGTGATATTGCCTCGGCTATGCGGGCGGCTGACGCGCTTGGACGGCTGGATGTAGGGCAGGGTGCCGTCAGCGTAGGCGGGCGTATCGTGGCGCTTGAGGGCGTGGAAGGCACAGACCGTATGCTCCAGCGGGTGGCTGAGTTGCGCGCGGAAGGCAGAATATCTGCTAAGCGCCGTGGCGTGTTGGTGAAGCTGTGCAAACCGCAGCAGGATATTCGCGCCGATCTGCCAACCATTGGTCAATCCACCATCGATGCCGTTGCTGCCGCGGGCCTTTCAGGCGTCGCGGTGCAGGCGGGCAGGGCCTTGTTGTTGCAGCGGGAAGAAACCTTGAAGCGGGCTGACGCCGCAGGCATTTTTGTCTACGGCCTTGATCTGGAGATGGAGCCTTGAGTGACAAGCGGTTGAAAATCGCGGTGATAGCCGGTGAAGTTTCCGGCGATCTTTTGGGCGCGGATCTGATCGCGGCCCTGAAACGACAATATCCCGGCGAGATCGAGCTTATCGGCGTTGGAGGCCCAGCTCTGGAGGAGCAGGGGCTGGTATCACTGTTTGATTTTTCCAAACTCTCGGTGATGGGCTTTACGCAGGTGTTGGCGAAGTTGCCACGCTTTATCGCGCTGATTGGCAAGACAGCCAAGGCCTTGGCCGCAGCAAAGCCCGATCTGTTGCTGATTGTTGATAGTCCCGATTTCACCCACCGGGTTGCCAGGAAAGTTCGCGCAGAGCTGCCAACGCTTCCAGTGGTCAATTATGTCTGCCCCAGTGTTTGGGCGTGGAAAGAATATCGGGCGCAGGCCATGCTTGACTATGTTGATGCAGTTTTGGCGGTGTTGCCGTTTGAGCCTGCTGTGATGGAACGGCTGGGTGGGCCAAAAACCCATTTTATCGGCCATCGGCTGTCATCCAATCGCGCATTGCTTGCCTGTCGTGAAACCCGCTCGAAGCGCGCCGTTCCCGTGGCTGGTGAGCCAAGGACGATGATGTTGCTACCCGGCTCGCGCGGTGCAGAAATATCGTCCCTGACACCGATTTTTGCCGATGCGGCGCGAATTTTTGTTGAGCGCAATGGCCCCACGCGGTTTGTGCTGCCAACGCTTGCCCGCCGCGAGCAAATGGTGCGTGATGCGGTGAAGGATTGGGCGGTTCAGCCCGAAATCCTGGTGGGTGAAGACCAGAAATGGCAGGCATTTGCGCAAGCGGATGCGACCATTGCAGCCTCTGGCACAGTGCTGCTGGAGCTCGCTCTGGCCGGTGTTCCCGTTGTGTCCACCTATAAAACCGACTGGTTGATCAAACTTTTGCACAATCGCATAAAGATCTGGACCGGAGCCTTGCCCAGCGTGATTGCCGATTACGTGGTCGTGCCGGAATATCTCAACGAACAGCTGCGCGGTGCCTCGCTGGCGCGGTGGATGGAGCGGCTCTCCACGGACACGCCAGAGCGGCAGGCAATGGTGCAGGGCTTTGATCTGGTATGGCAGAAGATGCAAACAGAACCCCCCGCCGGTGAGGCAGGGGCAGAGATTGTGCTCGATCTGCTGCGCTAGAGTTTGTCAGGGAAAAGTGGAAACCGGTTTTCCCGAAAAAACAAACGAAAACAAAGGAATCTAGAGTCTGTCTGGTTCAATCTG
>DNPN01000120.1 GCA_003501385.1 Rhizobium sp. | reverse complement strand
GCGCCTGTAACCAACGAGGATGGAATCATCCACGTCTGGCAGGTTGATAACAATGTTGTCAGGCGTGCGTGTGGTCATCCACACCAGTTCTTCGGTGGTGGACATATTCACCTCGATATGCGGCCAGTAGGGCGGGACGAAGATAAAATCGCCCTCTTCCATGTCGAGATATTCCTGCCAGTTTTCGCCAAAATAAATCCGGGCCTTGCCCTTCAACACATAGCCGCCGGTCTCGGCCTCACCATGATGATGCGGATAAGACCGGTAGCCCGGATCGTTGGACACCTTGCCAAACCAGATTTTGGTGGCAGGCGTATGCTGCGGGCCAACGCCCGATACACGGATACATCCGCCGGATTGTCCGGTATTTTGATCTTCCTGCCCCTTGCGGGTAATCACGGGTTTCATAGTTCCTTGCATATCTTCCTCCTTCATGCCTAAATTTTTCAACGATATTTTTGGATCAATCCGGCACCACGGCCAGCGCCTGAATCTCAATCTTGGCGCGGTCTTCCATCAGCGCCACGACCTGAACAGCGGCCATCGGCGGAAAATGCCGGCCAATAATCTCACGATACGCCGCGCCAATGGCTTTCATGCCGGATTTGTAGGCGTCACGATCCGTGAAATACCAGGTCATCTGAATCAGATGTTCGGGGCGCGCGTCCGCAGCCTTCAAAACGGTAACAATGTTCAAAAGAGTCTGGCGGGTCTGTTCTGCAAAATCATCCGAATGAAACTTGCAGTTTTCATCCCAGCCAATCTGGCCACCAACCTGTACGATTCGGCCCCGGGCGCTGATGCCATTGGAATAGCCGATGGGTTTTGCCCAGCCTTCGGGTTGAATGATTTCATGCATCGTGTTGTGGCTCCATATAACGGCTCAGCCCAGTGCGGATGTCATCCGGCCAAGGGTGGGATTTGGGGTCTTCAATGGTGGTGAGAACGATCCTTTGGCGCACCGTCCAGATTATGTCTCCGCGCACGCGAACATCGGTTTCGAGATCCAGGGATGAGCGACCAATGGTGCGCACATGCACAGTAAAATCCAGCACATCGCCATAAACTGCGGGGCGCACAAATTGCAGGTTCAGCGTCACGGTTGGCAGGCCGAACTTGCGCTCGAACATGATCTCCTTCCAGGTGATGCCAAACGAGGCAAACATCGCCTCGTTCACATCCACCAGCATGGAAAGATAGGCTGGATGGTAGGCAATGCCGGTCAGGTCGCAGTCACCGAACCGCAGCGGCTTGGAAATTGTGAAGGGCATTCAGCCTTCCTCCTTGCTTGTTTCGATTGAGAGGATCATCCCGCCATCACCTCGCCACCGGCAACAGCAATGGCCTGTCCGGTGATGGCACCGGCCCCCGGTCCGACCAGCCATGCCACAGCGTCTGCCACTTCCTGCGGGTCCACCAACCGCTGCTGCGGATTGTGTTTTGTAAACTCAGCCAGCGCTTCTTCCGCTGTCCGGCCGGTTTTGGCGACAATGGCTTCAATTGAACGGGCGATAATCGGCGTATCGGTAAAGCCCGGGCAAACGGCATTGACCGTCACGCCGGTTTTGGCCAACTCCAGCGCCAATGCTCGCGTCAACCCAATAACGCCATGCTTGGCAGCACAATAGGCCGTAACATAAGCATAGCCTGTCAACCCTGCGGTGGAGGCAATATTGACAATCCGGGCACCAGCGCCCCGCAGCTTCAAATCTGGCAACACTGCCTGCGTGACGTTAAACACACCTGTCAAGTCAACCGCCATGATCTTGGACCACAGATCAAGACTGGTTTTTTCAAACGGTGCACTCGGCGCTTCACCAGCATTGTTGATCAAAATGGAGACCGGCCCAAAAGTCGCTCTTGCCCGTGCCAACCCCTCAGCAATCTGTGCGGGATCAGTGACATCAAACCCTGACACCACAAAACCATGCTGCGAGCCCAATTCATCGGCCAAGGCTTGCAACGGTGCATCGCGGCGACCGGCCAGTGTGATGCGCGCACCCTCCTGCGCCAACCGGCGCGCAATGGCGGCTCCGATGCCACTGCCAGCGCCGGTAATCAAGATGTGATGGTTGTCCAGACTCTTCGTCACCCGCGCCTCACTTCGTTACCGTTGCAGCGCGGGAGAGATTGGCCTCATACTGATACTTGCCAGAGAGATATTGCTTGGGCCAAGGTACGGTTTTCAGGCCGATCTTGGCTGCCTCATGCAGCACCCAGGCGGGATCAGCAAGATGCGGACGCGCAACCGCACACAAATCGGCACGGCCAGCCGCAATCACCGAATTGGCATGATCAGCTTCTGAAATCGCCCCAACCGCGATGGTGGAAATCTGCACTTCATTGCGGATCTTGTCTGAGAATGGGGTCTGGAACAAACGGCCATAGACCGGCTTTTCTTCTTTCCAGACCTGCCCGGACGAGCAGTCGATCAGGTCGGCACCAGCATCCTTGAACATCTGCGAGAAAATCGCCGCATCCTCTGGCGTGTTGCCACCTTCAAACCAGTCATGGCAGGACAGGCGCACCGAAATCGGCTTGTCTTGCGGCCAGACCTCACGGATGGCGTGGAACACATCCAGCGGATAGCGGGCGCGATTTTCATGGCTGCCACCGTATTCATCGTCACGGTGGTTGGTGAGCGGTGACAGGAAGCTGGACAGCAGATACCCATGCGCGCAGTGAAGTTCCAGCCAGTCAACTCCAGCTTCGTGTGCTCGTTTCGCTGCCAATACAAAATCAGCTTTGACCCGGTCCATGTCCGCACGGTCCATCGCCTTTGGCACCTGACTATGCTTCAGATAGGGCAAGGCTGACGCCGAAAGCAGTGGCCAGCCTCCCTCGGTGAGAGGTTGATCAATGCCTTCCCAAGCCAGCTTGGTGGCACCTTTGCGGCCAGCATGGCCCAACTGAAGACCCACTTTGGCGGCGCTGTTGGTGTGAATGAAATGGACCAGCCGCTTCCAGCCCTGTCTTTGCTCATCATTCCACAGACCGAGGCAGCCGGGTGTAATGCGGGCATCTGGCGATACGCAGACCATTTCAGCGAAGATCAGCCCGGCACCACCCATGGCACGGCTGCCCAGATGCACCATGTGAAAATCATCTGCGATGCCATCCTTGGCGGAATACATCGCCATGGGCGACATGACGATCCGGTTGGGCAGTGTTACGCCGCGCACTGTGTATGGCGTGAACATGGGCGGCATGCAACGCTCGCCGTCTTCAACCTCAAGACCCGATTTGCGGGCAAACCAGCGTTCAAACCCCTCAAGCCAGGTCTTGTCGCGCAGACGCAGGTTTTCATGGCTGATCCGCTGCGAGCGGGTCAGCATGGAATACATAAACTGTTCCGGCTCAAGCGTATCGGCATAGCGGCGACCCACCACCTCAAACCACTCCATGGCATTGCGCGCCGCATTTTGAATGCGGGCCACATCCACACGCCGGATCTCCTCATAGGCTTCCAGAACCCCCGGGATTTTTTCCTTGTCGTGCCCCAGCTTCTGAAACTGGTTGGTGAGCTCAATGGCATCATCGATAGCTAGTTTGGTGCCGGAGCCGATGGCAAAATGCGCCGTATGGGCAGCATCGCCCATCAACACCACATGGGAATTTCCATTGAAATGGCTCCATTTGCCACAGATCAAGCGGGTAAAATTGAGCCAGGCCGAGCCGCGCAGATGGCGGGCATTGGTTTTGAGCGACGCGCCCTCAAGCACTTCGGAAAACAGGGTTTCGCAAAAATCAATCGATCCTTGCTGATCTATCTTGTCCAGACCATGGGCCAGATAGGCCTCTTCGGTGGTCTCAACGATGAAGGTCGAGGTTTCGCTGTCAAACTTGTAGATATGCGCCTGAAACCAGCCATGATCTGTCTTGCGGAAGTCAAAGGTGAAGGCATCAAATAGCTTGTCGGTGCCAAGCCAGATGTATCGATTTGGACGCACCGCAAGATCGGGCTGGAACACCTCCTGATAGCGATTGCGAATCCGCGAATTCAAGCCATCCGAGGCAATCACCAGATCGGCATCCGGGAATTCAAGATCATTCTCAACATCAACTTCAAAACGCAACTCCACACCCAGAGCCTCGCAGCGTGACTGCAGAATGTTGAGTAATTTCTTGCGGCCAATCCCCACAAAACCATGGCCAGATGTGCGCTGGCGTGTGCCCTTGAACAGAACTTCAATATCGTCCCAGTGGTTGAAGGCATCCTCAATCTCTGCGGCCGTGTCCGGGTCCCAGACGCGCATCGACTGCATTGTCGCATCCGAAAACACCACGCCCCAGCCAAATGTATCGTAGGGGCGGTTGCGCTCAACCACGACAATCTCATGCTGCGGGTGGTTCTTCTTCATCAGAAGAGCAAAATAGAGCCCAGACGGCCCGCCGCCGATACAAACGATTTTCATGGACGTTCCCTTCATGCCTCACTGCATACTATTTTTATTTTAAGCCTAAAATATATTGTGGCTGGTTCTTGTCAACCGCAAACCCTAAAACCGGCGCGCAATTTTGGAAACTCGGAAACCGTAAGGCGAGCGAAAATTGAAAGATGCTTGAAAATTCAAGTAATTCGCTTGACAATAAGTGGCTTTATCCGCATTCCAAAACGATCAAAACAGTGGATATTGCTTGATGATCAACGATCTTGAAATGGCCGTCGGGGATTCTCACGATGAAAGTAAGCTGGAGCTGCGCTTGTGGTTGCGCCTTCTCTCAACCACAAAACTGATCTCTCAAGAGCTTCGCCGCAGGCTCCGTACGGACTTCAATGCCACCCTGCCGCAATTTGATGTTCTCTCGCAATTGTATAGGGAAAACGACGGTTTGCGCCTTGGCGAACTCTCGCAGCGCACCATGGTGACAAATGGCAATGTCACCGGCTTGGTCGAGCGGCTTGAAGGTGACGGCCTATTGGTGCGTGAACGGCTTGGACAAGACAAGCGCGTGACTGTGGCCAAGCTGACAGAGCATGGCCGCCGCGAATTTGAGAAAATGGCCGCAGCCCATGAAAGCTGGCTGAAGGAACTGATGACTGGCCTTGATCCAATTGTTCTCAGTGGTCTTTTCTCCCATATCGGACACATTAAGCGCACCGCGATAGAACATCTTGCGCGGGCGGGCGAACTGGAGACGCTGCCGGACTAGAGTCTGTCAGGTTCAGATTGTACCAGACAGACTCTAGATTCTTTTGTTTTCGTTTGTCTTTTCGGGAAAGCCGGATTCCATTTTTCCCTGACAAACTCTAAACACCTGAAGCATGGCATTGGATGACAGGATCTGTGCGGTGACCGTGAAGCAAGGATGCAATGAGTAAACTCTATAAAGTCTCGGAGGTGTCGGCGGCAACAGGTGTTCCGCCAGCGACCTTACGTCTCTGGGAGCAACATGGACTCATCGTGCCTGTGCGAACCCCGAGCGGCTATCGAATGTATAACGAGGACGATTTCGCCCGCGTCCATCATATTGTCCGGCTGCGCTCGGTGCAGGGGCTTAATCTTGCGGCCATCAAATCGTCGCTGGACGACATGGCGCGTGATCCTGGCGAGCAATTGCGCGAGGCAACGCCACCACCACGGCTTGGTTTTGAGATCCGCAGGCTGCGCAAGGAAAAGCAGTTGACGATTTCTGCTCTGGCGGCAAAAGTTGATGTTTCGCCCTCGATGATCAGCACGCTCGAGCGCACCTCTCGTGGCGCAAGTGTGCCATTGCTACGCGCGATTGCCGAGGCTCTTGATGTGACGGTTTCGCAATTGAGCGCCAACCCGGACGAGATTGCTGATTCGGTTGTGCGCAAGGGCGAGGGGCGGATGTTGCCTTATCTCGGCAAAGGCATCCGCATTCGTGAGCTGGCATCCGGTCCGCGTATGATGGATTGTCAGGAATGGACACTGGTGCCCGGTGCCGGCAGCGAAGGGTTTTATTGTCACGAAGGCGAGGAATTTATCCGGGTTTTGCAGGGCAGTTTCGAAATTGAAGTCGATGGCCTTGGTCTTTCAACCCTCAACGAGGGCGATTCCATTTATTTTGAAAGTCAACGCGCGCATTCATGGCGCGTCGTTGGGCGCGAAGACTGTATCCTGATATGGGTCAACACGCCGCCGACGTTTTAGAGCATTTCGAGCAGAAGTGTATTGCGGTTTTGCGTCCCGAAATGCTTTAGAGTCTGTCCGGTTCAGATTGAACCAGACAGACTCTAAAGCCAATACTTTTTCCGCGGATCAGGCCCTCTCATGGGGATAAACGGAGGGCAAACCTGTTGCCCTTCGTTTCCAGCTCACACGTTGAAGCAGAGATATTTGATCTCGAGATAGTCCTCGATACCGTATTTCGAACCTTCTCGCCCCTGACCCGAATGTTTGATACCGCCAAAAGGAGCGACTTCGGTGGAGATCAGGCCGGTGTTGATGCCCACCATGCCATATTCCAACGCTTCGGCGACGCGGAACACGCGGGAAAGATCCTTTGAGAAGAAATAGGAGGCCAGACCGAATTCGGTGTTATTGGCCATGGCAATAACCTCTTCTTCGCTGTCAAACCGAAACAGCGGTGCCACCGGGCCGAAGGTTTCCTCGCGGGCCACTTTCATCTCGGCGGTCACGCCGGTGAGAATTGTTGGCTCAAAAAACAGCCCGCCCTTGACGTCGCGTTTGCCGCCGCTGGCCAGTTTGGCCCCTTTTGCGAGCGCATCGCTGATATGCTCCTCGACCTTCACCAGAGCTTTTTCTGAGATCAAAGGCCCTGCGGAGACGCCCGCGTCAAAGCCGTCGCCAACTTTGATTTGCGCCACCTTCGCGGCGAGCTTTTCTGCAAAGGCATCATAGATTCCGGCTTGCACATAGAGCCGATTGGCGCAGACGCAGGTTTGACCATTGTTGCGATACTTTGAAACCATAGCCCCATCGACCGCTGCGTCCAGATCAGCATCGTCGAACACGATGAAGGGCGCATTGCCGCCCAGCTCCAGTCCCAGCTTCATCACCTGATCTGCGCCCTGCCGCATCAGGATTTTCCCGACATTGGTTGATCCCGTGAAGGTTAGTTTGCGCACCTTGTCATTGGCGCACATTTCCTGCCCGATGGCGGCAGAATCTGTGGAGAGGATGATGTTGAACAGCCCGGCGGGAAGGCCAGCCCGCTCTGCGAGAATGGCCAGCGCCAGCGCTGACAGCGGCGTTTCGGCGGCTGGCTTGGACACCATGGCGCATCCGGCCGCAAGCGCTGGGGCCAGTTTGCGCGCCAGCATGGCATTGGGGAAATTCCAGGGGGTGATGGCCGCCACAACCCCAATCGGCTGCTTCACCACGATAATCCGCTTATCCGGCTGGTGGCCGGGAATGGTGTCGCCATAGATCCGCTTGGCCTCTTCGCCGAACCATTCGACGTAAGAGGCACCATAGAGAATTTCACCACGGGCTTCAGCCAAGGGCTTGCCCATTTCCATGGTCAGAATGGTGGCCAGGTCATCGGCATTGGCCACCATCAGATCGTAAAGCTTGCGCAGAACGGCGGCGCGTTCTTTGCCGGTCTTGGCAGCCCATGCCTTTTGCGCAGCATAGGCGGCATCAATGGCACGTTTGGTGTCCTGTTGATCCATATCCGGCAGGGTGGCCAGCAGATCGCCGGTTGACGGGTTGAAGACCTGAAAGGTTTTGCCGCTAGGGGCGGTCCCCAGCCATTCGCCGCCAATTACGGCCTTGTCGGTGGCAAGGCGTGGGTCTTTCAGGCGTGATAGAAGTGTTTCAGAAATCGTCATGGCTCAGGCCTCCTTTGCGCATTCCCGCAACGTGTCTTCTAGAATGTCGAGGGCTTCTGCAAAGACCTCATCCTGAATGGTGAGCGGCGACAGGAAGCGGATGACATTGCCATAGACGCCGCAGGTCAGCAGGATCAGACCTTTCTCCAAAGCTAGAGCCCGCACCTTATTGGTAAAGTCTGCATTGGGCTGATGGGTTCCGGGAATGTTGAATTCCACGGCATTCATGAAGCCGGGGCCGCGAATATCGGCAATCTGCGGCACGGCATCGACGAGTGATTGCAGGCGTTGCTTCAGCCGCGCACCCAGCTGCTCGGCGCGATCATTCAGACCTTCTTCTTCGATGATGTCGAGCACCGCATTGCCAGCCGCAATGCCAATGGGATTGCCGCCATAGGTGCCGCCCAGACCGCCGGGGCCGGGGGCATCCATAATCTCGGCGCGGCCGGTGACGGCTGCAATCGGGAAGCCACCGCCAAGGCCCTTGGCCATGGTGGTAATGTCGGCCACTACGCCATAATGCTCCATGGCAAACAGTTTTCCGGTGCGGG
>DNPN01000155.1:69751-81028 GCA_003501385.1 Rhizobium sp. | reverse complement strand
GAGGGCGACGGCCCGGTCAACGCGCTCGACATTGCGCTGCGCAAGGATCTGGGCAAATTCCAACGGGAAATAGAAGATCTGGAACTGGCAGATTTCAAGGTGCGTATCCTCAATGGCGGCACCTCGGCCATCACCCGTGTTCTGATCGAATCGACCGATGCCACCGGCGCACGCTGGTGGACGGTGGGTGTTTCAGAAAACATCATCGACGCCTCGTTTCAGGCGCTCATGGACGCAATTGTCTATAAGCTGATGAAAAACAGGGAGCTGGCGGGGAGAATTGCGGCTGAATAGCACAATATTTGACCGATCCTTCAAGGAAATGAATTTGCTATATTCGATTTCCATCCCTAACGCATAAAATCAAAATATCGGGATTGGAAATACCATGGCCACCACCACACCATCGGCACCAGAAAGCCGCGATTCCATGCGCGGCTTTCTGTTTGCGCTCACGGCCTATTTTCTATGGGGCTTTTTGCCGTTCTACATGAAGGCGGTGGCGCATATTCCGCCAAGCGAGGTGATTTCCCATCGCATCCTGTGGTCGATTCCGGTGGCAGGTGGCTTGCTGCTGGTTTTACGGCGCACCGATGATTTGACGCGCGCCCTTCGCAATCCGAAAATGATCGGCATGGCAGCCATCACCGCCTGCCTGATCAGCATCAACTGGGGCATTTATGTCTGGGCCATCGGTGCTGGCCATGCGCTGGATACGGCGCTTGGCTATTTCATCAACCCGCTGTTTTCCATTCTTCTGGGCGCCGTTCTTTTGAAAGAAAAGCTGAAGCCTGCGCAAATGGTCGCCCTTGCGCTGGTGGTGCTGGCCGTTGTCATTCTCACCGTCGAAAATGGCCGCCTGCCGGTGATCGCGCTCAGTCTCACCTTCTCATGGGGCTTTTATGCCCTGTTTCGCAAAACCCTGCCAATTGGCCCCAATCAGGGCTTTTTGCTGGAGGTTTTGCTGCTCTCGCCGTTTGCGCTGGCTTATTTGATCTATCTGATCGTCACCGGCCAATCCCATTTTGGCGTCACTGGTGTTGATACGGCGCTGTTGGCCAGCAGCGGTCTGGTGACAGCCGTTCCGCTGATTCTCTATGCCAACGGGGCGAAATTGCTGAAACTCTCCACCATCGGCATCATGCAATATATCGCACCCAGCATGATTTTCATCATTGCGGTTTTTGCTTTTCGTGAACCTGTTGGCATGGCAAAAGCCATTGCTTTTCCGCTGATCTGGATCGCGCTGGTGATTTACACCGTTCCTATGATCAAACGGGCTTCCTCATCAGAGCTTTGATACAAGGGATGGTTCGCCCGAAAGGTTTGCCGTCTCTGACCAACGATCAACAATCATCGGCACAATATGTTCGATATCGTCAATCACCATGGGTTGCACCCGGTGAGCGGTATGGACAAACCCCTCTTCGCTCATATGGTTGAGCAGATCCAGCATCGGGTTCCAGAACCCGTTGATATTGGCAAAGACCATGGGCTTTTCATGACGGCCAAGCTGGCCCCAGGTCATGATTTCCACAATCTCTTCCAGCGTGCCAATGCCGCCCGGCAGTGTCACAAACGCATCGGCGCGCTCAAACATCTTGTGTTTGCGCTGGTGCATATCCTCGGTGATGATCAACTCGCTCAAATCACCCAGTGAATCCTGCGTGGCTTCCATATCCATCAAAAATTCTGGAATAATCCCCGTGACATGGCCGCCATTTTCCAAAACGCCCTTGGCCACGGCTCCCATAATACCTTTGGTGCCGCCGCCATAGACCAATGACAGGCCATGGGAAGCAATCGACTGACCAAGGGCACGGCCAGCTGCCATGTGTGCAGGATCACGTCCCGGCCTTGAGCCGCAATAGACGCAGATGGATCGAATCGTGGAATGGTTTTGTGTCATGACATTAAATGACAACGACAGCAGCCTCAGGTCAACAAAATTGACGATAAGTCTTGGATGGTGATGTGCAAACTGCTTACGAAGCTTGTTAAACTGTTATGGAATCGCTAGCAATTCCTAGGGATATGGCGGGATTTTCCGCGCGGAGACTTTTGATTATGAAAAACCGTGCCGGTTGGCTGGCTTTGGGCGTGCTTGCCATAGCGACAGTGTTAGTGGTGTTTTTCGTACTGCCGCATATGCGCGCAGGCAATCAAACGGCGCAAAAGCCTTTGGCACCTGTGCAACAGCCGGAAACTGCGACACCGCAGCCCGACCCCGTGGCCACGGCCAATGATGCCGCGAGCGCCAAGATGAAGCGGCTCTCCGCTGATGCCGAAAAGTCAATCACGACCTTGCAGCAGCTGTTTGCAGATCAAAAAACGCCCGCTGTCGATGTCTATGCCGCCAGCCGCCTTGCGGCTATCACCGCCCTGAAGGCACTGGCTGACATGGATGTCCCCGCCAATATCGAAGCAAACCTCTCCGATAGCATGGGCAAGGCCAAGGTCGCGGCGGCAAAAACCCTGCAGTTGTTGATCAAACTGCCATCTTCGCCGCAGGACGCCGCCAGCATGATCATCAATATTGGCCGCGTTTTCCATGGCGAGCCGGAACTGGCCGTGCAGAATGATGGCAAACCAAAGTTTGACGTGTTGCGCGTTGAAAAAGACGGCTCTACCGTGATTGCCGGCAATGCCGCTCCAGGCAGCAAGCTGGATGTGATCGATGGCAACAAGACCATTTCCAGCACGACGGTTTCGCCCAACGGTGATTTTGCCATTGTGCTGGATCAGCCGCTCAAGGCTGGCGATCATACGCTGGATCTGCAAGCCACCGCCAAAGACGGCACAGTGGTAAAGTCGCAGGAACAGGCCACTGTCTCGGTTCCTGAAAACAAGGACGGCGATGTGCTGGCCATGGTCAGCAAGCCCGGCGAAGCAAGCCGCCTGATGAGCGCGCCGGAACATGTGAATGGTGACAAGCAGGCCCGTGTGCCTGCCGATACTGCCGTTGCAACACCAGCCGTCGCACCAGCCACGCCGCCCGCTGTTGCCCCCACCGAGCAATTGCAGATTACCGCTGTTGAGCTGGAAGGTGACAAAATTTTCGTGGCCGGAACGGCTCCCAAGGGCCGCAATGTCACTGCCTATGTTGATGGCAAGTCGATTGGCTCCAGCGATGTGGACCAGAAGGGCCATTTCGTGGTCGAAGGTGAAATGGCGATCTCGGTTGGTCAGCACATTATTGCCGTTGATTTGAAAGATGCCAATGGCAAGGTCACTTTGCGTGCGTCCGTGCCGTTCAACCGCCCAGCAGGCGATCAGGTTTCTGTGGTCGCACCCGAAAAGCAGGCACCATCGGCTGGCGGCCCCGGCAGCCCGGCGGCCGTCGATAACAATCTGTTTGAGCGCCAGCGCGATACATTGGCAAAGTCTTTTGCTCTGCTGAGCAACCTGTTTGCCGATGGCAAGGTGCCGACGCTGGAAAGCCTCGCGGCCTCGCGCTCGGCGCTGGAATTTGCCCTGAAAGCCGTTGCCGATTTCCGGCCAACGCCGACCATCAATGAAGCCGACACCAGTTTCATGCTGCGTATGGCAGGCAATGCCGGAAAAGCACAGGACGCTTTGAAAAAGATAGAGCCCGCTTCGCTCAATAGTATGGCTGCGGCGCTTCCGACACTTGAAAAGCTGGTTCAGGCCGCCCTTGAGCCTATGCCAAATGGCAATCAGCTGGCAGCAGCAACGGCACCGGTGCAAACCGATCCATCGGCCCCGCCAACCATTTCGCAAGCACCGCTGCAGGAAAGCAACAACACGGTGATTATCCGCCGTGGCGATACGCTGTGGCAGATTTCACGCCGGGTTTATGGTCAGGGTGTTCGCTACACCACGATCTATATGGCCAATGCCGAGCAGATCACCAATCCCGACCTGATCGAGCCTGGCCAGACCTTTGCTGTGCCGGATAAGTCTTTGCCGGATGACCAGGCCGAGGCCATCCATCGCAAATGGGTGCTTGAACACAAGCATTAAGCCTGCCATGTGCAACTCGGTCGTCGCAGAATGCGGCAATTGAAAATGACACACAGGCTCATTATATAGCGTTACAAAGATTGAGGCGGCCCAATGGGCCGTTTCTTTTTGAGCCGTGGCTCATACCCCTTTTGCGCTCGTTTGAGCAAACCCGCGCTTTCGCATCTCAGCAGGAACAAACAGCATGCATCAAAAGGTCAAGACGGTTTCTCCTGACGCTGGCAACCCGTGGCAGACGATCCGCAATCTCTGGCCTTACATGTGGCCTGCTGAACGCACCGATCTGAAGATGCGCGTGGTCTGGGCCAGTGTCATTCTGGTAGTGGCCAAAGTCGTTTTGATGTCTGTGCCTTATTTCTTCAAATGGACCACCGACGCGCTGAATGGCAAAATGGATGCCACCGGCCTGTTGCCCATGTTCATGCTGTCTGCCGTCATGCTGGTGCTGGCGTATAATGTCTCCCGCATCGTGCAGTGGGGCCTCAATCAGTGGCGCGATGCGCTGTTTGCCAGTGTCGGCCAATATGCCGTGCGCCGTCTGGCCTATAAAACCTTTGTGCATATGCATGAGCTTTCCTTGCGCTTCCATCTGGAACGCAAAACCGGCGGCCTGTCGCGGATTATCGAGCGTGGCACCAAGGGCATTGAAACCATCGTCCGCTACACCATTCTCAACTCCATCCCGACCGTGATTGAATTTGCCCTGACGGCTGCGATTTTCTGGTGGGGCTATGGCTTTTCCTATCTGGCCGTGACGGCGCTGACCGTGATTGTCTATTGCTGGTATACGGTCAAAGCCTCGGATTGGCGCATCGCCATTCGCCGTGCCATGAACAGCAGCGATACGGATGCCAATGTCAAAGCCATTGATTCTTTGCTGAATTTCGAGACCGTCAAATATTTCGGCAATGAGCAGATGGAAGCTAGGCGCTTTGATGAGTCGATGGCGAAATACGAAAAGGCCGCAACACAGGTCTGGACCTCGCTTGGCTGGCTCAACTTTGGTCAGGGCCTGATTTTTGGCGTCGGCATGACCATCATGCTGGCCATGTCGGCCCTGGCCGTGCAGCGCGGCGAACAGACGATTGGCGATTTTGTCTTCGTCAACGCGCTGTTGCTGCAATTGTCGGTGCCGCTGAATTTCATTGGCATGCTGTATCGCGAAATTCGCCAGGGCCTCACGGATATCGAGCAGATGTTTGATCTCCTCGCGGTCAAACCAGAAGTGAGCGATGCCACTGACGCCGTGCCGTTGGCGATTGAGAAGGGGGCCATCGTTTTTGACAACGTGCATTTTGCCTATGATCCGGCAAGGCCTATTCTCAAGGGCATTTCCTTCACCGTGCCTGCGGGCAAAACGGTGGCCGTGGTTGGCCCATCGGGGGCAGGAAAATCCACCATCTCACGCTTGCTCTATCGGTTTTATGATGTGCAGGCCGGCTCCATTCGCATTGATGGGCAGGATGTGCGACAGATAACGCAAACCTCCTTGCGCTCAGCCATCGGCATGGTGCCGCAAGACACCGTGCTGTTTAACGACACCATTGCCTATAACATCCGCTATGGCCGCCCCGATGCCACGCAGGAGCAGATTGAGGCTGCTGCCGATATTGCCCAGATCAGCCGCTCCATCCGCGATCTTCCACAGGGCTATCAAACCATGGTGGGTGAGCGCGGCCTGAAACTCTCGGGCGGCGAAAAGCAGCGTGTGGCTATTGCCCGCACCGTACTCAAGGCTCCGCCAATCCTCATTCTCGATGAGGCCACATCGGCCCTCGACACCACCACTGAGCAGGATATTCAGGCAGCGCTTGATGTCGTTTCCAAGAATCGCACCACGCTGGTGATCGCGCATCGCCTGTCCACCGTGATTGGTGCCGATGAAATCATCGTGCTGAAAGCCGGAGACATTGCCGAGCGCGGCACCCATGCGCAATTGCTGGAGAAAAACGGGCTCTACGCCTCGATGTGGAACCACCAGCGCGAAGCTATTCAGGCCGAAGAACAACTGCGCATGGTGCGCGAAAACGACGAATTGGGCGTTGTTGTCCGTCTTCCCCCAGCCATCTGAGGCTGGGAAAGGTGCCACCATTGCCCCGAAAGCCATTTCGGGGTACTCACATCTGCATATGTTTTTCAGGAGAAGTCCCGCCGATGTCATTGTTTGATACAATCAGAAACACCATCGTTCCCGTGCATAAGGAAGGCTACCCCTTTGTTGCCGCCTTTTTTGCCGGTTCCTTGGTGTTGGGCTGGATCTGGGAACCTCTGTTCTGGGTCGGCATGGTGCTCACCCTGTGGTGCGCCTATTTCTTTCGTGATCCAGAGCGCGTCACCCCGCAGGATGATGATTTGGTGATCAGCCCCGCCGATGGCCGGGTGTCTTCGATCCAGATGGTGGTGCCGCCTGCTGAATTGCAGCTCTCCACCGAGCCGATGCTGCGCATCACCATTTTCATGAATGTGTTCGATTGCCACATCAATCGCGCGCCGGTGCGCGGCAAGGTCACGCATTTGGTCTATCGCGAAGGTGAGTTTCTCAATGCCGAACTGGACAAGGCCAGCATTGATAACGAGCGCAACAGTCTGGTGATTGAAGGCCCACGCGGCAATATTGGCGTTGTGCAGATCGCTGGCCTTGTGGCGCGGCGCATTGTCTGCTGGACATCGCCATCGCAAGGGTTGGAGCCGGGCGAACGCTTCGGCCTTATCCGTTTTGGCTCGCGTCTTGATGTGTTTTTGCCCGCCGGTGCCGAGCCGCGTGTGGCGCTTGGCCAGCGCTCTGTTGGTGGTGAAACGGTGATTGCAGAATACGGATCAGCCAAAGGCCCGATTATCAGCCGTCGCAGCTGAGGAAGACGCATGACCACTGAAACACCCCAGCCGGACCTGCACGCCAACAAGGTCAATGATGATTCCCGCGGCCCGCGCTTGCGCGAGATCCCTCTGCGCTTGATGGTGCCGAACCTGATAACGGTTCTGGCTATCTGCGCCGGCCTCACCGGCGTGCGTCTGGCGTTTGAGGATAAGTTTGAGCTTGCAGTCAGCATGGTGCTGGTGGCTGCTTTTCTGGATGGCATCGACGGGCGCGTGGCGCGGTTGATGAAAGCCACCTCGAAATTCGGAGCCCAGATGGACTCCCTCGCCGACATCGTCAATTTCGGTGTGGCACCCGGCCTCGTGCTCTATGTATTCATACTCGACAAAGCCCATTCCTTCGGCTGGATCGCCGCTTTGGTCTTCGCCATTTCGGCAGGCCTTCGGCTTGCCCGCTTCAACGTGATGGAAGAGTCAGCCGCGAAAGCACCCTGGCAAAAAGAATATTTCGTGGGTGTGCCAGCACCTGCCGGTGCGCTTTTGGTAATGCTGCCGATTTATTTGAGCTTTCTCGGCGTCGACACCACGCCGGGGTTTGCCGTTGGCTCGGCAATCTACACCATGCTGATTGCGTTCTTGTTGATCAGCCGCCTGCCGGTCTGGTCAGGAAAATCCGAGAAAAAGGTGCGCCGTGATCTGGTTCTGCCGCTGACCATCGGTGTTGTGCTCTACGTTGCCCTGCTGATGAGCTATACGTGGGAAGTCCTTTCCGCCACGGTGATTTTCTACCTGCTGACCCTGCCGTTTGGTGCCCGCGCCTGGCAACGTAAATACGGCACGCTGACGGTCAATGAAGAGATTCATGATCCGAATGCATCGGGCATGGATCGCGGTTTGTGACAAGCGTGACACTGTAAAGATTTGTTCACAGAATATGCCAGTCATTGATTTAAATTAAGTTGCCTTGGTCACGGTTTTGTCATGTTCTTCCACGAATGAGCAGCCAGCAAAAGACTGCCTATCGAGGAGGCACCCTGACCATGACAGCAAACATCAAAACCATTCCCCAGGCGAGCGCAACGCAGGCCGAACTTTCGGATAACTATGGCCCGATTGGCCTGAAAGCCGTGGTTGCGGCCGCGCTGATGACAAAAAAGCCGACGAAGAAGAAGCCAGCCTGAAAATCCGTTAAAACAAAGAGAGTTGCGCTGACGGCGGCTCCGGCTGTTTCTTTGGCACAAGCTTCACTGTGGGTTGAGCCGTGGCCTGAACTTCAGGTCCGGTGTTCGCCACTTTGTTGATCAGGTTAGACACGGGCACGGCTTCGAAAAAATCATCCTGCGCAGGTCGCATCAGATCAACGATCTTGCGTGGCTCCTGCGTTTTGCAATCCAGCCAGCGGCTAAAATCCTCTGGCTTGATGACGACTGGCATGCGATCATGAATGGACTGAATGGCAGCATTGGCGGCCGTTGTCAGGATAGCGGCCGTATCCATTTCTGATCCGTCGGCAGAGGCCCAGGTCTCCATCAACCCACCGAACGCAATGGTTCCACCCGTCTTGGGTCGGATCCAATAGGCCTGCGATGGCGCGCCGCTTTCTTTGGATGGTCTATGCCATTCATAAAAGCCGGACACGGGGATGAGTATGCGACGGTGCCGCATGGCATTGCGAAACGATGCCTTCTCTATAGCCGTTTCCGACCGGGCGTTGATCAACAACGGAAAATCACGCGGGTCCTTGACCCAGGAAGGCACGAATCCCCAGCGCACCAGCGAGGCGCGGCGGCTTGGCAGATTGCTGCCTGCAATCGGCACCTCCCCTTCTGCCACAATCAGGATGGGTTGCGTTGGCGCAATATTGAACCGTTGCGGAAACGCCTCAAGCTCATGCAGGCCAAAGGCCTCCATCACATCATCCGGCGTCGTCGTCAGAGCAAAACGTCCACACATGGACTTGTTTTCGCAGCAGAACACCCTATCGTCAAGCTAGAGTTCTTCAGGTTCAGTTTGAACCAGACAAACTCTAGCTTCTCTTATTTTGTTTGTCTTTTCGGGAAAACCGGATTCCACTTTTGCCTGACAAACTCCAAAGCATCGGACCGAAAAGTGGGAACCGGTTTTCGAAAAAATCCGATGCGAAAACACAAAACGAGAGCAAAATTCCTTAAATCAGGCTTGATTGAGGGATTATGCAGCAGACATTTTGATACAAGCACCATCGTTTTCGCAAGCCCCGAAAGGTTCGCATGACACCCGCTCCCCACCCAGCATCCTCTGTCATTGTGCGCCACGAAGGGCGTTTGTTGCTGATCAAGCGCTCCAATCCGCCGTCGCAGGATCTTTTCGCTTTTCCAGGAGGACGTGGCGAAGATGGAGAAGCACCGGACGAAACCGCACTGCGGGAATTGTTGGAAGAAACAGGCCTGACGGGCAAAAATCCACGGCTATTTGCCACTTATGATCTTTATCCTGACAATGATGGTCCAGACGAGCACCACTTCTCCCTCTCGGTCTTTCTGGTCGATATTGAGGGTGATGTCACGGTTGCCGTGGCAAGCAGTGATGCAAAAGAGCTCGGCTGGTATACGCCGCAGGATATTTTAACCTTGCCTGCACCGCCAAGCGTTCTTGATTGCGTGGAAAGACTGGTGAAAGCCAGCGAAAATGCGTACACTTGATAACAGAATCAAACATGGCATCTGGAATTTATTATCGTCTGCGTGAAGACGGCAGGTTTTATGCCTTTGCTTTTGTTGGTTTTCAAAAAACAGGCGTTCATACGTCTTTGGCGATCTCTGTTATGCGGATGATAATGGCTCGTTTTTATCTGCCCAATTTTCCTCTGCTATGTGTCGGGGTTTTGGGCACAGTTGTTGCGACGGGCCAGGTGCAGGCGCAAATGCAGGTGCCACGCGATGTGCAAACGTCAGCGACACCCTACGACAAGCAGCTCAATCGGCTCTCTGAAATTTTGGGAACCGTCACCTATTTGCGAAACCTTTGCGCCGAGCAGCCTGAGCCGCAATGGCGGGCTGCCATGGAAAAATTGTTAACCTTTGACGCAGGAAACGAGCCAGCACGAAAAGAACAGCTGACAGCGGCATACAACCGCGGCTATAGAGCATTTGGCGCATTGCACACCAGCTGTAGCCACCGAGCGCGCAGCACCGAAACAGAATACCGTGCCGAAGGCGCAACACTCATAAAAGAAATGACGAATCGCTTTGGAAATTAACCAATAATTCAGGGGATCATGCATTCAGCCGTGTCGTCTTGTCAAAAGGCTGATAGAGTTCAGATCAACAGCTGATTCATGTACTGCTTCGAGGTGAATATGATAGTAGAACCACGCCGCAACGAGATTGACGATATGATCGTTCATGAAAAGATGCAGGCAGCCCTCGAATATCAGAATGAGGCTTGGGCTGACGGCATGGCCGACGGTATTGAGCCAGAAATTATTGCTGATGCCGCCATTGCGCTCGCCATGCGGGAAACAATTCGTATTCATGGCGAAGACGGTGCGGAAGCCATGCTTGAGTCCCTGCGCGCTCGCATGCTGGCTGGAGAATTTTCTCCGGCGCGTATCATTCAGTAATCTCAGAGGCAAGACCATGGCAAATGCATTGAGGACCGAACGCTTTAGCGCTGTCAGGGCGGCCGTTGTTTCTGGTCTGCTGGCGGGTGCAAGTGTGCTCTGTCTGCCCACCTCCAGCATGGCACTCTCCGAATTACAGGGTGCGGCAAAAGTTGCGCAGCAGGTGCCTGCCGCTCCGGCTCAGACACCAGCGCCGCCCGTGAAAGAGGCAACGCCACCTGCCGCCGCTCCATCCTTGAGCGATCCGGAAGAGACCAACAAGGTCACGGCAACAGACGGCAAGCATGCCTCGATTGAGGTGCTTTACGATTTTAGCAAAGCCCCGGAGCCTGTGCGCAAAATGCGTGAAAAGCTGGTGGAAGCGGCTTCATCTGGCGAGCCGGAAAAGCTGCGCGCGCTGTTGTCTGAAGGTTCCGAGCCAACCGCGCTGGCTCTTGGCTCGGACAATGGTGATCCCATTGCCACCATCAAGAGCGTATCCGGCGATCCGGATGGTGTCGAAGTGCTGGCTATCATGATTGACGTGCTGAACGCTGGCTTTGTGCACGTGAATGCGGGCACCAGTGATGATGCTTATGTCTGGCCATACTTTGCAGAAAAGCCGCTGAATACCCTGACTTTGCGTGAAAAAGTGGAGCTCATGCGTATTGTCACCGCAGGCGACTACGAAAATATGCTGGATGCCGGCAATTATAACTTCTTCCGCATTGGCATAGCGCCCGATGGCAAATGGAAGTTCTTCACGGCTGGCGACTAGAGTCTGTCAGGTTCAGATTGACCCAGACGGACTCTCGCTTCCTTTGTTTGAGTTCGTCTTTTCGGGAAAACTGGATCCACTTTTCGGTCCGACACTCTACAGCGCCGTGCGCCATATA
>DNPN01000155.1:51589-69471 GCA_003501385.1 Rhizobium sp. | reverse complement strand
CAAAGGTTCGCTGTAGCTCTTTATATGTGTTGCATAATTTTCTCTTTAAACCGATTCCGGTTTAAAGAATTATGCAATAGGGCCGATACCGAAAGTCTGAGGCCAAACGGCGAACCATGCGTGTCTTATGGTTCGCCGTTTACCGTTTTAAGATATCGTCCTTATCTTGAGCGGAAACGGAAAAATTTCCTATCTGCTTTTGAGGTGAGAATTGGACTTGCACGACACCGTATGGATTTGAAAAAATGCTTGCGGTCGTCCATTGCCTTCTTTGAAGCAACGTTTGATTGGGATCTGTTCCATGCCCGCTGTTTTCCTCGCTGATCGCGCGTTCCTCCGTCTAAGTGGACCTGACAGCCGCAGTTTTCTCAACAATATCATCACAGCAGATGTGGAGAGCGTCCCACAAGGTTGCGCAGGCGTGGCAGCATTGCTGACACCGCAGGGCAAAATTCTGTTTGAATTTCTACTCTATCCGCAAGGCGATGATGTTTTGCTGGAAGTCTCGTCGGCGGAAAGCAATGCGTTGCTGCGCCGCTTGACTATGTACAAACTCCGCGCTGCGGTGACCATAACCGTTGAAGACATCCAAGGCGTCACGGTGTCATGGAATGATGCCACACCAGACGGCAGCGCCGAGGACTTGCGCTTCAAGGCCGCGGGGCAAACCCTTTGGCGCAAGCCCGGTCATCACGGAAGCGATGCGCTTGCCGCCTATACCGACCTTCGAATCCTGAACGGTATTGCCGAAGCGGGGCAGGATTATGCGTTGCAGGACGCCTTTCCCCATGACGTGCTTCTGGATCTGAATGGCGGCGTTTCGTTCAAAAAGGGATGCTACGTTGGGCAGGAAGTGGTGTCTCGCATGCAGCACCGCAAAACGGCACGCCGCCGGGTGGTGATCGTCACCGCAACAGCAGCACTTTCGGGTGCGAGTGCGGAACTGCGCGCCGATGATCGCCCCTTGGGCACGCTCGGCACTGTTAACGGCACCCATGGTCTGGCCATTGCGCGCATTGACAGAATCGGTGAGGCTTTGGCAAAGGGTAGCAGCATTACGATCGGCGATGAGGCCGTTTCGGTGCGCATGCCTGATTGGACGGGAATTGAATTTCCCACCACCGCCGAAGAGAGCTGAATGCGTGAACTCCCCACATTGACCCGCGCCTGGCAACGCATGTTGTCGGGCCGTCGGCTTGATCTTCTCGACCCCTCACCGCTGGATGTCGAACTGTCCGACATTGCCCATGGCCTTGCCCGTGTTGCACGCTGGAATGGCCAAACAATCGGTGACCATGCCTTTTCCGTGGCCCAGCACTCGCTTGTGGTGGAGGAGATTTTTCGGCGTTGTACGCCCAAGTTCAGTGCTGACCATTTGCAGATGACCTTGCTGCATGATGCGCCGGAATATGTGATTGGCGATATGATCTCGCCCTTCAAAGCCGTGGTAGGCGGCGGCTACAAGGTGGTTGAAAGCCGATTGGAGGCTGCCATCCATTTGCGGTTTGGTCTGCCACCGCATGCGTCTACCAGCTTGAAAACCCTCATTAAAAAGGCCGATTCGATTGCCGCTTATTTCGAGGCCACCGAGCTGGCAGGCTTTACCCGAGTCGAAGCTAGCAAGATTTTTGGCCAACCGCGCAGCATCACCGTGGACATGCTGCCAATGGAGCCGATGCCCGCGATTGAAGCGCAAAGACGGTTCTGCGAGCGTTTTGCCGAGATAGAAGCCTTGCGTCAGCAGCAAAGCATTGCCAAACCATGAGCTACATTGTCGTATCACCACTCTCACACATCGCCGAGATGGCCGTGCATCATAAAGCACGCGAGATGGTCAGCCTTCTGGCCGAAAATCAGAATTTTCATCGACCAGCCGTCATTGTGGCAGATCGCCATCTGACACTGGGCATGAATGACATCACCTTTGCCGGAACAGGTAAGCTGATTGCCCCACAAGAAGACCATGTTCGGCAGATCATCACATTTGTCGACGGGTGGGATAAGAGCGCACCATTGCTGATCCATTGCTGGATGGGCGTCTCTCGCTCACCGGCGGCAGCCATGATTGCCAGCCTCACGATGTGCCCGGATGATGACGACACTCTTTTGGCGGCACGTCTGCGCGAGGCGTCTCCCTTTGCCACCCCCAACATCCGTCTGGTGCAAATTGCCGATGACATACTGGGCAGAAAGGGCCGTTTTGCCGATGCGGTCAAAAAACTGGGACGCGGCAAAGATGCCGATGGAAATACACCATTTGTTTTGCCACTGCCGTTGAAGTCCATTGTATGATTGGCGAGAGCAACACTGGCATAAAGAGCCAATACCGCCACAAATATGAAGCGCTACATCCTCTTCCAACACCACAGATGAAACACGATGACATAAAACAGTGAAAGACCCTGCTGGATCGTAAACAGGGCCTTTCACCGGCCCCGGTTCAACACCAAGGCAACCATTACATACGTGTGGAGGTCACTTTTTGATTATGCAGAAACACGGTTTCAGACTCAATTCACAGGTGCGTGTATCGCAAAATTTTCACCCCTTCGTCAGGCCTGCTTTTTCCTCACTGCTCGAGTCATGTGAGAATAAAACTCTGAAAAACATTCACTTTTAAGTCTGTCTGTCCTTGATGAATTTGACAGTTCGAAGCAGAAGCCGCTTCACAGCCCCGAGGGGCAATGACCTAAAACCGCTCAAAGCCGCAACGATCATTTGAAATCTCGGATAAAAAGTGCCGGCATAGGCATCATGTCTCCATGCCGCTTTTTGTTCAATGTTTCCAGTGCGGAAACGCAGCCTCATGGCCGCTCGTCTATCAATTCACCCTCATTAAAGTGAGGAGATTGGGGCGTTAGACGGTAACGCTATCCTTTGTCGCTGTGGAAGTGGCAGTGGTTGCTGCAGATGTGCTTGTATCATCGGCAGTACCGCCGGCGGAACGATAAGCAGCGATGACTGAGCTCATCTTGCTAAACACATCGTCCATGCTCATGGTGTCACTGCTGCTGTCACTGTCGCTATCCTGAGACAGAATCTTGTTCAGGCTGTTCATGTCCATACCGCCCATAGGACCGCCGTCAGGCTTCTGGCTTTCCAGCTGATCCTGGGTGAGAGAACCGGTCTTTGCGGTGTCGAGAGATTCGAAACGCTTAGTCGCGTCCTCTTCGCTCACTTCCTTAGGACGTGAATCCACAAATTCCTTCTCAGAGACCTTGCCGTCGCCGTCGGTATCCATGGAGTTGAAGTGGGCTGCTTCTCTCGCCTGTATCGTGCTCTCCATGGAGGAGGCATCGGTTGAAGACGTATCACCCTTGGCCAAAGCCAAAGCCATCAAGTCTGCAGACAGTTGCGAAGTCGAACTGGTGGCAGCGCTATCAGTCGTAACGGTAGGGTCCTGAGTTCTCGCAGAGCCTGCGGCCTGCTCTTCAGCGGAAACCACACCGTCTCCATTGGTGTCCAGGCTGGATACGCTTGACGCATATTGCGCAAGGCTTGAAGTCGTTGTCGAAGAAACACTTGTCATGCAAAACCCCTGTCAAGGTTGTTGGTGTTTTTAGCGCCATCGAATACGCAAGACAGGTCGAGGCTTCGATATCTACTACTCTGATTTGCGCGAATTCGTCAAAGTAATTTGTTATAGGTAATAATTTATAAATCATTTGATGATTGGCGATTGAACCATTGTCACATCGATCGATTCGACGACTGAAGAGGCCATATTTCTCTCCTCCCACAACCATTTCTTTGCTGATCGTGATGGATCTGCGCTAAACAAGATCATCCTTCGAGTCGGATTGAGGACTATCCATGCTGTCTGCCGCCTTTACCCCTTGTCAGGCCCTTGCCGAGTGGCTTTTACCCCATGCCACATCCGGCGATGACGGATCTCATGATGTTGCGCACATTCTCCGCGTGTTCAAAAATGCCCTCCGCATTCAAGCCATAGAAGGTGGTGATCGGGACATCCTTGCTGCGGCTGTTTTACTGCACGATTGCGTCTCGGTTGAGAAGAATTCGCCACTGCGCAATCAAGCCTCGCGCCTTGCAAGCGAGAAGGCCGCAGCGATTCTCGCAAACGCAGGATGGGTTGAAGAAACAATCGCGCGCGTATCTCACGCGATTCTCACCCATAGTTATTCAGCCAATATCGCGCCGGAAACGCTGGAAGCAAAAATCCTCCAGGATGCTGACCGGCTGGATGCGATCGGCATGGTGGGCGCTGCACGCTGTTTCTACATCGGCGGAAGGATGGGGTCGTCACTCTATGACCCCGCTGATCCCAAGGGTGACAATCGCCCACTGGATGACAAACGCTTTGCGATTGATCACTTTGAAACCAAGCTGTTCAAACTCGCCGATGGGTTCAAAACGCCTGCGGGACAGGCGCTGGCGCAGGAGCGCCATCAGCGTCTGCACCATTTTATGGCACAATTCCTCGACGAAATCTGAGAAAAAATAATGAAAATCTCTGCCATTTCGATTTACCCGTTGAAGAGCGCCCGCGGCATAGACCTGATCCATGCCGATGTGCTGCCCCGAGGCTTGGTGGGTGATCGTATCATGATGTTGGTATCACCATCGGGTGCGTTTTTGACTCAACGGGAGATCCCTGCTCTTGCGCGCGTTCAGGCACGAGAGGATGGCGGGCATTATCATCTCGGTTTTGATAATCATCGCAGTCTTCACCTCTCACAACGGGACTTCAGTCAACGCAAGAGCGTGACTGTGTGGCGCTCAACCGTGGATGTCGTGATTGCCAATGAAGAAACCAACAGCACGCTCAGCACATGGTTCGGGCAACCTCTGGAATTAGCGCTGTTTGACGATCAGGCCCACCGCACTGCCAATGAACAATGGGCCGGCCCCAACACCCCCATAACCTTCACCGATGGCTATCAGGTGCTGATCACCAACACGGCATCACTTGCTGCGCTGAATGCTGACATGGCTGCCTATGGCGAAGGCAGCATCGGCATGGATCGCTTCCGCGCCAACATCGTGATTGACTGTGATCAGCCCTGGGCGGAAGATCAATGGGCAAGCCTGTCAATTGGTGGCATCATCTTTGACCTCGTCAAACCCTGCTCCCGCTGCATCATCACCACCCAAGACCAGACCACTGGATCGCGCGACCAACCATCCCCCATGGCTGCCATGGGCCGCATGCGTATGTCTGCTGATCCACGGGTGCGCGGCGTGCTGTTTGGCTGGAATGCGGTTCCTAGGGCGCATGGGGTCATCCGGGTTGGAGATACGGCCGACGTGCTGCACCTGCGTACTGATGGCATCCCTCTTAAACAACGAGGCTGATCAGCGAAGCCGTCGAAATACAACGAGGGCGCGGTTTTATATTAAACTCGCCCTCATTTTTCGGGGGTATTCATATTTGTTTCTTTTCGAATGTTAAATTTTTGCCGCAGTGCAAAACCCGCCTTTAAAAATGGGGCAATCGGGATTCATTTTGCCATGAAACATTCACAATTGGCCGATCACAAAAATTTATTTTGTTTTCGTGTTCTTGCCCATTGACGAAATGACCGCGCGCACCTATTTTCGAAATCATCGGCAAGGACCGATTGGTAATCAACCCAGAGCCAGATCCAGAGATCGGCTCACATGCAAGGAGGAAAGGCATATGCGACTATCGACGCAAAAACCAAAACACTCCTGGCATCTATGCCCGCTCAGCAACAATCAAGTGACAACGCTTGGTTTCGACAACTGTCGAATGTGATCAGCAGTTAAAGCGCAAGAACCATCACAATCGAATTCAATGTTGGCCCGCAAATGCAAGGCGGGCGGGGATGTATTATGGAAAAGCAAGTTATTGAATATGCAGGTGTACCTGTCGGCATCAGTGTTCCGGAAGGCAACCGCGTCAAGTTCATTGCGGTTAAATTTCCGGTGATTGACCTCGATGGTGGCGTTTACGGCAATGTTGCCGAGTTGCAGCGCGCCATTCGCAGCCACATGAAAAACAGCGAAAACGGCATTTACGACGGTGCTGGCAAGGGCTCCTGGGACGCCTCCAATGCGCGCAACGCCTTTAATGTTGCCTGACAAAAACCATCACGCGCGGCAGAATTTGCAATGCCGCGCGGCTCGTACACGTGTCGATCCAGAAAATATCCGGTCAGCCTGAAGGCCTGCGTCAAGGACAGGACGTTCGCCGCTTCTGGCGTATCAGTGCGCAAAAATGGTGGCAAAACCAACATTTTATCGGCATAAGGCAAGCCTGCCAAACGGCACACGGCACGCCCGCTTTTGGGAGATACAAAGGCAAGATCGTCTTGTCCGCCCGTTGCAACACAGCGGGTTAAGTCCAGCCCGAAGCCAAGATGATTGAGAACCGAAAGCTCGAAGCGAATAAACAATTCACCCGCCGCCCTCGGTTCATGCATGTTTTCCAGAATGATATCCATGGCTTCATAAAGGTGGACATGCGGCTCACGCTCGGGCAGCAGCCGCAGCAAGGCCGCCAGCGCCTGAACGCCATAGACCGACGTGGCTGTCTCCATCAGCTGGCCTGCGCGCAGACGCACCGGTTCTATACGAAAATCGCCAAGATGTTCTTCCAGTCGTGCCCGCCAGGTGAGTTCCACCACATTGCCGGGCTGCAACACCGGCTGCATCGTGCGTGATCGGCCAGAGCGCACCAGACCAAGGTGCCGCCCGCGCTCGCGCGTCATCACTTCGGCCACAACACTGGTCTCCCCATGTCGCCGAACACCCAGAATAATGGCGTGATCATTCCATTCCATAGGTCATGTTATAGCAGCGCAACGCGAACTGCTCTACTGCATAATTCTTTAGACCGGAATCGGTTTAAGAGGTAGATACAACCTCCATGAAGCGCACAGACCGGGAAAGCCTGACATGGCACCAGAAACACAGCCATCGGATCAACCGGGGCACCCGCCAGCCTTGTTGACGGCACTTCCAACGCGATTGAAATGGACATTGCTGATTGTTCTTTCGATTCTGCTGGTGACCATGATGGAGTATTTTCGTCTGCCTGCCGCTTTACTGCTTGGGCCGATGATTGCAGCGCTGATCTTTGCCACCAATGGCGCACAGCTCTCACTGCCCCGCCTGCCTTATGTGGCTGCTCAAGCGCTGATTGGCTGCGTGATTGCCGACTCGCTGGACACGCAGATCATGAAGCGGTTCTTGCAGGAGTGGCCGCTGTTTATGGGGGCCGTTCTTTCCATTGTCGCCGTCAGCTCCCTGATTGGGTATTTCATGGCCAAGCGGCAGATTTTCCCCGGCACAACAGCCGTCTGGGGCACGTCTGCAGGCGGTGCTTCCGCCATGATCCTGCTGGCCGAAGCCCATGGGGCCGATGTACGCCTCGTGGCCTTCATGCAATATTTTCGCGTGGTCTGCGTGGCATCGGCAGCGGCGGGCGTGGCAGCCTTGATGTTTAACATCAGCGGCGGCGAACCACCTCCCCTCGACTTCTTCCCGCCGTTTGAGTGGAAAGCCCTGATTGAGACGCTGATCTTGACAGCGATAACATCCTATATCGGCAAACTGCTCCGCATACCGGCGGGGACCATGCTGGTGCCGATGTTGTCTCTGGCGGTTCTGCACGCGCTTGACCTTGTCAACATCGTTTTGCCGCTTTGGCTTCTGGCCATCGCCTACGCCATGATCGGCTGGCGGATCGGGCTTGCGTTTACCCGCAGGCTCCTGCGCCATGTGGCCAAGGCTACCCCGCAAGTGGCACTTTCGATTGCAATTTTGATTGCCTTCGGCGGTTGCCTCGCATTCCTGCTGACCACTTTTCTGCATGTTGATCCGCTGACCGCCTATCTGGCCACCAGCCCCGGCGGTCTGGATTCAGTTGCCATTATTGCCTCAACAACCCACGTGGACATGCCGTTTGTGATGGCACTGCAAACGGTCCGTTTTTTGGTGATTCTCGCGCTGGGACCGCAAATCTCCAGCTTCATTGCCAAGCGGATCGAGGCATAACACACAAACGCCACGGGGTTTCAGCCCCGTGGCGTTTCATATTCAACAAAGCTATATATGCTGGATCAATCCCGCGGGAATTCCAGACCCATTTCGCGGAAGCGCTCAGGATCATCGCCCCAGTTCTCGCGCACTTTCACAAACAAAAACAGATGCACCGTCTGCTCCAGAATCTCGGATAGCTCCTTACGAGAACTGGTCGAGATCGACTTGATGGCATCACCATTCTTGCCCAGCACGATTTTCTTCTGGCTGTCGCGCTCAACGTAAATTACCTGCTCGATGCGAACCGAGCCATCCTTGCGCTCTTCCCATTTTTCCGTCTCGACATGCGAGGAATAGGGAAGCTCCTGATGCAGGCGCAAAAACAGCTTTTCACGGGTGATTTCCGCCGCCAGTTGGCGCATGGGCAAATCAGAAATCTGATCTTCGGGGTAATACCATGGGCCTTCAGGCAGGGTTGTTGCCAGATAATCCATCACATCGTCACAGCCAGAGCCATTGGTGGCCGAGATCATGAAGGTCCGCTCAAACTTCACCGCTTCATTGGCGGTCGCCGCCAGTTTCAGCAAGTCTTCATGGCGCACCTGATCGATCTTGTTCAGCACCAGGATCTTGGGCTGATGAACATCCTTCAGCGCTTCCAGAATGGCCTCGCCATCGCCACGCAGACCTCGCTCGCTGTCGATCAGCAGCAAGATCATGTCGGCATCCTTGGCACCACCCCAGGCAGATGTGACCATCGCACGATCCAGCCTGCGGCGCGGCTTGAAAATGCCGGGCGTGTCCATGAACACAATCTGGGCGTTGTCGTGAATCGCGATGCCACGCATGACGGCGCGGGTTGTTTGCACCTTATGGCTCACGATGGAAACCTTGGCACCGACAAAGCGGTTGACCAAAGTGGACTTGCCAGCATTGGTCGGCCCGATCAGCGCCACAAACCCCGAATGGGTTGGGCGTGCATCGGTTGGGCCTGAATCGTCGGCGGGTTGGTTTTCAAGTTCAGTCATCTTTATCCAATCAATCTGAAGTGCCGGATTTAACCCAGACACCTTCACGTTCCAGCAGTCTGGCTGCCGCCACCTGCTCGGCCGCCCGTTTCGAGCGTTCAATACCTGTTTCAGGCGCAAGATTGCCGATTTCAACCGTCACTGTAAAGCGCGGATCATGATCCGGTCCGGTGCGATCCGCAATGCGATAAACGGGTGTTGTTGCAAACTTTGCATGCGCCCATTCCTGCAATTCGGTCTTGGCATCACGGCGGCCCGCATCTTCACCGGCGGCTCGATCAGCCCAGAATTTCAGCACGAAACCGCGCGCCGCTTCCAGGCCCGCATCAAGGTAGATGGCCGCAATCAGGCTTTCTACCACATCGGCGCGCACGTTGAGCATATTCTTGCCAGTGAGTTTTTTCACATCCGCACCCGTGCGGATGTAGCGATGCATCTCGATTTCGTCAGCAACGGCGGCGCAGGTCTCGGCACTGACCAACTGGTTCAGGCGCACCGACAACTCACCCTCGGTCGCGGTGCGGAATTCCTTGAACAAATGCTCGGCCACGCAAAGCCCCAAAACCCGATCACCCAGAAATTCGAGGCGCTCATAGTCTCCGCCCTTGGCAGGGCGGGCACTGGAATGAGTCAGGGCTTTATCCAGCCGTTCCTTTTCGACAAAGCGATAGCCGATTGTCGATTCAACTTTTTCACGCTCGTCTGCGCTCAGAGCCTTGGGTGGCTTCATTTCACAACCTTAAAGAACCGATCGAGACGCACATTGGCAGGCCATTTCCAGATTTCGCTGAACGCCGTGTCATTGCCAAGCGAGAAGAAAATCACCGACGCGCGGCCAACGAGATTTTCAGCAGGCACGAATCCGACATCAAAACGGCTATCCGCCGAGTTATCGCGATTGTCACCCATCATGAAATAATGGTCTGGCGGCACCAGATATTCAGGCGTGTTATCGCCGAGAGACACAGGTGATTCGTCCAATGTGTCGTAGGTCTTGCCATTATCGAGCGTTTCGCGAAACACTGGAATGTTATGGCCCGGGTCCTTGCTATAGTCTGACGTGAAAGCCCCATCTGCCACCTTGGGCACGGCTTTACCATTCACGTACAACACGCCGTCCTTGACCTGAATGCGGTCACCTGGCAAGCCAACAAGACGTTTGATATAATCGACACTCGGGTTTGGCGGGAAGCGGAACACAACAACATCACCGCGCGTCGGCTCGCTTTTGAAAATCCGGCCCTCGAACAAATCGAGCGAAAACGGCAGGGAGTATTTGGAAAAGCCGTAGGCGAACTTGTTGACGAAGATATAATCGCCAACCAGCAATGTCGGCATCATTGAGCCAGACGGAATCGTGAACGGCTGAAACAGCACTGTGCGGATCACCGTTGCCAGAATCAACGCCTGAACAATGACCTTAATATTTTCCCAAAGGGGATTCTGCTTCTTTTCGACTTTATCCGTCACGCCGGTCTCTTTCATAATACGTCATTTGCAGCTTATCTAGTCCGTTCCAACAGCGGCGGCAACGGCAAAACAACGATATCACGCGCTTGCGACCATGAACGGCCAGCAAAATTGCATTTCCTGAACAGGAAACGCGCATCGGCGCTCGATATCAAAACCCGCAACACGGGTTGAGCAAAGACGTTTTGAAGTTTTCAGCAAGACGGTGGTGCAATCCAAGCACCCAACAGGCAACCCCCGCAAGGCAACAACGATCAAATAGATCGAAACTGGAAGGCCAACCGAATCCAATTGCAAACAGGGACGATTGACCACGGTGCGACACTATCGTCGCTCACACCATAGAACGCATCCTCAAGACGCGCAAAACAGCACGCAAAGCGTTGCGATTGCTTTTCACCAAGGGAAGCAGAGCCCACTCCCCTCTACATTTCAGCGTGAGCAGCCTTGGCCGCCCTGCCCGTCAAGCCCCGGAACCTCCGAGACCGCAACAATCAAACCGCATATGCAGATCTACCGCCGCATGACAGCCATGCATAAAGCGGATATCACTTAGCGTGTGCGACGGAACAGGCCACTGTCGATTTCGCGCTGGCGATATTCTAGATCAACGCGATCATATGCGCCGTTCAGGTATGCCATTTCACGGTCCTGAACACTAGGAACGCTCAGTGCGCGGGCAAATTTGCGAATAGATCCAAACATTGTGTTACCTCGTTTGCTTCAAGTTCATGAGCACAACATAATTGTGCTGCGCACAAATAACCAGCCACAAGGTCAAGCACCAGCCATGCATCAATTGCATAGCGAACCAAAAGATGAGAAGTAAATAGGCAAAAAATGACTGAAATTTAATCAACACGATGGAATGTCTGGCACTGCAACACGATCAAGCTGGGCAAAAAGGGCTGTCAGACCCTCCCTCCCCGAGCTTATCAATCGTAGATGCGCTTGGCCGTTGCCACGCAGTCCAGCTCTTTCAACTGCGTCAGCAACTGGTTGAGCTGGCGCAGATCCCAAACATCCAGATCAAACGCCATTTCGGTAAAGTCGGCCGCCACACGCACCATGGTCAGCAGGCGAATATTGACATCCAGCCCGGCGATCTGCTGCGCAACCTTCGCCAGGGTTCCCGGCTCATTAATGGCATTCACCAGAACCCGAGCACAAAAACGGGACTTGTTGGCCAGATCGAGATCCCAGCGCACGTCAATCCAGCGCTCTGGCTCATCATCGAATTTCTGCAAGGCTGAGGCTTGAATGGGATAAATGGTAATCCCCTGACCTTCTTGCATGATCCCGACAATACGGTCCCCCGGCACAGCCCCCGCAGGCGCAAAATGCACATCCGGGTTGCCGACAAAACCACGAATTGGCAAAGGTGCTGCCGCTTCGACAGAAGATGCATCGCTACCGTCTGCGGGCTTCTTGCCCTCCGGCAGCTTGAACATGACGCCATTGGCAGACCGCATGTTAAACCAACCATCATCAGTCGATGGCTTCACCGTGACGCGCTCATCCTGATAATCCGGGAAAACCGCCTTGACCACATCCAGCGACGACAGTTCCCCACGCCCCACCGCAGCCACCGCATCTTCAACATCCTTGTGACCAAGGCGATGCAGCACCGGCTTCAGGATCTCGCGGGAGAATACCTTGCCCGCACGCTCAAACGTGCGCTCCAGAATGCGATGACCAAGGCCGGAATATTGCTTGCGAATGGCCATGCGCGTGGCGCGGCGAATGGCAGCGCGCGCCTTGCCGGTCACAACGATTTCTTCCCACGCAGCGGGCGGAACCTGTACGCCGGAGCGAATGATCTCAACCTCATCGCCATTGGCAAGGCGGGTGACCAGAGGCATGATCCGACCGTTGATCTTGGCACCGACGGTGGTATCGCCGATATTGGTATGCACTGCGTAAGCAAAATCAATCGGTGTTGCGCCGCGCGGCAGCGCAATCAGTTTGCCCTTGGGGGTGAAGCAAAACACCTGATCCTGAAACAGTTCGAGCTTGGTGTGCTCCAGAAACTCTTCCGGATTGTTGGCCTCAGAGAGGGCCTCAATTGTGTGGCGCAGCCAGCTATAGGCATTGCTTTCCCTTGAGAGCAATTCGCCTTCCGTGCCACTTTCTCCGTCCTTGTAAAGCGCGTGGGCAGCGATACCGTATTCAGCAATCTCATGCATGCGCGAGGTGCGGATTTGCAGCTCGATACGCTGGCGCGACGGACCGACGATTGTGGTGTGCAACGAGCGATAGTCATTCTGCTTTGGTGTCGAGATATAGTCCTTGAACCGCCCCGGCACCACCCGCCAGCGGGTATGGACGATGCCAAGCGCCCGATAGCAGGACGCGACATCTCCGACCAGAACACGAAAGCCATACACGTCGGAAAGCTGCTCAAATGACAGCGACTTCGACTGCATTTTGCGAAACACCGAATAAGGCTTTTTCTGACGGCCTTTGACCTTGGCCTGCAACAGGCCATTGGCCAGCAGCAATTCGCTCAGTTCCGCCTCGATCTTGATGATCAGGCCTTCGTTACGTCTGGAAAGCTCTTCCAGCCTGTGTGTGACAGTTTCATAGGCTTCCGGGTTGATGTAGCGAAACGACAGGTCTTCCAGCTCGTCACGCATGTCCTGCATACCCATGCGGCCCGCCAGAGGCGCATAGATTTCCATGGTTTCTTCGGAAATGCGGGCGCGCTTGTCGGGCCGCATATGCTCCAGCGTGCGCATGTTGTGCAAACGGTCCGCGAGCTTGACCAGAAGCACCCGCACATCATCGGAAATCGCCAGCAGCAGCTTTCGCAGATTTTCGGCCTGCTTGGCCTTTTTGGACACGAGATCCAGCTTCTTGAGCTTGGTCAGCCCTTCCACGAGCCGGCCAATATCCTCGCCAAACAATTCATCGATTTCGGCGCGGGTGGCGGTGGTGTCTTCAATGGTGTCATGCAGCAGCGCAACAGCAATGGTCGACTCATCAAGATGCATCTCGGTGAGAATGGCCGCCACTTCCAAAGGATGCGATATATAGGGGTCACCGCTGGCGCGTTTTTGTTGACCATGCTTTTGCATGGCATAGACATAGGCCTTGTTGAGCAATGCCTCGTTTGCATCGGGCTTGTATTTCTGCACCCGCTCCACGAGCTCGTATTGCCGCATCATTCCAAGGCTACTCCTTCAGAGCATTTCCAGCAAAAATGTATCGCGGTTTTGCGTTAGAAAATGCGTAAAACAAGCAATCAGAGCATTTCAATGTCTCATGGAAACACTGAAATGCTCTAAAAAGAAAAGCGCGCCAACCTGAATGGTTGGCGCACACAAAGACAAACTGGATGACCAACAGGTCAAAACCATGACGACACTTAATAGTCGTCGCTTTTTTCCGGCGGCACAAGACCTTCAATACCAGCCAGAAGTTCTTCTTCCGACATCTGGTCGAAAGCAATGGTTTCCGGCATATCATCGTCTTCGTCGGAACGTGCGGCGATCTGGCCTTCGCTGATGCTTGCGCCATCACGCTCTGGCTCATCCACTTCAACATGCTTTTGCAGTGAATGGATCAGATCCTCTTTCAAATCGTCGGGAGACAGGGTCTCGTCTGCGATTTCGCGCAACGCAACAACGGGATTTTTATCGTTGTCGCGATCAATGGTAATGGACGCACCCTGAGAAATCTGGCGGGCACGGTGGCTTGCCAACAGTACCAGCTCGAAGCGGTTGTCGACCTTGTCGATGCAATCTTCCACGGTAACGCGTGCCATGGTCAGTCCTTCTTTTAAATTTTATTACCCAAGGGATTGACAGTCCCGATACATGTATTATCGCCAGAGTTCAAGTTTTTCCTCGCGACTGACTTTTTTTGCGTTGTTCAACCTCTGCGCTGCAAAAACACTGAAAATTTTAAATATTCAATCCAGAGGCGCTTGGAATTCGATCTGACCCAATATACATGTATCTTATATGATTAAATCATAATACACTAGTTCGGCAAATTTCGGGCCAATACTGATTTGGCTCTCGCCCAGTGTAAGAACAAAAGGATGTTGTAGGATGTTTGACCCCAGAGAGAAAATCGCACTGTTTATTGATGGTGCTAATTTATACGCCGCTTCCAAGAGCCTTGGCTTTGATATTGATTATCGCAAGCTTCTCAAGGCGTTTCAAAAGCGCGGTTACCTGCTTCGCGCTTATTATTACACAGCGCTGATTGAAGATCAGGAATATTCGTCTATCCGTCCGTTGATTGATTGGCTGGATTACAATGGCTATAAAGTCATTACCAAGCCAGCCAAGGAATTCACCGACTCGATGGGTCGGCGCAAGGTCAAGGGCAATATGGACATTGAACTGGCGATCGACGCCATGGAACAGTCTGAAACTGTTGATCATCTCGTGATCTTTTCTGGCGATGGCGACTTTACGACTTTGGTCGAAGCACTGCAACGCAAGGGCCGGAAGGTGTCTGTGGTCTCCACGATGGCTACCCAACCGCCAATGATTGCGGATGACCTGCGGCGTCAGGCTGACCATTTCATCGATCTGGTTTCGCTCAAGGCAGAAGTTGGTCGGGATCCAAGCGAAAGACCCCTTCGCCCGGTTGATCCAATGGTCACGGAACCTTTGATCTAAACCAGCACGCAACTCGTCCTAAAAATACGCGATGACCCGATTACATATTTTGTGATCGGGGTCGCGTTTTTTTATGACCAAAAATAATCTTAAAGGATATCAAATCATTAAATAGGAATGTGAAGATTTTCGCCACCACGGCAAGCGGTATTCGGCTTGATTGTTATCAGATTATTAAACCTGAAGACGTACTCCAGACTTGGGAGATGATACCTGCGACGCCATCGTATATGAGTATTATATATGCTTAGAAACCCTGTTGCGGTGTCCTTTGTGCAATTGATAATGCCCAATGGATACCGCAACGCGATGATGGCGGCGACCTGGCGCATGAAGCACCGCATTTTTAGTCAATATTTGACAGAGGTGGCATGATGACCATGAACGCGCAAAATGAGCTGAACAAGCGGCTCAACTTTTTGAACATCACCCATGACGACCTGCAGATGGTTGCCAAACTGCGGCCCGTTATTTCGGAGGCCATCGGCCCGACCCTTGACGTTTTTTACAGCACGGCGAAGAAATATCCGGAGACATCGCGCTTCTTTTCCAGCGACGCCCACATTGAGCATGCCAAACAAAAGCAGATCCAACATTGGAATCACCTGCTTTCAGGCAAGATCGATGAGCGCTACATGGCGTCGGCGACGACAATCGGCCACACCCATGCACGTCTTGGGCTGGAACCGCGCTGGTACATTGATGGCTACGGTCTGTTGCTGGCAGGATTGGCGCAGGCGGTGCTGGAGCATGAAATGCGCGGCACATTTATGGGCAAGCGCTTTCAGGGTGCCGTTGCCAAAATTTCGGCGCTGATCCGCACAACCATGCTGGATGTCGATTTCGCAATCTCCACCTATAGCGAAGCGCTCAATGAAGAGCGGACTAAAATTGCTGCCGAGCGCGCAGAGGTTGCCAAGGAGCAGGAAGAAGCCCTTAAGGCGCTCGATAACGCGCTGGAAGCACTGAGCAAGGGTGATCTCAGCGCCACAATCGATAAGCCGCTGGGAAGCCATTACGAGGGTTTGAGAGCCAATTACAACCGGGCCGTTGCCGCTCTGGCCAATGCGTTCGCGGAGATCAGCGTCGAAGCGGGTCAAGTGTCCGCCAACAGCCGCGAACTGACCCGTGCCACCGATGAAATGGCCAAGCGCACCGAACAGCAGGCCGCCGCACTGGAAGAAACATCCGCTGCTCTCGAGCAGATCAGCGTCATTTCCAAGCAGTCCGCCAAGCGCAGCAGCGAGGCGCAATCTGTTGCTTCCAAAGCAGCGGACGCAGCCAGCAAGTCGAGCATGATTGTGGGCGATGCCGTCAACGCCATGGATGCGATTGAGGAAAGCTCGAAAAAGATCTCGTCGATCATCAGCGTGATTGATGAAATCTCCTTCCAGACCAACCTTCTGGCCCTGAACGCAGGCGTGGAAGCCGCGCGCGCGGGCGAAGCTGGCAAGGGCTTTGCTGTGGTTGCACAGGAAGTGCGCGAATTGGCCCAGCGCTCGGCATCGGCAGCAAAAGAGATTAAAAGCCTGATTGATCGCTCGTCACAAGACGTTGCCAATGGTGTGTCGCTGGTCAATCAGACGGGTGAAGTGCTGCGCAACATCAGCGATCAGGTCCGCGAAGTGAATGGTCACATTGGTGCCATCGCGCAATCGGCGCAGGAGCAGGCATCCGGCATCATGGAAATCAACGCTGCCATCAGCAGCATGGACCAATTGACCCAGCAAAACGCAGCCATGGTGGAAGAGACAAATGCCTCGACCCATACATTGCAGGGCGTCTCTGATCATCTAACCTCCCTGCTGTCTCGCTTCCAGACCCAAGGTGGACGAGTCCATGCGACACGCTCAAACGCCTACCATCAGACCTATGCGGCCTGACGCACAACAATCTGAAAATCGGGCATATCCATGCCCGATTTTCAGCGTCGCATGACATAAAACCAGCGTAGAACGCCTCATGCTGTTCAAACGCCCCACTCACGATCACCTATATGCCGCTCTGGTTGCCAAAGATGCTTCCTATGATGGCTTTGCCTATGTCTGTGTCACCTCGACGCGGATTTTCTGCCGTTTTACCTGCACAGCCCGCAAGCCCAAGCAGGAGAACTGCCGCTTTGAAGACACCATCGCCGCCTGCCTTGAAGGCGGCTTCAGGCCCTGCAAACGATGCCAACCGATGTTGGCCTATGGCGCACCCGATCCGCTGACAAAAACACTGCTGGACCAGTTGGAAGCCGACCCCTTTCATCGCTGGGGAGAGAAAGACATCTCGGCTCTTGGTCATGACCCATCAACCGTGCGCCGTGTTTTCAAGCGCCGGTTCGGCATGAGTTTTCTGGAAATTGCACGGTTGCGCCGTGCAAGCCTTGGAGCCGATGCCTTGCAGTCGGGTGATGCGGTGATTGATGCACAGCTGGACGCCGGCTATCAATCCGGCAGCGGCTTTCGCGCCGCCATCACCCAATTGTTTGGTGCTGCACCCGCCAAGCTGAAAGACCAACAGCTTTTGAAAGCCGATTGGATCGAAACACCGATTGGTCCCATGCTGGCTGTTGTCGATGACCATGCCTTGCATCTTCTGGAATTTGCCGATCGCCCTGCCCTGCCTGCGGAATTGCAACGCCTGAAAACACGCAATAGCACTGCTGTAGCCCTGGGACGAACCACCGTGACCGATCAAATTTCCGAGGAACTGAACCACTATTTCCAAGGCAAAATCCAACCGTTCAAGACACGGCTTGCGGCGGGTGGCACCGAATTTGAACGCTGCGGTTGGC
>DNPN01000155.1:51175-51373 GCA_003501385.1 Rhizobium sp. | reverse complement strand
CCGACACGGCTTGCGGCGTGTGGCACCGAATTTGAACGCTGCGTTTGGCAGGCTTTGCGCGCGATTCCGATGGGCCAGACGCAGAGCTACTCACAGGTTGCGGCATCACTGAACCGCCCTTCCGCCGTGCGTGCGGTGGCGCGGGCAAACGGGGCCAATCAAATTGCCATTGTTATTCCCTGCCATCGTGTGATTGGC
>DNPN01000155.1:50183-50932 GCA_003501385.1 Rhizobium sp. | reverse complement strand
TATTCCCTGCCATCGTGTGATTGGCGCGGATGGCAGCCTCACCGGCTATGGCGGCGGACTTTGGCGTAAACAATGGCTGTTGAAGCATGAGCGCAAGGCAATCTATGATTGATCAACAGATTGAATGATAGCCATTCGAAACATTCGTTAGACGAATTGAGGCACTTGCGGCATTTTGCCGCCAAAGCATCCCACCCAAAAAGTGGGAAGTCGCTGAATTCAACGCGCAGACCCGTCTGACGCATCCCTCAACCCACAACCTTCGCATCACCTCGCGCTCGCCTGAGTGCGGGCTGTCTCTTTTCGTGCCAACTTGAAAGGATAAAGCCATGAGCACGGCAGACAAGACGAACAAAATCAGGATCAACGGTGTCGGGAGCTGCCTCGGCATGCGTCTTGCCAATACCTATCGCTGGATTGCTTCGTTCGTCTCGCGCCGATCCGGCTTTGTCCCGAACAATGACATTCACGCATTGAATGCCCACCAGTTGCGCGACCTTGGTCTGGACGGACACATGGATCAGCTTACCTCTCAGCAACAGAGGCTGGAGACGGCGCGGTTCAACGCGCTTTTGATGCTGATGGGAACAAACGGTCGCTGATTCCAAACAAAAATGTCGCCTGCATGAGTAGGCGACATCATACCATTATCAAAGCACGAAGCATCCCAATCAGCCGGTTTTCAGCAACCGGCTCTTTTGCCTGTTCCAATCGCGCTCTTTTTCCGTCTCGCGCTTGTCGTGCAGCTT
>DNPN01000155.1:46898-49983 GCA_003501385.1 Rhizobium sp. | reverse complement strand
CGCATGAGCCGGCCCTTCTGGCGCTCCCAATCGCGGTTCTTCTCGGTCTCGCGCTTGTCGTGCAGCTTTTTGCCCTTGGCCAGCGCCAGTTCCAGCTTTGCCCTGCCCTTTTGATTGAAATAGACCTTGAGCGGCACCAGCGTCATGCCGTCCCGGTTGATGGCCGAGCGCAGACGATTAATCTCGCGCTCTGTCAACAGCAGCTTGCGGCGGCGGCGCGGCTCGTGGTTGAAGCGATTGGCTTGCAGATATTCCGGCAGATGCGAATTGATCAGCCAGATCTCGCCCCCCTCATCCGATGCATAGGATTCGGCGATATTGGCTTTGCCCTCGCGCAGTGCTTTCACTTCGGTTCCGGTCAAAACAATCCCGGCCTCGTAGGTATCCACGATCTCATAGTTAAAGCGCGCCTTGCGGTTTTCCGCGACGACCTTATTGATGCTGCTTTGGCTGCCTCTGGGTGCCATGGGGTCAAAGTCCAATCTGCCCGATGCTTTTCATTGTTTCCGGATCGCGGGCTCCCGATCCGGCTTGTTTCTTATATTTAGTACACCCAGCCCTGAAAGGGAAGAAGCCGGAGGACCCGACCCTCCGGCACGTTATCAATTCAACAGCCCGGCATGAACCAGCGCCGCATCAATGGCCACCATTGTGGATGTCTCCAGCTCGGACATCAGTGGCAACCGAACTGCATTGCCCATGCGGCCAAGGCGCTTGAGGGCATATTTGGCACCACAGACGCCCGGTTCCATGAAAATGGCCTTGTGCAATGGCATCAGACGATCCTGATAATCGAGCGCCTTTTTGAAATCGCCTGCAAGCGTTGCCGCCTGAAACGCGGCGCACAGGCGCGGCGCAACATTGGCGGTCACGGAAATGCAGCCAACGCCACCATGGGCGTTAAAGCCCAGTGCCGTTCCATCCTCGCCAGAGAGCTGGATAAAATTCTTCCCACAAGAGATACGCTGCTCAGACACACGCTCCAGCTTGCCGGTGGCATCCTTGACGCCAACAATATTGCTGTGAGCCTTGGCCAGCTTGCCCATGGTTTCCGGGCTCATATCAATAACAGAGCGCGGCGGAATATTGTAGATGATGATGGGCAATGACACAGCCTCGGCAATGGCCGAAAAATGCGCAATCAAACCCTTTTGCGTGGGCTTGTTATAATAAGGCGTCACCACCAGCAGGCCATCGGCACCGGCTTTTTCGGCAAACTGCGCCAGATCAATCGCTTCGCGCGTGTTGTTGGAGCCGGCCCCAGCAATCACTGGCACCCGCTTTGCTGCGGTCTTGATGCAAAGATCGACAACCCGTTTATGCTCATCATGGCTCAGGGTTGGAGATTCCCCGGTGGTCCCCACAGGCACAAGACCTGTGCTACCCTCAGAAATCTGCCACTCGACGTGCGCGGCAAAGGCTGCTTCATCCACCTTACCATCATCGGTAAAGGGTGTAACAAGTGCGGGCATGGAACCCTGAAACATGCATAGACTCCCAACAGCCGCATTCATTCTACGGCCGTAATTTTGCATTAAACGGCGGCACATTACTTCGCCCATGGCGGCGGTACAAGCACGGGCCTCACGGTTTTATGACAGATTTTTAGACCACGGATGCGACACGATGAACCACGCTTCATTAAGCTACCGTTAATCTGAATTATCGTTAATAGGAGACATGCGTATTTTGACAACGAGCACGCCGATGAGACGGACAATCCTGCTTGGTTCTGCACTGTTCATTGGTTTGGCAGCAGTGGGTGGTATTGCCGAGTCCTTTGCCGAGCCGTTTACACCAACCCCAACCAGCCGTCCCGCTTCACTTTCTGGCAGTGCACCTGCCATCAGTGGCGCGCCCAACAGCCCCTCAAATGACATTACGGCAGCGATCCCGCGTTCAACACCCTCGCCCATCGTTCGTTCTGCGTTAAAATCCGGCCTGGACGCTCTTTCCAACAAGGATGGAGCGGAAGCGCTGTCAATTCGCGATTCCATGGCGCAAGGATTGGATCGCCACATGCTCACATGGTCCATTGCCATGTCCGGGCTGCCCGACGTTCCATCGACCGAGATCGTCAATGCCCGAAAGGAACTGAAAGGCTGGCCGGGCCTCTCGGCGCTGCGGGCCAACACCGAGCGCGCCGTTTATCGGGAAAATCCACCAGCCGCCGATGTTATAGCCGCTTTGGGCACTACAAAGCCTGAAACGCCGGAAGGCACGATAATTGTTGCCCGTGCCCTGGTGGCCAGAAATGAACAGGCAAAAGCCGCCACACTGATCAAAGACCTGTGGCATGAGACCGTGCTGGAACCCAGTCTGGAAGACCGTATTCTCAGTGAATTCAGCGGATCTTTGACAGCTGCCGACCATAAGGCGCGGATGGATTATTTGATGTATCGCGGGCGCAATGCGCAGGCCAAGCGATTCGCCACGCTGGGCGGGGCGCAATCTCTCTACATCGCATGGAATGCAACAATCAGCCGTTCTCCCAAGGCAGCCAACCTGATCAAAGCGGTAGATAGCCGCTGGGCATCAGACCCGGCGCTACTGTTTGTGCGAATTGAATATGAGCGCCGACAGGAAAATTTCGAAGCCGCTGCCAAGCTGCTGGCACAAGCGCCCAAGGACAGCGCCAAACTGGTGGTGCCGTCCGAATGGTGGAATGAGCAACGCATTGTCGGGCGAGGCCTTGCTGAAAACGGCAAGTATCAATTGGCCTATCAGGTGGTGGCCCGCCATTGCGCCACGGCCACGGTGGACATTGTTGATGCGGAGTTTCACGCCGGTTGGTTTGCGCTGCGCGGTTTGAAAGATCCCAAAACAGCTGCGGTTCATTTCAAGCGAATCCTTGAGGCGTCGAACCGTCCTCTTTCTGCGTCCAGAGGCTATTACTGGCTTGGCCGTGCAGAAGAGGCACAACGCAACACGGAAGCGGCGCGCGAAAATTTCGCCAAAGCCGCCAATTATCCCGGCACATTCTATGGGCAATTGGCCGCAGCCCGGCTGAACCGGGAAAAGCTGGATATTGTCTATCCGGCACCGACACCGGAAGACCGGCAGGATTTCGCCAGCCGTGAATCCA
>DNPN01000155.1:45652-46651 GCA_003501385.1 Rhizobium sp. | reverse complement strand
TTCCCCCAGCCGTGAATCCATTGAAGCGATTGATCGCTATGAAGCTGCGGGGCATGGCTGGCGGGCTGCGAGCCTCTATCGTGCATTGGCAGAGCAATTGCAGAGCCCCGGTGAGCTGGCCCTTTTGGCCGCCAAGGCCGAGCGCGCTGGCAACAATCAGCTGTCTTTGCAAATCGGCAAAACGGCCTATGGTCGGGGCATCAATGTGCCTGCGCTGGCATTTCCCATTGGTGTCATTCCGCCGTCGGCCAATATTTCCGGCTCGGGCAAGGCGCTGGCCTATGCGATTGCCAGACAGGAAAGTGCGTTTAATCCCGCCGCCGTGTCTGCGGCCAATGCCAAGGGCCTGTTGCAACTCATGCCTGCCACGGCCAAAGCGGTGGCGAATCGGCACGGCATCGCCTTTGCGCCAGAAAAATTGACGCAGGATGCAGGCTATAATGCCACGCTGGGCGCGCATTATCTGGGTGAGCAGATCGACACATTTGGTGGCTCCTACATTCTCACCTTCATTGCCTATAACGCCGGGCCAAACCGGGTGCCCGATTGGCTGGCCCGCTATGGCGATCCGCGTGGCAAGGATATTGATGAGGTTGTGGACTGGATCGAGCGCATACCCTTCCCCGAAACCCGCGGCTATGTGCAAAGGGTGATGGAGAATTACGAAATCTACAAAACACGCCTCGGCCAGCAGGCCGACATTGTGCATGACCTGCGCTTTGGGCGATAGAATCATATACTATAAAAGCTGCTTTAGGTCGCTTTGCGCATCGCGAACAAAAGCCTTGTCTGGTGTCTTGCCCATATCCAGCAGCTTTTTGCCCGCAACATAGGCGCGGGCGTCGTTAATGGCATCCACGGCAATGAATTGATCCTGCCGATAATACCAGATGGACACGCTGCCATCCCGCAGACCGGGGCGCACCACCGTCTCATCATAGCCAAGGTTCAACCCGGCAATCTGGAGTTTGAGATCATACTGGTCCGACCAGAACCAGG
>DNPN01000155.1:12582-45403 GCA_003501385.1 Rhizobium sp. | reverse complement strand
ATACTGGTCCGACCAGAACCAGGGCTTGGGCTGATAAGGCTGATCACCACCCGCGAGAATGGTCGCCACGGCATCGCCCTGATCCACGGCATTTTGTACCGATTCCAGCCTGATTTCGCTGCCTTCCCATGGCTGGAGCGCACAATCGCCCACCGCATAAATATCCGGGTCAGAGGTTCTGGCAAAGCGATCGACAACAATGCCGTTTCGCACTGCAAGCCCCGCCCTTGCCGCCAAACCATCATTGGGAGAAACGCCAATGCCAACAATCACCAGATCAACATCCAGCACGCTGCCATCCGACAGTTCGGCCCGTTCAACCTTGCCATCGTGGCCGATGAGACGCCGCAGGCCCATGCGTTCACGGATCGTCACGCCATGCATGATGTGGGCGGCATGGATTACATCGGCGGTTTCTTTTGAGGCGACTCGCGCCAGAATCCGCTCAGCCATTTCGATCAGCGTCACTTCCAGCCCCAGATGGCGAGCAACAGCCGCCGCCTCCAGCCCGATGTAGCCGCCGCCAATGATCAGCAAGCGCCGACCCGGTTTCATCACATCGCAAAGCCGGTCGGCGTCATCCTTGTTGCGCACGGTGTAAACGCCGGAATGGCCGCCGCCGATATCTGCGGGCAATTCGCGCGGCGTGGCCCCGGTGGCCAAAACCAGCTGATCATAGCCGACGCGTGAACCATCCTGCAAAAGCAACTGTTTTGCAGCGCGATCAATGCCCTCGACCCAGGTGGACAGGCGCAGATCAACCTGATTGTCTGCATACCAATGATCCGGACGCAACAGCAGCCGATCAAAGCTCATCTCACCCAGCAGATATTTCTTGGACAGTGGGGGACGTTGATAGGGGGCATGCGCCTCAACGCCCAGAATGGTAATCGGACGCTCATCTTTCAGGCTCCGCAGTTTTGATGCCGTGGAAAAGGCCGCCTGTCCGGCACCAACAATAACCAAGCCTTGCGTCATATCTGCCTCCTGCATGCCTTCGTTAAACCGAGATTTTCTATTGCATAACGCCGAAAAACCCAACCGATTTGAATCACACATGGACCAAATCTGGAGACAACAGCAGCGAGCGGCGCGTGTCTTGGCACAGACCGCACAATTTTTACGCCAAAATGGAACAAACCATTAGGAAAAATGCGCTAAAATGGTCGCACGAGAGACACGAGAAGGACGGGTGTCATGCCCTTGCAGCATATTCCTGACGCAAGAAAAGACATTTCGCAGGACCAGGCCTATCAGAAATTCACGATAGACCGGCCCGGCAAAATTATATTCGTTGGTCATCATCTGAGCACCAAGACAACGGTGCGCTGCCTTGTGCGTAAAATTTCGCTCTATGGTGCCGAGCTGGAAGTGAGCCGGTATCTACCCGTTCCGAAAAACTTCTTCCTGGAGATCCTAGGCATCCGCGACGAAATCGGCTGTACATTGATACGCAGAGAACAGGAAACCGCCGTTATTGGTTTCAATATGTTGATCAACCCGGATTTCCTACACCACGTTGTCAGGCTGTCCTTTGAATTTTGAGGGGTCTATGCCCTGCTTTGTGTCACTGCATCTGTAAAATAAATCCTAGATTGCAGAAACGTTATATTAATGCGCAAATGTTCAATTGGGATACAAAAATGTACGAAGCTCAGGAACGGCGCGTGTATAACTTTATTGAATAAATTAAAGCAAATGAAAGGCCTCTGTCGCAAAGTGATAGTCGCGCAGAGTGCAACGACATGAGGAGAAATAATGTCGGCAGGAACCCATCTGAGTGCTGCAGCATCTGAAATGTACGAGCGCCGCTGGGATCGTTTTCAGGTTAAACGCCCCGCTCGCGTTATGGCCGTACGTCCCGGCTTATCGGGCACAATCACGCGCAGCGCCACCGTTTTAGATATTTCCCGTGGCGGTGCTGGTCTGGATATTGATACCGCTGTTGGCCTCGGCACCCATTATTACCTTGAGATTTTAGGGCTGGGAACGCGCATCGGCTGCGCCGAAGCCTTCCGAAATGGACGGCGTGCGGGCGTGAAATTCATTCTGCCAATCTCTGAAGTGCTGCTACAACGGGTTATTCGTGCAGACTTCATGATGGGCAACAATCTCGAAGATACGGGAAAATCCGTCCAGCCGGGCATGGGCCGCATGGCGCGATAGATTTTCGGCATAGAACAATCGTTCGCACTCCCCTTTGAGAGCGATACCAGCAGGCTGCTAAAGCCGATCTGCCCTTGCGCCAGCAACACAGCTTTCTATTGTCATTCGCGTGTCGATTCGCGGCCAACCGCCATGGTGGATGGGAAAGCACTGTTTTGGCGCATTGGTTTTCGAATTCGGCTCGGGAAGTCTTTCAATGTCATCGTTCTCGCGGTTTACCCCCCTTATAAGTCGCCTGCCGTCCACCGTGCCCTTTGTTGGCCCGGAAGCGATTGAACGAAGCCGCAAGAGCGCGGTGAAGGCCCGCATCGGTGCCAATGAAAGCGGGTTTGGCCCATCGCCCAAGGTCCTTCTCGCGCTGCGAGAGGCCGCAAGCGACATCTGGAAATATGCCGATCCTGAAAACCACGATCTGAAGGCGGCCCTCGCTGCCCACTACCACCTCTCCGCCAGCAATTTCGCTATTGGCGAGGGTGTGGATGATCTTCTGGGATTGGTCGCCCGGATGATTGTGGAGCAGGACACACCCGTGGTGACCTCGCTGGGCGGCTACCCCACCTTCAATTTTCATGTAACAGGTTTTGGTGGCCGCTTGGTAACAACACCCTATGTGGAAGATCGCGAGGATCTCGCTGGCCTGCTGGCCTGCGTACAACGCGAAAACGCCCCTTTGGTCTATCTGGCCAATCCCGATAATCCGATGGGCAGTTGGCATGAGGCTGCGGATATCGTCGCTTTTGCCCGTGCCTTGCCGGAAACCTGCCTGCTGATTCTCGATGAAGCCTATAGTGAAACGGCTCCATCAGGTGCTATTCCAGCGTTAAATGCCCTGATTGATCTGCCGAATGTTTTGCGCATGCGCACATTTTCGAAAGCCTATGGGCTTGCCGGTGCGCGGGTTGGGTATGCAATTGGTACGCCCGAAAACACGCAGGCTTTTGATCGGATTCGCAATCACTTTGGCATGGTGCGCACGTCCGTTGCCGCAGCCCTCGCCGCCTTGGCCGATCAGACCTATCTGCAAGAGGTGCTTGGCAACATTCAGGCTGCGAAACAGCGTATTGCTGACATTGCCAGGCACAATGGCCTGCAAGCTCTGCCATCAGCAACCAATTTCGTTGCCATCGATTGTGGACGGGATGCGCTTTTTGCCCGCTCCATCGTGGACGGGTTGATGGAGCATGGCGTGTTTATTCGCATGCCGGGCGTGGCACCGCTCAATCGCTGTATTCGGGTCAGCGCCGGGTTGACCAAGGATCTTGATCTGTTCGAACAGGCCCTGCCCCTCGTGCTCAAGACGATTGGGTAAAAGAAAAACCGCGCCAGTCTTGTTTCTACTGGTCGCGGTTTAATTTTCTTGAGAGGTCTTGCGTTGAAACATCGCAAAACCCGTTCATGCTGCAAAGTGGGTGGATAACGGCGGTGGATCAGTGACAGGTCATCCATTCACGCGCATCTCTCAGGGCCTCAGCAAGCTGCTGCTTTGACATTGCCGCCGCCAGATTGGCTCTGAAATTAACAGACCGGTCGCATCCCTTGATCGCAGCAATGTTGAGCCACTTGTGGGCCGCAACAAGATTTTGATCACAGCCACGACCCGTGGCATACATCAGACCGATAATGCGAAACACATCGGCCTGAGTTTCGCCACCCAATGTGGCCATTTCTGCTTGTTGTGCATCAAAGTGTGCCATCGGTCTGCCCTTGTCTTCTCTTCTGTTTTACCTTCAACGCTGCACACTTGGTTTGGCATGCGAAAAGCGCCGAAATTGTCTTTTTATCGTTTCAGAATGTTTGCGGCAGCTTGTTTCAAAACTGTCCCCATCCTGTTTAAGTCCCTGTTTTCATGTCTAAAGCCTCATCACTGTCTACCATCTTGTGCAGTATGATCTGTGTTTGCGGCCCGGCCAGTTTTCCCGGCTCGTTTATGTCTTCACTATGCCAAAGGGAGATCAAAATGACCTTAAAAGGTGTGCTTAACGACAGGAAAACGCCTTGAAAACGCTTTGTAAACTTGTCTTTCTGTTAAGCATCACAGGTGCTGGATTCCCGGCAAATACAGGTTAATTTTACCGGATATTTACGGATCGCTTTTTACCCATTATTGACCATAATGGCGAAAGACACCAAAAATGTCGTTATTCCATTATCAATCACACCCCACACATCGTGCGATGTGAAGCCTATTTACCTTTACGTGCGCGTCACTTATTTTGTCTTTGGAATGACCGCAGAGACCAACATTCCGGGGGAGTGACATGGAGGAAAGAATGAAGCCAGTTATCATGATGATCGGGGCCGCCCTTGTATACGCATCAACCGCAGCGGCTGCAGAGCCCATCGTTGGCAAATGGAAGACCGAACACGGCGAGACGGCAGAAATCAGTGCCTGCGGCAAAGCCTACTGCATCAATCTGAAAACTGGAGAATATGCAGGCAAGCAGATTGGCAAGGTTGAAGGAGCCAGCGCGGATTACACTGGGGTCGTTACTGACCCATCTGATGACAAAACATATTCCGGTTCTGCTAAAATCAATGGAGACTGGCTTAAGCTGAAAGGTTGCGTTCTCTCGATCTTTTGCAAAAGCCAGACTTGGCGCCGCATGCAATAACGGCTGAGGTCAGTCGATATTCAAAACGCAATATTCCGTGCCGATAAAACGGCACGGCGATCTTCTGCCGACAGGCGTGATGCCAATCAATCATACCCACGGAGGTCCATAATGCGCCTCAAATGGCAGATACCGGAACCAAGCTCTGGGAAGCGCAAACGCTCTCGCCATAGAATCATGCCAAAACATTCGTTTGACATCATATCAAATTGGAAAAAGTCTTTATAATGCGGTAGATACAGAGGATTTTTCTTCGCTAGAGCATAAACACATTGTTTTCGTGTTATTTGGTGCCCGCAATCTGTTGTGGCGGAGAGGAAGGGATTCGAACCCTCGATACCATCTCTGGTATACTCCCTTAGCAGGGGAGCGCCTTCGACCACTCGGCCACCTCTCCGGTGCGGTCTGATTATTTGTTCACCGTTTCGATTGCAAGCGCTTTTCGTAAAATTCTTGTCATTAAACACGCATTTCCACTTTCAGCCTCCGGCCAATCGGAAAACAGGCTTGAGTGATGTGTCTATAAAAAGCGTCATCGGGAAAATCTGGTGACCGGAATCCAGCTTCGGACCAGAACCAATCTGCGAATATTCCGTGGCCTATCGAATCATCGCTCGCCGTAAAACAAGACTCAGCTTGGATATTCAGAGTGAGTCGCCGTTCAAATTTGCAACATTCCAAACGATGGACGGCTTATTCCTGCCTCCTGTCAGGCAGTCGGACCTCCCAGAAAATGCTGTCGAGTGCGTGAAAACAGCCCCAGAATCGCGCCAAAACGAGACTTCAAACGCGACCATGGCAGGATGTGGACAACTCTACCAAATTTCATTCCTGTTTGTTTTCAAAGATTTCCTTAATAGAACGTAAATAAAACACGTTGGCACCGAGGCCATTTGTGGCTTTTCAGCCACAGGCAGCCATGAAGGAACCTGGGAAAACTGACACAACACCGTTTGCCGATTGCATGGGCCGTGGCGTTTTGTATCTTGAGCCCCAGAAGCGCGGCGGTGGATCGTCCGTCTTCAGACTTAACGGGGATGGGGCGGTGTAAGCTGTCCTTCAGCCAATATACCCAGACCCTTATGAAACTTGACTGGAGGTCATTATGAACATCAAGGCCATTCTTTTTGGCTCGGCTGCTGCTCTCGCAGCAGTATCTGGCGCACAGGCCGCAGACGCTATCGTAGCTGCTGCTCCAGAACCAGCTGAATACGTTCGCGTTTGCGACGCTTTCGGTACCGGCTACTTCTACATCCCAGGCACTGAAACCTGCCTGAAGATCAGCGGTTACGTTCGTGCACAGCTCGAGTACACCTCTGTAGACGGCGGCCGTAACTGGAACGCTCGTACACGTGGTCTCGTAACTTTCGCTGCAAAGAACGATTCTGAACTCGGCACGATCGGTTCGACCATCACAGTGCGCGCTTGGCAGGGTGGCTCGACCACAAGCCAGGGCGATAGCGCTGGCACCACGACCGACACCAACTCCGTTGAAGTCGACGAAGCATTCATCACTGTTGGCGGCTTCCAGGTTGGTTCGTTCTACAACTACTTCGATACAGGCCTGTCTGGTGAAACCGACGCGCTCGGCTCCAACCGTCTGAACGCGATTGCTTACAACTACAAGTCTGGCGCTTTCTTCGCTGGTATCGCAGTTGACGAAACCAACGGCTTCAGCAAGACCGACAGCTCTGTGTCTAGCTCTTCTGCTTACGTAAAGAGCTACAATGTTGACAAAAACGTCGGCATCGAAGGTCAGGTTGGCGGCACGTTCGGCCCAGTAACAACCACGTTGCTCGGCGGTTACGACTTCAACACTCAGAACTTCGCTGTTCGTGACATCACTTCGGTTAACGTTGGCCCAGGCGTACTGTCTGTTGCTGCTGTTTACGCAAACGGCGTAAACGCTTACTACGACGCCTCCAAGTGGAGCGTTGCTGGTGAATACGCTGCCAAGATCACCGACAAGTTGACCCTGACTCCAGGCGTTCAGTACTTCGGCAAGACCCAGGTTGACGCTTCTGGCGACTACTTCGGCCGTAACATCGTTCGCGGTGGTCTGACTGTAGACTACAAGCTGGCTGCTGGCCTGACCACGAAGGTTTCTGCTCAGTACCAGAACAAGAACGCAAGCGGCACAAACGACGTTTGGACCGGTTTCGTTCGTCTGCAGCGTTCGTTCTAATATCGTTACCGAAATAAAGAATCCCGCGATCAATTCGCGGGATTTTTTTGCTATAGCGCCGTGCATCCAATGGATGCGCGGCGCTATTGCGTTTTACAGTTATTGTAAAATTTCCCAGCGCCGCATGTCCGCGTTATCAATGAGCCGAATAAAGCATCGTACGGAAAAGTGAGAACCGGTTTTGGGAAAAATCCGATGCGAAAACAAAATCCAGAGCATCGTGCGGGTTCTGATTTTCGGCATAATGCTCTAAAGCCTGTCGCAGTGAATAGGATTCACTGCGACAGGCTTTATCTCTTATTTAGCCGCATGTACGTTATCGTTTTATTGAGGACAATAAAACGCGACATGCTTTAGTCGCATGACTGACAACCCAATAGATCGATCACCATAGCGCAGCAACAAAGCCGCTTGCATCAGCCCTCCGCACAACCGAGGCAGCGAGATGCCGCCAGGTTCAACGCACATCTGTGTGTCAATGATGTTACACATGGCAATAAGTAGACGGTATTTTTAATTAACTTTGCGTCTTCTGAATTGAGTCACACAAGTAGGCACGATAAACGTTGGAAATCGTTGCGGTTTTCACATCGGTTCCACCGTTTTAAATCGTACGATTTTGTTCAGGCATCTGAATGTCGATTGAAATCGTGCATTGGATAGCTGCACAAACATCTATGCTGCGCATCAGGATATGGATGACGTTGGCATCATAACGTTTGATTTCGCTTCAGGTGCCTGCACCTTCAAACGAAGTCAGACGAGAAAATCAGAAAGCCTCTGAGCATTTGACTGGGTTTTCTGAGAATGGGGGGTGCACCTTTTAAGGTCATATGGCCGGAGGGTGCTTTATAACCTGGCGTAGAGTTTACGCCTTTTGATCAAAACGAAACTGGGGATTACAATGACGATTAAGGGTATTCTTTTCGGTACTGCCGCTGCTCTTGCAGCAGTATCTGGCGCACAGGCAGCGGACGCTATCGTCGCAGCCGCACCGGAACCAGCTGAATATGTTCGCGTTTGCGACGCTTTTGGCACCGGCTACTTCTACATTCCTGGTACCGAAACCTGCTTGAAGATCAGCGGTTATGTTCGTGCACAGGTTGATTACAGCTCGATTTCTGGCGGTCGTAACTGGAACGCTCGTACACGTGGTCTCGTAACCTTTGCTGCAAAGAACGATTCTGAGCTCGGCACGATTGGCTCGACCATCACACTGCGTGCTTGGCAGGGTGGCTCGACCACTCCAGTAAATGGTGCAACTGGAAGCACTGACACCAACGCTGTTGAAATTGACGAAGCCTTTATCACCGTTGGTGGTTTCCAGGTTGGCTCGTTCTACAACTACTGGGATACTGGATTTGCTGGCGACACGACGTCTACAGGTTCGAACCGCCTGAACGCGATCGCTTACAACTACAAGTCCGACAAGTTCTTCGCTGGCATCGCACTTGATGAAACCAACGGTCTGAGCGGCACTGATGGCTTGATCTCTGATACCTCCGCCTACACAAAGAGCTACAATGTTGACAAGAATGTTGGCATCGAAGGTCAGGTTGGCGGCACGTTCGGCCCAGTAACGACCACCTTGCTCGGCGGCTACGACTTCAACACTCAGAACTTCGCTGTTCGAGACATCACTTCGGTTAACGTCGGCCCAGGCGTATTCTCGATTGCTGGCGTTTACTCGAACGGTGTAAGCACCTACTTCGACGCCTCCAAGTGGAGCGTTGCAGCTGAGTACTCCGCCAAGATCACCGACAAGCTGACCTTGACCCCTGCTGTTCAGTACTTCGGCAAGACTCAGGTTGATGCATCTGGTGATTACTTCGGCCGCAACATCGTTCGCGGTGGTGTGACTGTAGACTACAAGCTGGCTGCCGGCCTGACGTCGAAGGCTCTTATTAATTACCAGAACAAAGACGCCAGCGGCAACAGCGGCGTTTGGACTGGCTACCTTCGTCTGCAGCGTTCGTTCTAATCTCAAAACTGGAATGAAAGATCCCGCGATTACCGCGCGGGATCTATGACAACAGCGTCATAGGGCCGCACGTCAAGATGGTGCGCGGAACTATGACGTTTTTTTGTTTGTCGTAGAATGATCTTTGAGACATCTGGACTCTACCACCCCTGCGGCAGACGCTCTCGTTTTGAAGTCGCTCCATGATTTTCTCTTCAAGTCGGATTCAGCGTAGTGGCGTTTTGCGATATCGGATCGCTTTGAAAAATCGCCGAACCGACAATCTTATGGATCTGCCTTTACGTGCTCCCGATCACGCTTCGAGTCGCGGCGTTGAAGGGAAACGCGATCCCTCCTTCCTCGCGAGGCGCGGATGATCCTATGGTCGTGTGTCAATGATGTTACACACGACAAGAAGTAGCGGGTGTTTTTAATCAACTTTGCCTCTTCTCAATTGAGTCACGCGAGTGGACACGATAAAAGATAAGCAAGGTTGCGATTTTTATTCTGGTTTGGCTGTTTAAAGTCGCATGATCTTGTGTAGATCTCTGGATGTCGATTGAAATTGATGTTCAGGTTGGTCCACAAAGGTTTCGCTGGGCATCAGGATAAGGGTACCAGTGGTGGTAGTAACGTTTGATTATGTTGCAGGTGCCTGGGGCACAAAGACACGATCGAGCGAGAAAGCGAGAAAGTCCCGTATGCATTTCACGGGGTTTTCTGGAAATGGGGGATACTTCTTTTAAGGCATATAACCGGGGGGTTGCTTTAGAAGACAGGCGTAAAGTTTACGCCTTTTGATCAAAAAACAAAACTGGAGATTACAATGACGATTAAGGGTATCCTCCTCGGGACTGCAGCAGCTCTTGCAGCAGTATCTGGCGCACAGGCTGCTGACGCTATCGTAGCGGCTGCACCAGAACCAGCAGAATATGTTCGCGTTTGCGACGCTTTCGGCACCGGCTACTTCTACATTCCTGGCACCGAAACCTGCTTGAAAATCAGCGGTTACATTCGTGCCGAAGTTGACTACAGCTCGATGAGCGGCGGCCGTAACTGGAACGCTAAGACACGCGGTCTCATCAGCTTCGCTGCAAAGAACGATTCTGAGCTTGGCACGATTGGTTCGACCATCACGTTGCGCGCTTGGCAGGGCGGTTCTACCGCTGGCCTCAACAACGCCTCGACCGACACTAACAATGTTGAAATCGACGAAGCTTTCATCACTGTTGGTGGTTTCCAGGTTGGTTCGTTCTACAACTACTGGGATACGGACATGTCCGGCGAAACCGACTCGCTCGGTTCTAACCGTCTGAACTCGATTGCTTACAACTACAAGTCTGATAAGTTCTTCGCTGGTATCGCAGTTGACGAAACCAATGGTTTGAGCGGCACTGACAGCTCGATTTCCTACACTGGCAACTACTCGAAGAGCTACAATGACGACAAGAGCGTCGGCATTGAAGGCCAGGTTGGCGGCACATTGGGTCCTGTAACCGCTACCTTGCTCGGCGCTTACGATGTCAACACACAGAACTACGCTGCTCGTATCATCGCTTCTGTTGCTGATGTTGGCCCAGGCGAGTTCTCGGTTGCTGGCGTTTATGCAAACGGTGTAAGCACATACTTCGACGCCTCCAAGTGGAGCGTTGCAGCTCAGTACGCCGTTAAGGTCACCGACAAGCTGACCCTGACCCCTGGTGTTCAGTACTTCGGCAAGACCGAAGTTGACAGCTCTGGTGACTTCAGCGGCCGCAACATCGTTCGTGGCGGTCTGACTGTAGACTACAAGCTGGCTGCTGGTTTGGCTGCAAAGGTTTCTGCTCAGTACCAGAACAAGGGCATGAACGACGACGTCGTCAACAACGACGTTTGGACTGGCTTCGTTCGTCTGCAGCGCGATTTCTAATCAAATCGTCTATGGCCATATTAGCCTCCGGCTCACGCCGGGGGCTTTTTTTTGAACTTTTGCTCGCGGCAAGGTATTTCGAGCGCTTGCAGCCTCAAGCTGTTTAAGCTCAGCCTTCTGCGGCATTCAAAAATGTGCTGATAGCTTGCGCAATCGGGTGAATGTGGAGCAACGGGGCATGCCCTTGTGCTTGTGCGGTGATCCGGGTTGCATGCGGATTGCGCGATAGCATTGTGTCGCAACACGCATCAGACAGCAGCGCAGAATTTTCGCCGCGAACAATCAGCAAAGGAAACAGACTGAGCGCCTCATATTGCGTCCAGAGGTCTGGAATCGGTTGGCTAAAGTCCATGTTTGCAATTTGTGACCCTATCACCGGGTCATAGTCGGCCAGAGGCTTGCCGTTGTCATCACGATACAACGCCTTTGCCATTGCCTGCCATTCCTCCGCCGGCAGCGCAGTGAAGCTTTTCCCGTGCACTGTTTGCAAATAGGCCGGGCACTCCTCCCAACTTTTTGGGCTGTCGGTGCGCGCGAGGTATTCCTTAATTTGCATGAGTCCCTGTTTTTCGAGAACAGGTCCAATGTCGTTCAAGACAACTCGGCGTAATCGCTCCGCATGCAGGCCCGCCATGAAATGCAGAACAAGCCCACCGCGCGATGTGCCGATGAAATCAGAACGCTCGATTTGTAAAGCATCCATCACGGCCACAATATCCTCCATCTCGGTGAAGAGATTGTAATGGGTGGGATCTGGATCTCTGTCGGAGTTACCTCTGCCACGCAGATCGATGCAAATGACCCGACGCGGTGTCGGACCTTGACTCAGAAAATTGGCAATTTGTGTAAAATCGCGATGATTGCGTGTCAGGCCCGGAAGGCAGATGATTGGCGTGCCCTCGATGCTTGATGCAAAATCGCGTGCGAAAATCCGAATTCCGTCTTTGGTGTGGATGAAATGATCATTAAAGTTGGCGGTAGATCCTGGCATGCGTTCCTCTCGTCAACTGGGGGCGGCTCGGATCAGTTTTCCCTGACCGAAGCCTGCCATCGAATGGTTTTTTTTAGCCAGCGCGCAAGACGCGCCGCGACTATGCAACCCGTGAAGACTACACCGTTCCGCGCAGAAAGCTGCTGTAAAATCGTGCGTTGGTCAGAACATTGAACATTCGACATTTTGCCAACGGCAATCCGTGGCACGCGGGAAAGCTTGCGATATTGGCAAGGTTGTTCAGCACTCATTCAGGCACCCACGTCATATTGGAACAGGAACGCCTGCTTGGAGACAGTCATGGTCGATATTGCAAAACGCCTCACCACCATTACCGCCATCATGACCATCTTTGCAGCACTGTTTGTGGCTATGATCAACGCTCACGACCCAGCACAGCGTATGCGCCATGATCTGCAAACGTCAATTACCAGCACAGTACCTGCCGCTTAATCCGCCACCACCCGCTTTACGTCTTGTTTGTCGCCTGTACGTTACCGTTTCATTGAGGGCAATGAAACGCGGCATGCTTTAGGGATTAGCTTTCCTGCATCTGTCGTTTGCTTGTTAAAAAGACCGATATATAATGGCGCATGAGCAACCGAATCATAAGTCCAAGCCCCATCAATTTCATCAGCCCACCCGCCTATGAGGCGCGGTATTTTACCGATGCCGCAGAGGCTGTTGATGTCATCACCGAAATTTACGAGCGCAATACACGCTTCCTGATTGATGCGTTTACCGCTCTCGGAAATGGAACGGCCGTTGAAGGCCGTTACCGTGCATTTTATCCGCAAGTCAGTGTCGAAACCAGCAGCTTCGGCCATCTGGATACGCGCCTGTCCTATGGCCACGTGACATCGCCGGGGGTGTATACCACCACGTTGACGCGGCCAAAATTGTTCCGCCATTACCTTAAGGAACAATTGGCGCTGTTGATGCGCAATCATCAGGTGCCAGTCCGGGTTAGTGAATCCACCACACCCATTCCGCTGCATTTCGCCTTTGGCGAGGGTGCCCATGTCGAGGCCGAGGCCAGCAGGCTCTCCGATATTCCGCTGCGCGATCTGTTTGATACGCCGGATCTCTCGACCACCGATGACGAAATTGCCAATGGTGAGTATGAGCCTCCGGCTGGCGAGCCCTTCCCTCTGGCCCCGTTTACGGCGCAACGGATCGATTACTCTCTGGCACGGCTTTCGCATTACACGGCAACGGGTGCAAAGCATTTCCAGAATTTTGTGATCTTCACCAACTACCAGTTCTATGTCGATGAATTCTGCGCTTACGCGCGCTCATTGATGGAAAAAGGTGGCGAAGGTTACAGCGCTTTTGTTGAGCCGGGCAATGTGATCACCCTGGCAGGGGAAACTGCGCCATCGTCTGGCACGCCCTTGGGCCGCTTGCCGCAAATGCCTGCCTATCATCTGAAAATGAAAGGGCATGCTGGCATTACCATGGTCAATATTGGCGTTGGCCCGTCGAATGCCAAAACCATCACCGACCATGTTGCCGTGTTGCGCCCGCATGCCTGGTTGATGCTGGGCCATTGCGCAGGCCTTCGCAACAGCCAGCGGCTGGGTGACTATGTTTTGGCCCACGCCTATATGCGCGAAGACCACGTGCTGGATGATGACCTTCCCGTCTGGGTACCGATTCCAGCGCTGGCCGAAGTGCAATTGGCGCTTGAAGATGCGGTGGAAGAAATCACCGGCTATGAGGGCTTTGAGCTGAAGCGCATCATGCGGACCGGCACCGTGGCCACCATTGACAACAGAAACTGGGAATTGCGCGATCAGCGCGGCCCGGTGAAGCGCCTGTCGCAGGCCCGCGCCATTGCGCTGGATATGGAATCGGCCACGATCGCCGCCAATGGTTTTCGCTTCCGCGTGCCATACGGCACCTTGCTCTGCGTCTCCGACAAGCCTTTGCATGGCGAGTTGAAGCTGCCGGGCATGGCAACAGCGTTTTACAAAACGCAAGTCAGCCAGCATTTGCAGATTGGCATCTGCGCCATGCAGAAGCTGGCGGCCATGCCGCAGGAAAAGCTGCATTCGCGCAAGCTCAGAAGCTTCTTTGAGACGGCGTTTCAATAACTGGTGTCAAACCAGCACTCTGTTTTCTAATCATGCCCGGCCTTGTGCCGGGCATTTTTGTTTTCAGGCCTTGCAAAAAATCTCTCGCTCCCACTTGATTCGATAATCATAAGATATATCTTAGACCTATAAAGAAACATTGGAGATGATCAATGAGACATTTTCACAGAGACCACGGTGATGACCATGGCAGAGGTCGCCACCACATTCTTCACAGCATGATGCATGCCATGCGCGGCGGGCCTTTTGGCCATGGTGGACCAGATGGCAAGCGCGGTCGCGGGCGTGATGGCGAGCGCCGCCGTATGTTTGAATCCGGCGAATTGCGGCTGGTGCTGCTCAAGCTGATTTCAGAACAGCCTCGCCATGGCTATGATCTGATCCGCGAAATTGAGGGCCTGTCTGGCGGTGCCTATGCCCCAAGCCCCGGCGTGGTGTATCCAACCATGACCCTGCTGATCGATATGGGTCTGGCTGAAGAGCAACAAAGTGATGGTGCGCGCAAGCTGCTGGGTATTACGCCCGATGGCATCGTTCATCTGCAAGACAATGCACAGGCGTTGGAGGTTGCCATGGCGCGGCTGACGGCGCTAGCCAAAGTCACCGAACGCACGGATGCAGGCCCGGTCCGTCGCGCCATTCATAATCTGCGCTCTGCTATTCACGATCGGCTTTCACAAGACGGTGTATCGCGCGATACGCAGCTTGAAGTCGCCCGCATTCTCGATGAAGCTGCCAGCAAAATTGAAAGGCTGTAATATGAGCAAGACCATAGCCATTGTACCCACTGAAAACGGCTGGAAATATATTCAGCAGCTTTGCAAACACTGGAGCCACAAGCTCACCACCGAGCTTTCCGACAACAAGGGCGTGGTGACGTTTGAAAACGCCACAGCCGTGATGACCTGCGATGCCACGGCCATTACCGTCAGCATTGAAGCGGAAGCGGAAGAGGTGCTGGAGCGCCTGAAAGGCGTTGTCTCTAGCCATCTGGACCGCTTTGCGTTTCGTGAAGCGCCCCTGCCCTTTGCATGGCAGAATGTCTGATTATTCCTTGTGATTGTCCTTCAGCCAGTCCAAGGCCTTGCCAAGGGTTGTCACCGCCTGATCAATCTCAGTGCGAGAAATAATCAGCGGTGGCGAAAACAACATGCGATCGCCGGTGGCGCGGACAATCACGCCACCCGCAACACATTGGTTGCGCACGCTCGCACCCGCATCATCCGGCTTGGCAAAACGGCGGCGGGTCGCCTTGTCGGTGGTCAGCTGCACGGCACCAATCAGGCCGGTGCTGACCGCCTCGCCCACCATATCGTGGTCGGCAAGCGTCGCTAAGCCTTTCGCCATATAGGGGCCGATGTCGTCGCGCACGCGCTCCACCAGCCCTTCCTCTTCGATAATACGGATATTTTCCAACGCCGCTGCCGAGCAGACAGGATGGCCGGAATAGGTATAGCCGTGATTGAAATCGCCAACCTCGTTGATCAGCACCTCGGCCACGCGGTCTGATACCAGCACACCGCCAATGGGCAGATAGCCCGATGACAGGCCCTTGGCGATCGGTGCCAAATCCGGCTCAAACCCAAAATGCTGATAGCCAAACCAGCTGCCCAGACGGCCAAAGCCGCAAATCACCTCATCAGACACCAACAGAATGTTGTGTTGCTTGCAGATGCGGACAATTTCCGGCCAATAGGTCTCTGGCGGAATGATCACGCCGCCTGCGCCTTGAATAGGTTCAGCAACGAAGGCAGCGACATTGTCTGCGCCGAGTTCAAGGATTTTGGCTTCCAGTTCCTGTGCGACTTTGAGGCCAAACTCTGCCGGGGATAGATCACCACCCTCACCAAACCAATAGGGTTGGTTGATGTGGTAAATGCCCTCAATCGGCAAATTGCCCTGCTCATGCATGTATTTCATGCCGCCCAGCGAAGCCCCGGCCACGGTGGAGCCGTGATATCCATTCTTGCGGGCAATCACATGGGTTTTGGTGGGATGGCCCAACGCCTTCCAATAGACTCGTGCAAGACGAAACCATGTGTCAGTGGCCTCAGAGCCGGAGTTGGTGAAAAACACGTGATTCATATGTGGGCCAGCCTTGCTGGTGACTTTTTGAGCCAAAAGCGTGGTGGGCGGCGTGGTGGAGCCAAAAAACGTGTTGTAATAGGGCAATTCCTGCATTTGCGCAAAAGCGGCATCGGCAATCGATGTGCGGCCATAGCCAACATTAACGCACCACAACCCGGCAAAGGCATCAAGATATTTCTTGCCGTTCGAATCCCATATGTGAACGCCCTCGGCCTTTTGCATCACCCGCACGCCGTTTTCATTCAGCTTCTTCATATCATTGAAGGGATGCAGATGATGCGCCGCATCAATGGCGGCCAGATTGGAAAGCGGGCTGGAGTTATGCGACATAAAGGGCAATCCTATCACTATCTCGCCGCATTGAATGGCGGCAATGAATCCGTTACGAACATGACCTGACACGCCGCATTTGGCAAGAACGGCCAAAGGCCGCACACAACCTTGGAAAGCAGCTTTCATGACCGACGCGCACAACACCCCTTCTGGCCCACAGGCTCGCATTGAAGTGTTGCTGGTTGGCATGAACGGCGATTTGCGCGGCAAGATGATTCCCATCAAAGCCGAGGATAAGGTGTGGAAAAACACCGTGCGCCTGCCCGCCTCCACCCAATCACTCGACATCTGGGGCGATGATAATGATGACATCACCGGCATATCTCTGACCCTTGGCGATCCTGATGGTATCTGCATGCCGGATAAGCGCTCCCTGGCCACTCTTCCGTGGGCACCAAAAGGCTCAAAGCAAGTGCTGGCCACCATGCACACGCTGGAAGGCAAGCCGCATTTTATCTGCCCTCGCGCCATTTTGGCCCGCGTGCTCAAACGCTTTGATGCCCTTGGCCTGACGCCTGTAGTGGCCACCGAGCTGGAATTTTATGTGATGGATGGCAATTGGCGCGAGACCGCCCGCCCCATGCCCCCAAAAGCACTCACCTATGACGGCGAATCCAACGGCTATCAGCTCTACGACATGCGGGCCACAGGAGCGATGGATGCCTATCTGGCCACATTGCGCAACTATGCCGACACCATGGGCCTGCCAGCGGATGCGACCACCGCAGAATTTGGCGCGGGCCAGTTTGAGGTCAATCTGCTGCATCGGCCCGATGCGCTGGCGGCGGCGGATGATTGCATTTACCTCAAGCGCGCCGCCGAGTTTGCCGCCATCCAGCATGGGCTAAAATCCACCTGCATGGCAAAACCCTATAGCGATCAGGCAGGCTCTGGCCTGCATGTGCATATCAGCATCCTTGATCGTGACGGCAACAATATTCTCGATGCCAAGGGTGGTGAGCCGACCAAACTGAAATCCGTCACGGCCGGGATGCTGCAAACCATGCAGGAAGCGCAATTGATTTTTGCGCCCTTTGCCAATTCCTACCGCCGCTTCCAGCCCGGTTCCTTTGCGCCGGATAAGATCGATTGGGGCTTTGGCCATCGCGGCACAGCGATCCGCATTCCAGACAAGGATGGCGCTGCCGCGCGGGGTGAGCACCGGGTCGCAGGGGCTGATGCCAATCCTTATCTTTTGCTCGCAGCCATTCTCGGCGGCATGCTACGGGGCCTGGAAAAAGATCTCGATCCCGGCGCGCCGGCCACACCGGAATGCCCAAGCACAACCGCCGATGTTTTAACCCATGATTTCCTGACCGCCGTGGACAGGTTCCGCCAATCCGCCTTCATTGCCGATATTTTTGGGGAAGACTATGCGCGGATTTATGGTGAAACCAAACGTAAGGAAGCCATCACCTATTTGCGCACCGTGTCGGATTTTGACTACCGGACCTATCTGCCGAGATTATAGGCTTGTGAACAAACGGAGATGACCGTTTTGGTGCATATTCACCGGCTCGGCCGCCGAATTGAGCTGAAATATTGCGTGACGCAATACCATCCCAAGATTGTGTCGCGATTGAGAAAATACCGCTGAATTTTATGGTATTTTTAGAAATCCATGGCAAGCGCGTGATCGCCGCTTGCTCTGAGTTTGCTCATACTGTCAAGCCGTATCCAGCCGGTTCTGCCGGGTGAGCGCTGTGGAAAACCTGATAAATTTCATCTATGCGCGTTTTCGTCGCGATTGCTGATTTTGCCGAAATGCCTTTGATTGCCGCAGGATAGGGTCTGATCGCTCAAATGCGACAATGTTTTTTTTGAGGCAGGGCTTGTTTTTTGGGCAGGATTCCAATTTGGTCGGCAATCGAACAAACTTAAACTCGGTGTGGAGACCATAATGACCCTGATGAGAACCCGATTTGCTGCGACCCTGCTGGCTGGCAGTCTGCTGCTTGGTGCAAGCAGTGCACTCGCTGAAGCTGTATTGAACCGCGGCAACAGCGGCGAGCCAAAATCGCTGGATTCGGCGCACATCTCAACCAACATTGACGGTTTTATCGCTCACGATCTGTTTGAAGGTCTGACCACACACGACGCCAAGGGCAAGATTGTTCCGGGCTCTGCTGAGAGCTGGAAAGTGTCGGATGACGGCACCGTTTACACCTTCAAGATCCGTGATAATGCCAAATGGTCAGATGGATCACCAGTAACAGCAGACGACTTCCAGTTCGCCATGCGCCGTCTGGAAGACCCGAAGACAGCTGCCGAATATGCCAACCTGCTCTATCCGATCAAGAATGCCGAACAGGTCAACAAGGGCAAGCTTCCCGTTGATCAGCTGGGCCTGAAGGTTGTTGATGCCAAGACGCTGGAAATCACGCTGGAACGGTCTACCCCTTATTTCTTGCAGTTGATGGCGCATTACACAGCGTTTCCGATCAACAAGGCCAATTATGAAAAATTTGGCGATCAGTATGTCAAGCCCGGCAACATGATTAACAACGGCGCGTTCAAGCTTCAGTCGCACGTGCCAAATGACAAGCTGGTTGTCGTGAAGAACGATCAGTATTGGGATGCAGCGAACGTCAAGCTCGACAAGGTCGTGTTCTACCCCATCGAGGATGACGCAGCAGCCGTTCGCCGTTTTGAAGCGAAGGAACTTGATCTCGTCTACAACTTCTCCGCTGACCAGATCAAACGCCTGCGTGGCCTTTACAAGGATCAGGTTCACGTCTCGCCTGCGCTTGCTAACTATTACTATGCCTTCGACATGCGCCAGGAACCCATGAACGACGTGCGCGTGCGCAAGGCGCTCTCCATGGCTGTTGACCGTGACTTCCTGTCCAGCGAAATCTATTCGGGTGCGCAGCTGCCGCTTTACTCCATGGTTCCTCCGGGCATGGAAGGCTATGAAAAGCCAGCCGTTCCAGACTTTGCCGGTCTCTCGCAGATCGACCGCGAAGACAAGGCCGTTGAGCTGATGAAGCAGGCCGGTTACGGCAAGGGCGGCAAGCCACTGAACCTTGAAATCCGCTACAACACCAACAGCAACCACGAGCGCGTTGCCACCGCGATTGCCGATATGTGGAAGACCACATTCGGTGCCAAGGTGACATTGACCAACCTCGACGTTGCCTCGCACTATTCCTACCTCAAGGAAGGCGGCAAGTTCTCGGTTGCCCGTGCAGGCTGGGCCGCAGACTATGCAGACCCGGAAAACTTCCTGGCTCTGACCCTGAGCGACAACAAGACCTTCAACTACAGCCACTGGAACAATCCAGAATTCGACGCGCTGATGAAGAAGTCTTACGACGAAAAAGATCCAAAGGTTCGTATGGAAGAAATGCACAAGGCTGAGCAGATCCTCGTGGATGAGCAGCCCATTGCACCTTTGATGAACAATGCAGACCTTTGGCTGGTGTCCGACAAGGTATCCGGTTGGGCTGATAATGCCGTTGATGAGCATCAGTCTAAATATCTGAGCGTTTCCAAGTAACGTCGAACGGAGAATGACGCGCGATAGGCCAAATTTTTGGTCTGTCGCGCGTCTGTTTTTTGACCATGATCAACTTTGTCCTTCGCCGATTGATGAGCGCCGTGCCGACGGTGTTTCTTGTCATCACCATCTCTTTCTTCCTGATGCGCTTTGCGCCGGGCGGTCCGTTTGACGTCGAACGCCCGTTCCCGCCCGACATCATGGCAAGCCTGATGAAAACCTACCATCTGGATCAACCGCTCTGGATGCAGTACCTCTATTATCTCAATAACGTAGTGCATGGCGATTTTGGCCCATCCTTCATCTACAAGGATAACACTGTTGCGCAGTTGATTGCGCAGGCCCTGCCCTATTCCGTTCAGCTCGGGGGCACAGCTCTGTTGATCGCACTGGTGGGTGGCGTCATTCTTGGCACCATTGCAGCACTGCGCCAGAATGGCATTGTCGATTTTGCCCTGATGTCCGTCTCCACCATTGGCATCACGGTTCCCACCTTCGTGATGGGTCCGGTGCTGACGCTGGTGTTTGCGCTGATGTTGTCGTGGCTGCCTGCCGGTGGCTGGGGCGATGGTTCGGCCTATTATCTGGCGCTTCCCATTGCCGTTCTCGCCTTGCCGCAGATTGCCGTAATTGCCCGCCTCACCCGTGGCTCAATGATTGAAGCGCTGCACACCGACCACATCCGCACCGCCCGCGCCTATGGCCTGCCATCGCGCGCGGTGGTGATAACGCACGCGCTGCGTGGCGCGATGTTGCCAGTTGTGTCCTATCTGGCCCCTGCGGCGGCGGCCCTTCTCACCGGTTCTGCCGTGGTGGAGAGCATTTTCACCATTCCGGGCGTTGGCCGATTCTTTGTGATCGGCGCTTTGAACCGCGATTATCCTCTGGTCATGGCAACCGTTATTCTCGTTGCGGTTTTCGTGATCGTTTTCAACCTGCTGGTTGACATTGCCTATGGCCTGCTCGACCCGAGGGTCCGTCATGACTGATACCACCATCACTTCCCCAACCGTTCAGGGCCGAAGCCTCGCCCAATTGGCGCTGCTTCGCTTTCGCCGCAACAAGGCCGCCATGGGCGGCAGCATCATGCTATTGCTGATTGCGGTGTTTTCCTTTGTTGGACCGCTGTTTTCGCCCCACAGCTATGATCAGGTGTTTCCATCCTATGTTACGGTGGCTCCAAGCCTGAAACCCTTCCCTGATCCTGATAGTCTGCATCAGGTGGCAGATGGGGCCGCACAACGCGCCCGGCTGAAGCTGGACAGCTTCTCGGTTGCCAGCGGCACCTTTACCGCCAAGATCACCTCGGACAAGCCGATTGATCCGCGCACCATCCGCTATTTTGACCGGGTGAATGAGTTCAAGGACACGCGGGTCACTGACACATCGCAAGACCAGCTCTCCATGACCCTGAGTGGCCATGTCACGCAGGAATATTTCCCGTTTGGCACCGATAGCAACGGGCGCGATCTTCTGGTGCGCGTCATGCTGGGTGGGCAGATTTCCATAGCCGTTGGCCTTGCTGCCAGCCTTGTGTCGCTTGGAATTGGCGTCATTTATGGCGCAACGTCGGGCTATCTCGGCGGTCGCGTTGACAATGTGATGATGCGGGTTGTCGAAATTCTCTATTCGCTGCCCTTCGTTTTCCTCGTCGTGGTCATGGTGGTGTTTTTCGGACGCTCCATCGTGCTGATTTTCGTGGTCATTGGCGCAGTGCAATGGCTGGAAATGGCCCGCATTGTGCGCGGACAAACCCTGTCGCTGAAACGCCGCGAATTTGTCGGGGCCGCAGAAGCGTTGGGCTTGAACGATTGGCAGATCATTCGCCGTCACATCATTCCCAACACTATTGGTCCAGTCATTGTTTTTGTGACCGTGGTGGTGCCGCATGTGATTCTCACAGAAAGCTTCCTGTCCTTCCTTGGTCTGGGTGTGCAAGCACCGCTGGCCAGCTGGGGCACGCTGATTTCCGAAGGGGCCAAGAATATGCAGAATGCGCCTTGGCTGCTGATTTTCCCGGCCATTTTCTTCGTGCTCACCCTGTTTTCACTGAACTTCGTGGGCGATGGCCTGCGCGATGCACTTGATCCCAAGGACCGATGAGCATGGATAAGACCAACAACAAAACCGTGCTGACCGTAAAAGACCTGAAGGTCAATTTCTCCACGCCCGATGGCGAGGTGAATGCGGTCAAGGGCATTTCCTTTGATGTCAAAAAGGGTGAAACGCTGGCCATCGTGGGCGAATCCGGCTCTGGTAAAAGCCAGACGATGATGGCGCTGATGGGGCTTTTGGCCTCCAACGGCAAAGTCTCCGGCTCGGCCCGCTATGGCGAGACCGAAATGGTCGGTGCCAGCCTGTCTACGCTCAACAGCGTGCGCGGCTCCAAGATCACAATGATCTTTCAAGAACCAATGACCTCGCTGGACCCGCTCTACACGGTGGGCAAGCAGATTGCCGAGCCGCTGCGCCACCACCGAGGCATGAGCAAAGCCAAAGCCCGCGAGCGGGTGCTGGAACTGCTCAATCTGGTGGGCATTCCTGACCCCAACCGGCGCATCGACAGCTATCCGCACGAGCTTTCCGGCGGCCAGCGCCAGCGCGTGATGATTGCCATGGCGCTTGCCAACGAGCCGGACATGCTGATTGCCGATGAGCCAACAACGGCACTCGACGTGACGATTCAGGCGCAGATTCTCGATCTGCTGGCTGATCTGCAAAAGCGCTTTGGCATGGCCATTGTGCTGATCACCCATGATCTGGGCGTGGTCAGGCATGTGGCGGATCGCGTGGTGGTGATGCGCCGTGGCGAAGTGGTAGAACAGGGCAGCCGCGACGATATCTTTGAGCGCGCCAGCCACGACTACACCAGGATGCTGCTGGCCTCCGAGCCAACCGGCACCAAGGCCGCACCGCCCGAAGATGCCCCTGCGGTGCTGGAAGGCCGCAATGTGGTGGTGGATTTCAACATCAGCTCCGGCATGTTGTTCAAGGGCACGCGCAAATTCCGCGCTGTGGATCATGTCAATGTGCGGCTGCGGCAAGGCCAGACCATTGGTGTGGTGGGTGAATCCGGCTCTGGCAAATCCACGCTTGGGCGGGCTTTGCTGAAACTGCTGGACGCCGATGGCCGCTTCAGCTTTGAAACCACCGACATCTCGGCGCTCGACCGCACCGGCATGCGGCCCTATCGCAAGAGCATGCAGCTAGTGTTTCAAGACCCTTACGGCTCGCTTTCACCCCGCCAGACGGTGGGTGAAATCATCACCGAGGGTCTTTATGTGCATGAGCCGCAACTGACCAAAACTGAACGCGATGCGCGTGCCGTGGCGGCGCTGAAGGAAGTGGGTCTCGACCCGGCCTCGCGCAATCGCTATCCGCACGAGTTCTCGGGTGGTCAGCGTCAGCGTATCGCCATTGCCCGTTCGATGATTCTCAAGCCGAAGGTGGTGATTCTCGATGAGCCAACATCAGCATTGGACCGCTCCGTTCAGCGTCAGGTGATCGAGCTTCTGCGCGACCTGCAACAGAAGCACAATCTGTCCTACGTGTTCATCAGCCACGACCTCTCGGTCATTCGCGCGATTGCCGACCATGTGGTGGTGATGAAGGATGGCAAGATTGTTGAAGAAGGTCCAACCGAGGACATTTTCGAAGCGCCCGCGCAGGATTACACCAAGGCGCTGATTGCGGCGGCCTTTACCCATTAAAGCGCTTCTTGATGCCCGGCTCTGTCGGGCATCATTTTATGGGCCGGACGCATTATTGCAACCTAAAGCCCCTCGCTCACGGTGCCAAAACCTTCAGTTCACCCGGATGGATTTTGATCTCCACATCACGGGGCATGCGCAGCAATTCTCCATCCACCACACAGGCCACGCCCTTGCGATGTTTTGGAAAATGCAAGCGGACGATTTTGGTTTTGGATGCGGTTACGGCCTGATTTTCCGCCAACCGCCCCCGCATAATATCGATGGCAAGGCCAACAAGGCCGACACTGTCCATTGGCGCTGCCAGATAGACCCCAAGTTCACCCGTGGTAATGTCATCGGCGTAAAACCACGGATTATTGCCAACCGGATTGTTGCAGACGGAAATGGCCGAGACGTCCCGAATGTCCGATTTGCCATCACCATTGATATCAAAAGCCACTTCAAAGTGCGGTGGATTGAACATCACGCTCAGTGCCGCACTGGTGCTGGCGCGCATTTTGCCAAGGCGTGAGGCAAAATCCATGCGATTGCGCAGTCGCACCATGCGGGCGTGCATGCCTGCCGAAAACTGGTGGACATAAGCGTGCCCGTTGACTGTGGCGATATCCACATGGCGCACATCAGCGGTCGCCAGCACATCCAGGGTCTTCCAGATGTCCAGCGGCAATTTCAAGGATCGGGCAAACAGGTTCATCGTGCCCGCAGGCACCACACCAAGCGGCAGACCGGCACGCCAGGCAATACCAGCGGCAGCCGAAATTGTGCCGTCACCTCCGCCCGCAATGAGGGCATCAACACCCTCATCGGCAGCCGTTTGAAGAGCCTCGACGATATCGGCCCCGGACACCACCACGCAATCAATCTCATGCCCGGCAGACTGGAAAACCTCTATGGCCTTTTCGCAATAGGCATGCATATCCGTGGTGCGCAGGGTGCCACCATCTTTGTTGAAGATTGCCTTGATTTTCATGCCCACTCCTTGATGCCGCTGCCAGCAACGTCCCCAAGTTTGATAATGCCCAGATTTGATAATGCACGGCGGGGCCAAAGGTTTCATCTTTCCTCTTACCGCAGTGCATATAATTGTGATATGCTAAGTCTACATCCGCAGACATGGCTTTATCGCGGCAGCCCTGCCCAAAGCCCATATCATTACAATACGGCTGCAAGCGCAAGCGCGCCAGGCTCAAGGTTATACCATGAACGATACGACCCGTTTCGCAAATTCCGCGAACCACAATGGCGTGGCAACGCAGCACGCTGCACTTTCGCCAAAAACCATATTGTTGATTGAAATTGCGCTGGCCGTTGGTGGTTTTGGCATTGGTACCGGGGAATTTGCCATTATGGGCCTGCTGCCCAATGTGGCGCAAACCTATGGCGTCAGCGTGCCGGAAGCGGGTCGTGTTATCAGTGCCTATGCGCTGGGCGTGGTGGTCGGCGCACCGATCATTGCTATTCTGGCCGCCAAATTGCCGCGAAAAACGCTGTTGCTACTGCTGATGGGCCTGTTTTCCCTTGGCAATATTGCCAGTGCCTTTGCGCCGGATTTTACCAGTTTCACAGCCTTGCGCTTCATTACGGGCCTGCCGCATGGGGCTTATTTCGGCGTGGCCGCCCTTGTAGCCGCCTCTATGGTACCACCGCACAGACGCGCCCGCGCTGTTGGCCGCGTTATGCTGGGGCTGACCATTGCCACGCTGCTGGGCACGCCGCTGGCAACGTTTTTCGGCCAGTTGATGAGCTGGCGCGCGGCCTTCATGATGGTGGGTGTTATTGCAGCTCTAACCGTCGTCTTGATTGCGCTCTACCTGCACAAGGATAAGGTCGCGGCCGGCGCAAGCATCAAACGCGAGCTGGGAGCCTTTGCACGGCTTCAGGTGTGGCTGACGCTAGCAGTTGCTGCTGTTGGCTTTGGCGGCATGTTTTCCATTTTCAGCTATATCGCCAAGACCACAACAGATACGGCAGGCATGCCCGCCTCCATGATCGCTATTATTCTCACCCTGTTTGGCGTTGGCATGAATGTTGGTAATGTGGTTGGCTCCCGCATGGCCGATCGCTCGCTGAACGGCACGATTGGCGGCATGCTGGCCTTTAACGTCGTGCTGATGGCCGTGTTTTCGCTCACGGCTGCCAATCCGGTGATGCTGTGCATCTGCGTGTTTCTCACCGGCTGCGGTTTTGCCGCCTGCCCCGCCGTGCAGACCCGCCTGATGGATGTGGCCGCCGATGCCCAGACCCTTGCCGCCGCATCAAACCACTCGGCTTTCAACATTGCCAACGCATTGGGCGCATGGCTGGGTGGCCTGGTCATCACGATGGGCTATGGCTATGGCGCAACGGGCTATGTTGGCTCCATTCTGTCGCTGCTCGGCCTGATCATCTTCCTGATCTCGATCGTGCTGGAAAAGAAAAGCTCACGCCACTGAGCGGTCAGTCGCAGGCTCAACAATGGTTTTCTCGCCGTTCTTGCAGCGCACATGGCCCTGTCCCCAGGCGTCAAGCGCCGCAATGACGGGCCGAAGGCTTTGTCCAAGCGGCGTCAACGCATAATCAACCCGGGGCGGCACAACGGGAAAAACCGTGCGCGTAATCAGGCCACTCTCCTCTAGTTCCCGCAATTGCTTGGTCAGCATTCTCTGGGTTACCGAGGATAGTCGGCGACGCAACTCATTGAAGCGCAAAGTGCCATCCGACAGAAGATGGTAAAGGATGACACCTTTCCATTTGCCATCCATAAAACTCAGCGTGGATTCCACCGGACAACCGGGAAAATCGTTAGTCATTTTCGCACGTGGGCGTGACATGGACAGTATCCTTTTTGATACTATGGACAGTTTATGGGACCATGAACACAAATTGTGCATTCTTGCCGAGATGAATTGTAAGGCCTTAATAGAGCGCGTGCAAACATCAAAGGAGCATATTTCATGCGCGCAGTTGGCTATTATACACCCCAGCCTATTAGCAACGAACAGGCCCTTGTGGACCTTGAATTGCCCACGCCTATTGCCCGTGGCTTCGATCTTCTGGTGGAGATCAAAGCCGTTTCCGTCAATCCGGTGGATACCAAGGTTCGCAAAGGCCAACAGCCGGAGAATAACGAAGCCCGCATTTTGGGCTATGATGCCAGCGGTGTCGTCAAGGCCGTTGGCGAAAACGTCACACTCTTCAAGCCCGGTGATGAGGTCTATTATGCGGGTGCCATCAACCGCCCCGGCACCAATAGTGAATTTCATCTGGTGGATGAGCGCATTGTTGGGCGAAAGCCAAGCACATTGAGCTTTGCGCAAGCCGCAGCCCTGCCTCTGACCAGCATCACCGTCTATGAAGCCTTGTTTCACCGCTTAAAGCTCAATGAGCCGGTTGCCGGTGCCCTGCCTGCCGTGCTGATCACTGGCGGCGCTGGCGGCGTTGGCTCCATTGCCATTCAATTGGTCAAGCAGTTGAGCGACCTTGAGGTGATTGCAACTGCCTCAAGGCCGGAAACCACTGAATGGGCAAAAGCACTGGGTGCCGATTATGTGATTGACCACAGCAAGCCTCTGGCGGGCGAATATACCAAGCTTGGCATCAAGGCTCCAGCCTTCATCTTCTCCGTTACTCACAGCGTAGAGCACCAACAGGATCTTGCAGAGATCATCGCGCCACAGGGCCGTTTGGCCCTTATTGATGACTTTGGTGATGATTTTCATGTTATAAACTTCAAGCGCAAGTCAATTTCACTCCATTGGGAAATGATGTTTACCCGGCCACTTCTCCAAACCAGCGACATGATTGAACAGCATCGATTGCTCAACCATGTGGCCGCGTTGGTTGATGCCGGGAAAATTCGCACCACCCTGTCTGAAACGCTGGGTACCATGACTGCCGCCAACCTCAAGGCCGCACATGCGCTGGTGGAAGGCGGCAAGATGAGAGGCAAAGCCGTGCTGCAAGGCTTTGCTGCGTAATCCAATGCTGTAACGTTCGGCGAATATTATATAGCAACTGCCGGGAAAACCTCTCCTAATGCCAATTTTCCCGGCAGATCCGCCACCTCAGGCATTTGTGCTTTGCAACGGCCGATATCGCCAAGTTGCTGCCATTTTCCTCTCTTGACTTTCCCATAAAACAGGCGCAGCAAAACCTCACGGGCACCCATTTCGGTTAGCCCGGATATCAACGGAGTCATCTTTAAGATGCCAAGCGACAGTAGCAGTCGATTGTGTTTGCCGTACGCGGCCACCTTGCTCTGACGTCTCCGTCAGCTTGCCCGGTTGGTTGCGCTACGGCGGATCGACGGAAAGGCGAGCATAATGAACATCCAACGCTTTCCCCTGAAGGCGGGCCATGCTGCCCGTCACCTTTTGAACGAGAGCCTCAACGCTGTCAGCGTCACCGAGCGCATTGAGCAGCTGAACCGGCTTGATGTCGAAGAGGCCGCACGCCTTCTCGATAGTTTTCCACAGCCCAAAGCCCTGCGCGTGATTGCCCGGCCCGAACTGCATGATGCAGCCGACATTTTGGCTGCCATGCCGGTGGAAAATTCTGTGCGCCTTTTGAAAGCCACCGCCCATGACCGGGTGGCGGATATTTTTCAGGCTATGGATGAGCGCTGTCGTGCAACGATTTTCACCCGGCTTGATCCGGCAACGGCCCATGCCGTGGAACACCTGATGGCCTACCCCCAGCGCACGGCTGGCTCGATCATGACCACAGAATTTGTCAGCGTCACCGATAATGTCACGGTGGGGGAAACGCTGGCACACGTGCGCATGGTGGAAAATACCAGCGAGACGGTCTACGCCATCTACGTGCTTGATCAGATCAGCAAGCGGCTGATTGGCGTTGTCTCCCTGCGTCGGCTGATCACCATGCCGGAGGGGGCTTCGATTCTATCGGTTGCCCAGCGCGATGGCATTGTCACGGCCCGTGGCCTCACACCACAGGAAGAAGTCGCCCGGATGATCCGTCGCAACAATCTTCTGGCCCTGCCCATCGTCAATGATGATGGCATGATGCAGGGTATCGTCACCGTGGATGACGTGATCGACACGATGATTGCCGACACCACCGAGGATGCCCAGAAGTTTGGTGGGATGGAAGCCCTTGGCAAGCCCTACATGCAAATCAGCTTTAGTGGCATGATCAAGAAGCGGGCGGGCTGGCTGGCAGCGCTGTTTCTGGGCGAAATGCTCACCGCCAGCGCCATGCAATATTTCGAAGGTGAGCTGGAAAAGGCTGTGGTGCTGACCCTGTTCATCCCGCTGATCATGAGTTCCGGCGGCAATTCAGGCTCGCAGGCGACATCGCTGATTATCCGGGCGCTGGCGGTGGGCGAGTTGCGGCTGAATGACTGGTGGCGGGTGGCGCTGCGCGAACTGCCCACCGGCATGACGCTGGGGGCCATTCTCGGCCTCGTGGGCTTCACCCGCATCGCTGTTTGGCAGCAGATGGGCCTCTATGATTACGGCAGCCACTGGGTGCTGGTGGCCTTCACCGTGTTCGCCGCGCTGATTGGCATCGTGACATTTGGCTCCATGGCAGGTTCCATGCTGCCGTTTATCTTGCAACGTCTTAGGCTGGATCCTGCCAGTGCCTCTGCGCCAGCAGTGGCCACGCTGGTGGATGTCAGCGGGCTGGTCATCTACTTTACGGTAGCGCTTGTGATTTTAAGTGGAACGTTACTGTAAAACAGCAAACCATTCATCGTGCAGACGTTGCCCGGTCCAGTTCCGGGCAACGTTTTCAAGCCACTCAATTGGCAAAATCAAAATCCCGCCAATGTGCTTGTTCCAAAATCCTGCTCAACACCCAAAAGCGGCGCAGCGCGTGTGATGATATCGTGAACCATGGGTGCCGCTGTTTCAGTGGCGAGGTTCAGGTTGTGCAGGCCGGTGAGCGGTTGGTCGATGATGGAAAGCACGACGTATTTTGGGTTGTCGATGGGAAATGCGCCCAGAAACGAATTGAAGCTGAGCTTGTGCGAATAAGCGCCGTTGATGACCTTGTTTGCTGTGCCCGTCTTGCCGCCGACATGATAGCCCATCACATCCGCCGTTCGTCCCGTGCCTTGCTCGCCGTTCAATTTAAACAGAGACCGTATTGTATCGCTGGTGCTTTTCTTCACAACCAGCTGCGCGCCGTTCTCTGCCTCTTCAGCCGTGCGCGGCAAAAATGTTGGCTCAATCAGTTCGCCACCATCCATCAGGGCCGCGCCCGCAACAGCAACTTGCAAAGGCGTGGTTGCAACCCCATGACCGAAAGACACGGTGATCGAGGTCAGCTTGCTCCACACCCTTGGCTGGCTCGGTGTTTTCACCTCCGGCAACTCTGTCTTCAACCGCGTTAAAAGCCCAAGGCGCGTCAAATATTCCTTCTGCGCATCAACACCCACCACTTGGATGATTTTCGCCGTGCCAATATTGGAAGAATAACGGAAGATTTCCGGCACGGATAAAAACCGCCTCGGCACATCGCGATCATCATGGATGGTGAAACGTCCCATATGAATTGGTCCCGTGGCATCAAACGTATCTGTCAGCTTCACAGAATTCGTATCAATGGCCGTGGCCAACGAAAATGTTTTGAAGGTCGAGCCCATTTCGAACGTGCCGTTCGACATGCGGTTCAGCCATCCTTGCCCACCCGTTGCCTGTGGGTCGTTGGGGTCGAAGTCTGGCACGGATGCCATCGCCAGAACCTCGCCAGTATGAATGTCGAGAATCACAGCCCCCGCAGCCTGGGCTTTATAGGTGGTCAAGGCATCGGTAACCACATCATGGACGATATTCTGAACACGAAGATCAATCGAAAGACGCACAGGTGCCAGCGTGCTGCGCGTTGCCAGCCCCGTGGCCGTGAGATCAGACAGGCCTTGGGAATCGATATATTTTTCCATGCCGGAGACGCCATGATTATCAATATCAACATAGCCAAGCACATGGGCGGCTGTGCGTCCGCCAGGATAGAAGCGCTTGACCTCCGGGCGGAATCCGATAGCGGGAATGCCAAGCTTCATCACCTGATCTTGCTGGGTTGGCGTCAACTGGCGCTCTAACCAAGCAAAATGCGACTTGCGATCCGACAGTTTTTTAAACAGGGCCTTTCGGTCAACATCCGGAAACAGGCTGGATATTTTCTCAACCGCCTCATCCACATCCACAATGCGATGCGGATCGGCAAACATTGAAACGGTTCTGATGTCAGTGGCCAATACCTGGCCATTGCGATCCACAATATCTGGCCGCCAGGCAATCTGTGGGATTGGCGGAATTCTGGATGTTTCGAGTGTCGTCTCGGTGGTCATATATCCGAGTTTTGCAAATATCGTGATATAGAACAGCACAATACCGACCGATAAAACAACGATACGTGACTTTGCCTGCCGGTGACGTTTGCGATCTTGCAAGACATAACACCCCCTTGATCTTGAACTGAATTTCAGCTCACGGAGGCGGCCAGCTTTTGAGCTAAAATATTGGATCATCGACATCAGCTGGCATTTTTTGAGAAGAGATAAATATGAAGTAAATATTAACGAAATTCACTTAATGGAGCGTTAATATCCTATGGCTTTTTCGGCCAATCTGTTCCGGGCCACGCACAGGCCCACAATTCTCTCTTGCCCATATCCAGAATGCAAAAGGCCGGGATCTCCCCGGCCTGCATGTTTTAAATTCCATCAATCCCGCGCACCCAGCCGTGCGGATCATTGCTCTTTCCGCGCTGGATATTGACCAGTTGCTCGCGGATTTTAGTCGTGACAGGGCCGGTTTCACCCGTGCCAATCTGGAAGTTGCCGCCGGTAAATTTAACTTCGCCAATGCCAGCCACAACGGCAGCCGTGCCGCAGGCGAAAGCTTCTTTCAGCTTGCCGCTCTTGGCATCTACCTGCCATTCCTCGAAGGAGTAAGGACGCTCATAAATGCTCATGCCCTGATCTTTCATCAAGGAAATCAGCGAATTGCGGGTAATGCCCGGCAGGATCGTGCCAGCCAGCGGTGGCGTCACCAGTGAGCCATCCTCCATGACGAAAAACACGTTCATGCCGCCCAGTTCTTCCACCCATTTGTGCTCAGCAGCATCCAGAAACGCCACTTGATCGCAACCATGGGAAACGGCTTCGGACTGGGCAATGAGGCTGGCCGCATAATTGCCTCCGCATTTGGCAGCACCCGTGCCGCCGGGGGCGGCCCGGGTGTAATTTTCCGACACCCAGATTTTCACTGCCTTGGCACCGCCCTTGAAATAGGGCCCAACCGGCGAGGCAATAACGCAGAAAACATAATCCCGCGCCGGACGCACGCCCAAAAAGGCTTCGGTGGCAAACATGAAGGGGCGCAGGTACAGGCTGCCCTCACCTTCTGGAATCCACTTGGAATCGGTCTTCACCAGCCGGTCAATGGCATCCAGAAACATCTCTTGCGGAATTTCCGGCATGGCCATGCGCTTGGCTGATTCATTGAAGCGACGGGCGTTTTCCTCCGGGCGAAACAGCACCACGCGGCCTTCTGCCGTGCGATAGGCCTTCATGCCTTCGAAAATTTCCTGCGCGTAATGCAACACCGCTGCTGCCGGATCGATGGCAAATGGGCCACGCGCCGTAATTTCCGCCGAGTGCCAGCCCTTGTCCACATTCCAGTGTATCACAGCCATATGATCTGAAAACAGCGTACCAAAACCAAGGTTTTCAAAGGCCTTGATACGTGCATCCTCTGCCAATGGGTTGGCGTTGGGCTTGATGGTGAATTGCAATGGCGTTGCGGCAGACATGACGGATAACCTCTCCAAATCCTCAATAGGTCAGTATTATTGACCTATCAACCTCTCGTAAAGACGATCACCATCTTTCGCAAGCCATTTCAAGCACAATCCGTGCATTTTGACAAAAATATCGATGGCCTGTTCGCCGCCCGTAGCTCAAACAGGCTATGATCCATCACATGTTTGGATAAACTGGTCCTTCGCCTGCTTTTTTAGCACGGAGGTCCGTGCGGACCAGTTCATCCAAACATTACACTTGGCGCGCAATTCCTATGCCGGCATCTTACGATGCCGGGGTTGCCCGCTACATGTTTGGATAAACTGGTCCTTCGCCTCCTTTTTAGCCCGGAGGTCCGTGCGGACCATTTCATCCAAACATTACACTGGCGCGCAATTCCTATGCCGGCATCTTACGATGCCGGGGTTGCCCGTTACATGTTTGGATAAACTGGTCCTTCGCCTCCTTGCGGCGGCACCCAGGTGATATTCTGGTTCGGGTCCTTGATGTCGCAGGTTTT
>DNPN01000155.1:4978-12314 GCA_003501385.1 Rhizobium sp. | reverse complement strand
TTTTGCAGTGGACGCAGTTTTGCGCATTGATGACAAAACTCTTGTCGCCATCCTTTTCCACCCACTCATAGACGCCTGCGGGACAGTAACGGTTGGAAGGCCCGTCAAACACGCCAAGCTCAGAGGATTTCTGCAAGGCCAGATCCTTGACCTTCAGATGCACCGGCTGATCTTCCTCGTGATTGGTATTGGACAAAAACACCGACGAGAGACGATCAAAGGTCAGCACGCCGTCCGGTTTGGGATAGACAATCTTCGTGTGCTTTGCCGCGGGCTCAAGGCAGTGAGCGTCAATCTTGCCGTGCTTGAGTGTGCCAAAGATTGATAAGCCAAACAGCTGATTGGTCCACATATCCAGTCCGCCCAGCGCCACACCAATGGCCGTGCCAAACTTCGACCACAGCGGCTTTACATTGCGCACCCGCTTGAGATCCTTGCCAATATCGCCCTCGCGCCAGCTGTTTTCAATCTCGATTGGCTCGTCATTGGCGCGGCCAGCGGCAATCGCCTCGGCAATTTTTTCGGCCGCCAACATCCCCGAGAGCACCGCATTATGACTGCCCTTGATGCGCGGCACATTGACCATGCCCGCCGAACAGCCCAGCAGTGCACCACCGGGAAAGGAGAGCTTTGGCACCGACTGATAGCCACCTTCGGTAATTGCGCGCGCACCGTAGGAAATCCGCTTGGCACCTTCAAATGTATCACGGATCGCCGGATGGGTCTTGAAACGCTGGAACTCTTCAAACGGATAGAGATAGGGATTCTTGTAATTCAGGTGGGTGACAAAGCCGACAGCAACCTGATTGTCTTCGAGATGATACAGAAACGAACCACCGCCCGTTTTCATATCCAGCGGCCAGCCAAACGAGTGCTGCACCAGACCAAGCTTATGATGCTCGGGCTTCACCTGCCACAGTTCTTTGATGCCAAGGCCGAACTTCTGCACATCGCTGTCACGGGAGAGGTCGAATTTGGCAATCAGCTGTTTGGCCAGCGAGCCGCGCACACCCTCGCCGATCAGCACATATTTGCCCAGCAATTCCATGCCGCGGGTATAGTTGGACCCAAGCTCACCATTCTTCTCGATGCCCATATCGCCGGTAGCCACGCCAATCACGGCACCGGCCTCATTGTAGAGCAACTCCGTGGCAGCAAAGCCGGGATAGATATCCACGCCAAGCGACTCGGCGTGTGCCGCCAACCAGCGACAGACATTGCCCAGCGAGACAATGTAATTGCCGTGATTGTTCATCAAGGGTGGCATCAGGGCGTTGGGCAAGCGAATCGAGCCAGCCGGACCGAGAAACAGGAAATGATCGGCGGTGACTTCAGTCTTGAAAGGGTGATCTGCCTCATTGCGCCAATCGGGCAGCAATCTATCGATGCCAATCGGGTCCACCACAGCACCTGAGAGGATATGCGCGCCCACTTCCGCGCCTTTTTCCAGCACGACGACTGAAAGATCGGGATTGACCTGCTTAAGGCGAATGGCGGCAGACAGGCCAGCAGGTCCTGCCCCGACAATCACCACGTCAAATTCCATGCTCTCACGCTCTGGCAGCTCTTGTGCGCTCATTTATTCTCTCCGCTCAGCGTCATCCCAGTTTTGCTTCTCTACTTGTCAAATAGCAGCGGGCTTGTCGAGCCACATTGCCAGCGCCAGCTTCGCGAAATTTTCGCGGGCTAGTATGAGAAAAGAGAATAGCTGTTTCTTACGTAAACGTAAACAATTCGATCGTTGTCCTGCGTGGTTGCCCAAATTGACATTCCCCTGTCCATTCATGCAAACCGAGGCGAGCGGATCATGAGGGCTGAGATGACAAAGTACACGAGTGAAGACGTAGCCGAGTTGGCCAATACCATTCAGCAAGCTGAAGGACGTTTCATTTTTCTGACAGGGGCTGGCATGTCCATTTCCGCCGGAATTCCGGCTGCACAGGGGATTATTCAAGAGATCCATCAGAAATTTCCACAGCGGTTTGATCGCATGGACGCCAAATCCAAGTGGGATTACAGCGCCTGCATGCAAAAACTGCCGCCAAGCGAGCGAAAGCGCCTGCTGAGTGCGCATCTGTCCGCATCGAAGATCAATTGGGCGCATATTGCTCTAGCTGGCATGGTCAAGGCCAATCTGGTCAAGCGTGTTGTCACCTTCAATTTCGATAATATTCTCGCCCGCGCTTGTGGCTTGCTGGGCCAATATCTTGCCACTTATGACTATGGCGTAGCGCCCAATGAAAGAACAGATTTCATTGCGGACCCGTCTATTGTGCATCTTCACGGCCAAGGCCCTGCACAGGTCATGAAGAATTCCATTGCCGACGCAGAAAATCATGCCAAGAAACTTGAGCCATTGGTGGCTGATCTCTTTGCAGATAACCATCTGATCGTTCTTGGCTATAGTGGCCGTACCGATCACATCTTCCCTCTGCTTGAGAAATATTACACGGGCGAAACCCATATTTACTGGATCGGTCATCGCGAAGAGCCGGAAGATCATCTCACCTCGCTGCTGAAGCGCGATTACTGCCATTATCTCGGCGGTGCCGATGCGGATCGGTTCATGATTGATCTGGCGCAGGAGCTTTATTGCTTCCCGCCGGAAGTGATTGCTGACCCTGCCAGCCATCTGATCTCGGAACTCGCAGAAGTCACGCCCTTCCCACTGGAAAAAATCGACGCTTCGAAAGACATTCTGAGTGGAACAATCGAGCGTTTGCGCGAGCATCAAGATTCTCTGAAGTTAACGCTGGTACAGAGTGCCGTTCTTTTGGGTCGCCCGGAAGATATTATCACTCAAAATGAAGATTCTCTGGAGTATGGTGATCGAAAATTCCTTGAATCCAAAAAGGATAGCGACATTCATGCCTGGGCGCACTTCTCCAAAGGTTATCGCCTGAGCAAAAGCTCTGAAAAAGCCAATGATCTTGAACTGCTGATCAATGCCACGGCAGAATATAGCAAGGCTGTCAGTCTGAAGCCCGATTTCGCCGAAGCCATCAACAATTGGGGCATTGTTCTGGCAAAGCAGGCATGGATTCAGCAAGATCCAAGCCTGTTCGCGCAAGCCATTGAGAAGTTCCAGCGCGCCAACCAGATCAAGCAGGATGACCCCGGCACCCTGAACAACTGGGGCAATACGCTCTCGGATCTGGCCAAGATCAAACAGGATGAGAACCTGTTCCTTCAGGCCTGTGAGAAATATCAGCGCGCCAACCAGCTACGGCCTGATTCACCCGGTACTTTCAACAACTGGGGCAATTCGCTGGCCAATCTGGCGGCATTGCGACAGGACGAGAGCCTGTTTGTGCAGGCGATTGAGAAGTATGAGCGCGCCAATCAGCGCCGTGAAAATCATCCAGGCACCTTTAACAACTGGGGTAACGCACTGACAAACCTCGCAAAACTGATGCAGGATGAAGATTTGTTCCGTCAGGCTGTGGAGAAATTTGAGCGCGCCAATGAACTGAGCCCAGATGATCCAGACACGTTCCAGAATTGGGGCAACGCACTGACCAATCTCGCCAAGCTGAAGCAGGATGAAGACCTGTTCAAACTGGCCATCGAGAAGTTTGAACATGCGAATCAGCTAACACAAAATCGCAGCAGCGCTCTCGAAGAATAGGCTTTCTGTCGTAATTTGGCACGATTGCGAAACAACAACGGGATCTTCGTTTAGCATAAGCGGAGATCCCGGTTTATAAGTTCTATTTTCACCGCACGAATTTTAAGCTAAATTGCGCCTATTCCCGACACAGTTTGTGGTTTAGATAAGGCAAAATTGCATAGCATTCCCTCTCACGTCCTTCTCGCACCCACCTCACGCGACCCTCATCGACACTTAAAGGCTTCCCCCCATGGATCTCGGCATTTCCGGCAAACGCGCATTGGTTCTTGCAGCATCAAGAGGCTTGGGCCTTGGTATTGCCAAGGCATTGGCCGCCGAGGGCGCGCAGGTGTTGATCTGCGGTCGCACGGAAGAAAAGCTGAAAGCCAATTGCGCCGAGATCATCGCAGCCGGTGGCAAGGCAGATTATGTGGTGGCCGATCTCAGTGAGGCGCATTTTGTTGAAACCATGGTTCAGGCCGTGAACGACAAGCTCGGGGGCATCGATATTCTGGTCAACAACACAGGCGGCCCCACCCCCGGCACATCCGAGGATATGAGTGCAGAAAAACTCTATAGCTTTTTCCAGTCAATGGTCGTGCGCGTCATCACGTTAACGAACGAGCTTTTGCCGTCCATGAAAAGTCAGGGATTTGGTCGCATCCTGACCGTCGCGTCCTCGGGCGTGATTGAGCCTATCGGAAATCTTGCCCTGTCCAACACCCTGCGTGGTGCCTTGGTGGGATGGAACAAGACGCTGGCCACAGAAGCGGCTGGCTTTGGCATTACCGCCAACTTGCTGTTGCCCGGCCGTATCCATACCGACCGCATCGACGAACTGGATGGCGCAAATGCTGCGAAACAAGGAAAGTCGGTTGAGGAGATCCGTAGCGCCTCGGTGAAGACCATTCCTGCAGGCCGGTTGGGAAGCGTTGAGGAGTTTGCCGCAGCTGGCGCATTTTTGTGCTCAGTACCCGCCAGCTATATCACCGGCACAATGCTGCGGGTTGACGGCGGCGCAGCAAAATCACTCTAAGCGCGTAAAATCACAGCTGATTTTAGTGGTGAAATTGTCATTTCGTCACTAAGTCACTGACATTACGAGAAATTAAGGTAATCTCACCGTTTTTTGATGGCCAAACGGGCACCCTGTTATTTTTCTATTGCACAAACCGGTTGATGATGGGTTCATCGATACTCCCTCGCTTCATCAGGCTTACAACATGAAAAAATTCTGGGCTGCTTCCAGCATTGTAGCAATCCTCGCCGCCGGCGGTTGGTTTTACCGTGACCAAATTCCGTTTCTTGCAAAATTGACCGCTCATCCTGCACAGAATGTGCAGACAGGCGGCCCTGCGGCATCAAACCAGACCGCATCAGGCCAAACTGGCCAAGCACCCCAAGGCGGAAAAGGCAACGGTGGCAAACGCAATGGCGGCCCAACTGCGGTTCGCACAATACTGGCCACAACCGGCAGCTTGCCGATGGATGCAATGGCCACCGGCTGGGCAGAAGCGGAAGATACGACAACCATCGCAGCACTTCAGGCTGGTTTGCTCGAAAATATTTTCGCCAAAGATGGTCAGGATGTCAAAGCGGGAGATCTGATTGCACGGCTGGACGACCGAGTGGCAAAGGCCACTGTCGATAAGGACCGCGCCAATATCGCCAGCGATGAGGCCAGCCTTGTGCAATATGAAAGTGCTTATCAGCGTGCTGAAAGCCTTGTGAAGCAAAATGCCCAATCACAGCAGACCTATGATCAGGCCAAAGGCTCACGCGATTCTGCCATTGCCAAGGTTGACGCCGACAAAGCAACGCTGGCAGCCGATCTGGTAACGCTGGAACACATGAAAGTACGCGCGCCCTATGACGGTCGCCTCGGCAGCATCCAGCTCAGCAACGGTGCCTATGTCAGCGCCGGAACGGCCATTGTTACCATCACGCGTTACAATCCAATCTATATCAAATTCCCGATGCCGCAGCGTTATCTGCCACAATTGCACAAGGCGTTTTCCGGCACTCCCGTGGTTGTTGATGTGGATCCCGCAGCAACAGGCGGCGTTGCCGTGCAAGGCAAGCTATCGTTTTTCGACAATAGCGTTGATAGCTCTTCTGGTACCATCACGGTCAAAGCCGAGTTTCAGAATGACAAGGGCGTGATCTGGCCGGGCCAAAGCGCCAATGTCACCGTTCGCTTCACCACGGATGAAAAGAACATCATCGTGCCAACGGTTGCCGTGCGCCCCGGTGCAGATGGCTATTTTGTCTATACCGTGGATGACAAGAGCAAACTGCATGCCACCAAAGTACAGGTTGCCCGCGCCAACGGCGATAGCACGGCCATTGCCTCTGGCTTGAAAGAAGGCGACCACGTGGTCATCGAAGGTCAGGTGCAATTGGCCGATGGCCAGACCGTGGTGGAGCAGTTTGGTGACAAGACAGCCAAGGATGGTCAGGCTGGTGTCAAGCACGAAAAGGTGGCTGAGAACGTACAGAAGGAAGTGATCCAATGATTCCTGCCTTCTGCATCAATCGCCCGGTCGCGACGATCTTGCTGGCAATCGGGGTGATTCTGGCCGGTCTGGCCGGTTATCGTCTGCTGCCGGTTGCCGCCCTGCCAAAAATGGACTTTCCGACAATCAACGTCAGTGCCACGCTTTCGGGCGCATCGCCGGAAACCATGGCAACATCGGTATCCACGCCGCTGATCAAGCAGTTCGAAACCATTCCCGGCATTAGCGAAATCAGTGCCACCAACTCGTTGGGCAATGATTCCATCGTTATCCAGTTCGATCTAAGCCGTGACATTGACGCTGCCGCTGCAGACGTGCAGGCTGCGATTTCGCGTGCCACGCGTCAGCTGCCCAGCAATATGACCACGTCTCCCAGCTATCGTAAAAGCAATCCTGCTGATGCGCCAGTTCTGCTGCTGGCCGTCAACAGCGATGAAATGCCGCGAAGCGACGTTGATTCCATTGCCGAAAATATCATCTCGCCATTGCTCTCCACCTTGAATGGTGTGGCGCAGGTGAGCATTTACGGCTCCCAGACCTATGCGGTCCGCATTGGTGTCGATCCGGCGAAGTTGCAGGCACGCGGGCTTGGTGTGGATACATTGACCACGGCGATTTCCAACGCCAACAATCAGATTCCGGTTGGTTCGCTGTCAAACGCCCAGCAACAGATCACCATTGACGCCGATACCCAGCGCACCAATGCAGACTCCTTCAAAACGCTGGTGATCGCCAACAATAATGGCGCACCGGTTCACCTTTCGGATGTGGCCAATGTCACCGATAGCGTCGACAATCTCGATGCAGGCAGCTGGTTTGACGGCAAGCAAGCCATCATTCTGGCGGTTCAGCGCCAGCCGGATGCCAATACTGTTGAAGTGGTCGATTCGATCCTCAAGAAGCTGCCAGCTCTGAAGCAGCAATTGCCGCCTTCTATCAAGATCAACGTCATGAATGACACGTCCAAGTCCATTCGTGAATCGATCAGTGACGTGCAATTCACCCTGTTCCTGACCATCGGGCTGGTGGTTCTGGTGATCTACCTGTTTACAGGCCATCTTACCGCCACCCTCATTCCGGGTCTGGCGGTGCCGCTTTCGCTGATTGCCACGTTTGGCGGCATGTATGTGCTGGGCTATAGTTTTGATAACATATCACTTCTTGGGCTAACACTTTCCGTCGGCCTTGTGGTGGACGATGCCATCGTCAT
>DNPN01000155.1:3166-4728 GCA_003501385.1 Rhizobium sp. | reverse complement strand
GATGCCATCGTCATGCTGGAAAATATTCTACGCTACACGGAAGAAGGCATGGATCCGCGTGAGGCTGCCCTGAAAGGCTCCGCTGAAGTCAGCTATACGATTATCTCCATGTCGATTTCGCTGGTGGCCGTCTTCATTCCAATCCTGCTGATGGGTGGGGTTGTTGGTCGCCTGTTCAATGAATTCGGCATGGTGGTGACACTGGCCATTATGGCATCGACGCTCGTGTCTTTGACCGTAACCCCCATGTTGGCCGCACGTCTTTCCGCCCACACAAGCCGTCCTCCCCTGATCGTTCGGTGGTTTGATGCAGGCTTTGCCAAAACCTTGACAGGTTACGACCGTGCCGTGTCGTGGTGCCTGAAGCATCGCTTTACCATTCTGATGGTTTTCCTCGCCTCTGTTGGCAGTTCGGTCTGGCTGTTCAAAACCCTGCCGTCCAGCTTCTTCCCGCAGGAAGATACCGGACGCCTGTCAGTATCCACCCGTGCACGTGAGGATATTTCCTACGAAGCCATGCGGAAGCTACAGGATCAGGTGGCAGATGTGCTCAAGTCCAACGCAGCAGTTGATCATGTCACGTCGATTGTCGGTGGCAGCAGCCGCAGCCCGTTGAACAATGGCACCCTGTTTGTTCAGCTGAAAGACAAGGATGCGCGTCCGCCGCTCAACAACACCATCAACGAGATGCGCCAGAAACTCTCCAAGATTGCTGGTATCAAGAGCTTCATCTCACCACAGCAAAATCTGCGATTTGGTGGCCGCAGCACGGCCAGCCAGTATCAGCTGGTGATTCAGGCGTTGAATGCTGATACCACCAATGAATGGTCATCCAAGATTGAGGCCGAGTTGCGCCGCGATCCGATGTTCACCGATGTGACCAGCGATGCTCAAAATGGTGCGATTGCCGCCAGCATTTCCATTGACAACAGCAAGGCTGCCGCCTTTGGCATCGACAACAACCAGCTGCGCAAGACGTTGGAAATGGCATTTAGTGGTTATGATGCCGCCCAGATCCAATCGACCGGCGATAGTTATAACGTGATAGTGGAGTTCGACCGGGCGCGGCAGTGGGATGACCAGTTCCTGCGCGACATTCGGGTGAGGTCCTCTACCACGGGCACACTGGTTCCGCTGTCCAATTTCGCCACGGTGACGCGGAAATCCGCGCCTGTCACCATCAACCAGACCGGTCAGCTGGTTTCCACCACCGTGTCGTTCAACCTGCCAGATGGTGTTTCCCTCAGTGACGCCATGGCCAAGATCGATACCGTCAAAAAGGAGATTGGCGTTCCCAATGACGTGTTCACCTCCTATGGCGGCACAGCAGCGATCTTCAAGGACTCACAGGGCAACACTGGCCTGCTGATCCTCGCTGCGGTGATCACCATTTATGTTGTGCTTGGCGTGCTCTATGAAAGCTTCATCCATCCGCTGACCATTCTGTCCGGTCTTCCGGCGGCGGCGCTCGGTGCATTGCTGGCGTTGAAGGTGATGAACTTCGATATGTCCATCATCGCGTTGATTGGCTTGCTGATGCTGATTGGTATCGTCAAGAAAAA
>DNPN01000155.1:0-2899 GCA_003501385.1 Rhizobium sp. | reverse complement strand
GAAAAACGCCATCATGATGATCGACGTGGCCGTGGAACTGATCAGAGATCATGGGGAAGCGCCTGCCAAAGCCATTCATGAGGCCTGCGTGCGGCGTTTCCGGCCCATCATGATGACCACCTTCTGCGCGCTGCTCGGTGCCTTGCCCATCGCCCTGGGTCAGGGTGCGAGCTCTGAGTTGAGACAGCCGCTTGGTATTGCTGTCGTCGGCGGTCTGATGGTGTCTCAGCTTTTGACACTGTTCATCACCCCGGTGATTTTCGTGGAGATGGATCGGATGGGCAAGTTCCTCACACGCCGGTTCTCTCGCAAGGTTGGCCACCACCCCGCCAACAGCGAAGGTGACCATTCCAAGCCTGCCATAGCAGCTGAATAACCCTTGGGCACGTCGGTGTTCGTTGCAACACTGACGTGCCCTATCTCGTCGTTTTAACGCATTTCCAAACACTACCATGCTCTCGTTTTGCGGGAATGCTCTCATTGGAGATCGAAAGATGATTGCCTTGCGCCGTATATTGACCGTGATTGGCGTTGTCGCCGTGGCAATAGGATTGTTGTGGATGGCGCAAGGTGCAGGCTTGTTCCCTTACCCCTCCTCCAGCTTCATGATCAATCAGACGCCCTGGATCATTTGGGGAGGCATCCTTGCCGTTTTTGGCCTGATCCTCACCTGGGGCGCAGGTCGGCTTACGCGATAACCTCTTTAAACGCTTATACGACGTGCTGTGAAAATCCGACCCATTATCGCCCGTCTGCTTCTATCTGCATAGGTGAGGCGCAAAATACTTGCATCACTGTCCACTCCATGCCATCACGCCGCTCCTGCTGCGTGGCCGGATGCTTTTTTCAAGAGCATCTCCGCCACGCCATTTCAATGAAGATGCCGCGCGTCACTCCAACGCTGAAAAGGCGCTCAAAACCTGATAGACGAGGAGCAATAACCATGGCCAAAGCGCTAGGGCTTGATTTCGGCACGACAAACACGGTTCTTGCCCTGACAGACGATGGTGTGACCAGCAATTCCGTCAGCTTTACGTCGGCAGTTGGCACTGCGGACAGTATGCGCACTGCGCTGTCATTCATGAAAGATGCAAAGCTTGGCGCAGGTGCGCTGAAGGTCGAGGCAGGTCATGCGGCCATTCGCCAGTTCATCGACAATCCCGGCGACGCCCGCTTTCTACAATCCATCAAGACCTTTGCCGCCTCTGCGCTGTTTCAGGGCACGTTGGTGCATGCGCGCCGCTTTCAATTTGAAGACCTGATGGAAGTGTTTTTGAAGCGGCTGGAAGCCTATGCTGGCGATGGCTGGCCTGCCAAAGCAGACCGCATTGTGACCGGCAGACCCGTCCATTTTGCGGGAGCCTCCCCAAACCCGGATCTGGCGATCGAGCGCTACAATGCCGCCCTCCCCCGTCTGGGCTTTCCCGAAATTCATTATGTGTTCGAGCCTGTGGCGGCGGCCTTCTATTTTGCCCAGCACCTCACAAAGGATGCCACGGTTCTGGTGGCAGATTTCGGCGGCGGCACCACCGACTATTCGCTGATTCGCTTTGAGCGAAGCGGCGGCAAGCTCTCCGCTGTTCCCGTTGGCTATTCCGGCGTTGGCATCGCAGGTGATCAGTTTGATGCCCGCATTGTCGACCATCTGGTGGCACCCGAGATCGGCAAGGGCAGCAAGTTCAAGAGTTTTGACAAGATCCTTGATGTGCCCAGCAATTATTACACCAGCTTTTCACGCTGGAATCAGTTGTCTGTGTTCAAATCATCCAAGGAATTTGCCGATCTGAAGCAGTTGGTGCGCCAGAGCCTGGAGCCGGAAAAGCTGGAAATGTTCATTGATCTGATTGATCACGACGAAGGTTATCCCCTCTATCAGGCAGTGTCGGCCACCAAAATGGCGTTGTCATCACAGGAAGAGGCAGAGTTTTCCTTCTCGCCGCTGGGCTCAGCAGGTAAAAAGAGCGTCAAGCGCAGTGATTTCGAGAGCTGGATTGCCGACGATCTCGCCAAGATCGAAGATGCGCTAGATGATGTCCTGACAAAAACCAACACCAGCGCCGATCAGGTGGACAAAGTGTTTTTGACAGGCGGCACATCCTTTGTGCCCGCCGTGCGCCGGATCTTCACCGAGCGCTTCACCTCGGACCGCATTGAAAGCGGTGGTGAAATGGTCTCCATCGCTCATGGGCTGGCCTTGATTGGTGAGCGTGACGATATTGCCATGTGGACGGCATAATGACAGATCAAAAGCTCCGTGACAGGGGAAGACGGTGATTCCGGTTTGCGTGCGGTGAACAGCTTCGATACAAGAAAACAATGATCTCCGCTCGCGACATGACCGCCGCAGAACTTTCCGCCCTTCTGGCTTTTCACGCCGATGCCGGCGTGGAATGGCTTGTGGAAGATCAGCCGATTGATCGCATTGCCCAATTCGCGCAGGAGCGGACGGCCCGTGCAAGGCCGGATGCAGTGCAAGCGTCTGGGCGCGACACGGCCCCATCGCCGGTGCAAACCACACCCCGCGACCGAGCGCCTCCTGCACGCCCCTCCCCGGCCTCTGCCGTGGTCATCCCGGACGAGGCCGCCATCAGCGATGCCCGGCTGGCGGCCGCAAGCGCCAACTCGCTGGCAGAATTGAAGGCAGCCCTGGAAAATTTCTCCAGCTGCAATCTCAAGACCAGCGCCCGATCCACGATCTTCGCTGAAGGCTCGACCGAGCGCGGCATCATGGTGATTGGCCCAAACCCGTCGGCAGATGATGATCGCGAGGGCTTGGCATTCTCAGGTCGTGCCGGTGGTTTGCTGGATCGCATGCTCAGTGCCATTGACTTGTCGCGCGATCAGCTTTTGTTGACCACCGCCATGCCATGGCGCGCAACCCGCGATCGTATGCCCCCCA
>DNPN01000239.1:1666-2864 GCA_003501385.1 Rhizobium sp. | reverse complement strand
AGAGAAAATTATGCAACACATATAAAGAGCTACAGCGAACCTTTGTTCGCCATATATGGCGCACGGCGCTGTAGATTCTTGTTTTCGCATCGGGTTTTCCGAGAACCGGTTCCCACTTTTCGGTCCCATGCTGTAGATGCATCATTGCGTTTTATGTCTTTTTAAAAGGTCAGCGATTTTATGAGCAGCCCAGTCAAATCACGCATCAGCACACACTATCAACCCGCGCACGGACATTGCGTGCCCGTGATAGCCAATGTGCAACGCGTCACAGCCAACAATCCGGGTGCCATGACATTTGAAGGCACAAACAGCTATATTGTTGGTGATCGATCCGTCTGTGTCATTGATCCCGGCCCGGATGACGCCGCCCATTTTCAGGCTTTGCAACGGGCGTTGCAAGGCCGAACCGTGACCCACATTGTTGTCAGCCATACCCACCGCGACCATAGCGGTCTGGCCCATCGGTTGAAGCAGGCAACAGGTGCCGTGCTGGTGGCAGAGGGCCCACACCGGCTATCGCGCCCGTTGCATGCCGGAGAGCAGGCCGCTTTTGGTGAAAGTGGGGATTGGGATTTTGTGCCGGACAAAACCTTGGCCGATGGCGAAACGATGACAGGCGATGGCTGGGCACTGGAAACCGTACTCACCCCCGGCCATGCCGCCAATCATGCCTGTTTTGCCCTGGCGGGTACGGATATTCTGTTTTCTGCTGATCACATCATGGCCTGGGCAACCACAGTTGTGGCACCTCCCGATGGCTCGATGCGCGCTTACATGGCATCGCTGGACAAGCTTTTGGAACGGCCGGAAACGGTCTATCTTCCCGGCCACGGGGGCGCAGTCATCAAGCCTGCCGCCTATATCAACGGCATCAAAACCCACCGGCAGATGCGGGAGCAGTCCATTCTCAACCGCATTCGGGCGGGTGACCAGACAGTTGATGCCATGGTTGCCTCCTTGTACCGCAACATTGATTCCACGCTTCACAAACCCGCATCTCTCTCCGTGCTGGCTCATCTGGAAGATCTGGTCGAGAAAGGGGCCGTGAGAAGTGAAGGACCGGCCCTGCTGAATAGCGTTTTCCGACCCGCGTAATACGAAGATTCCTTTTGCAAATATCTCAAGCGTCTGATGCATTTGAGATATTTGCAATCTCTTCAAGGCGAGGATACGTTAGAGTCTGTCAGGTTCAGAT
>DNPN01000239.1:0-1392 GCA_003501385.1 Rhizobium sp. | reverse complement strand
TCTAAACTCTCTTGTTTTCGTTTGTCTTTTCGGAAAAACCGGGTTCCACTTTTCCCAGACATACTCTAGCATCTTCGAGCCTTGGTATAAGGTGGTTCATTGCGAGGCGCTTCCCAACAGTGCGCCATCCAGCGCCGCCAGATAGCGATTGGCAATATAGGCGGAGAGACCAAGGTCGTGCGGACCAAAACGACTGGCCACACGCATATCCACCTGCACGCTATCTTCCTTTTCCCTCAGACGAATAACGATATCCGAGGGAATCCCGAGAATGAAATCGCGGCTCAAAGCCTGAATGCGAATGGTACCGGGCGGCTCATTGTCGGTGTCGGGCATCTCGGGTGCGGGTTCCGGCCGAGGCATGGGGATGGGGATGGGGGCCTTTATGGCCGCATCGGCCCCTAAAAGCGCCGGGACCGGAGACGGTGTTGGAAAATCGGGCCGCGCATAAGCCGCCCCAGCCGTTGCTGTCACAGTCAGTCGCTGGTTTGCCGCAACCGTGCGGGCAGCCTGATAAATGCGATCCAAGGCACCATCGTAGCTGCGCAGGGTCAGCGTGGGATAGGCCGTGGCCTGCTCTTGCGCATGACCTCTCAGATCCGATTTTGGGCGGGGCAACCAGCCTTGCGACGCAACGGGGCGACGAATCCACTCTACCGGGTTGTCCAGATCCGTAGCAACCTCATAGATATGGGGGCGGTTGACATAATAATTGGTGGCGACGCCCAAAACCGCAAGCGGCAAAGCCGCAACCACCAGCGCCTTGCAGGATGCAATGCCGCCCTTGGCTCCCACCTGCCACAGGCGCAAAAGCCCCCACAAGGCCAGTGGCACCGATATCAGTGCCAGGCCACCAGACGCCAACGCCAGCATGACAAAATCCGGCATGCGCAATGGACCAAACCGAAATGTAGCCCAGCTTGCCAACAGCATCAGCAATGCCACAACGGCAAGCTGCAAAGCATATCGGGCAGCCTTGGACTCGGGGCGGATAAATCGAATTGTCATGGGGGGCGAAATGGCTCCAGATCATCTTAAAGCACATCTCCTGAATGTGTAGTGCGGCTTCAGAAGACATGCGAAAACAAAAAACGATAGATGTCACGCGCAGAGCGTTGGCTACGCCAGTGACGCTTCACCATGGGTAAGGCAGCATCATTTGAGCAATAGCGGCGATATGCGCAATGATGCACTTGTGTAACCGTGTGGATGGGCAGGTGCAAGCCAGGAAAGCATTACAGCGCCGTACGCCATATATGGCGCACAAAGGTTCGCTGTCGCTCTTTATATCTGCTGCATAATTTTCTCCTTAAATCGATTCAGATGTAAGGAATTATGCAGTCGGGACATCAATGACGAGAACGTCAGAATATTTCGAGGCATCCATCACAT
>DNPN01000211.1:41860-45604 GCA_003501385.1 Rhizobium sp. | reverse complement strand
TCCACTTTTTCCGGGCAAGTCCAAAGCAGTTCCCAATGACGCCCTCGTAAAACTGGCTGATAACAAGAGCCTATAGACAGGTGTGGCACAGTGTCATTGGTTGTTTTTGGGTGCTTTCGACAAAAATCCATCACGTGTTTGCATGATAGCGAGCACCAATTTGCTCAAATTCTAGTCATTATCAGCGGATTTTTCTCGCATCAACACCAGCACCCTCAAAAACAAAGGATGTCTTGGCAGAGGAACCGCATCAGCAGCAGAGAGACATGCAATAATTGCATTGCTGCATTGCGGCATTGATCATATTCAAGAAAGAAAATTGAGCTATATTCAAATCATCGAAGCGACGCACTCCTCCTCCCAGTGTCGCTTTGTGAGGATCGGCAATACTCCTCCTCCTCCCAATTGCCGATCAAGTTCAAGAGCTCGACGCATCCTCCTCCCGCGTCGAGCTCTTTTCTATTTAAGCCCCCCTATCTTTCTCACAATTGCCTGTCTTTCTCGAAAATGATTGCAGCATCGCGCACCAGTCCTTTCGGCGTGGCGAGTTAGGCTTTGACGCTTCGCATCACGGTATCTATATGTCTGAGCACCAAGATGGAGAGCCCTATGTCAGCAAAATTCGGAACCAGTGGATTGCGCGGCCTGTCAACTGAGCTGGTCGGCAGCGTATCGGCGCTACACGCCACAGCCTTTGCCCAGATGTTGCTAACCAAAGGCTATGCCAAACCCGGCGCAAAAGTGCTGATTGGTCAGGATTTTCGCCCATCCAGCCCGGAGATTGCCGCCACCTGCATGGCAGCGCTGGTGCGCGCCGGCTTGGTTCCGGTGAATTGCGGCACGTTGCCCACGCCCGCTCTGGCCTTGTACGGTACCCACATTGGAGCCGGATCCTTGATGATCACCGGCTCGCACATCCCGGCAGATCGCAATGGCATCAAATTCTACCGCCCCGATGGCGAGATCGACAAGGCAGACGAGGTTGCCATCACCGAGCTCGCTGCCAAACTTGCACAGGATGCGACAGCCAACCGGGTTGAGCACGGCACCGGCGAAGACCAAAGCCAGCAAGCAGCCAGACTTTTCATGGCACGCTACGCAAATCTGCTGCCAGCGGATGGCCTGGAAGGCCTCAGCATCGGCGTCTATCAACACAGCAGCGTCGGGCGCGATATGCTGGTGGCGATGCTGGAAGGTTTTGGCGCAAACGTTGTGCCCCTTGGCCGCTCGGATATCTTCATTCCGGTGGATACCGAAGCTGTCTCCATCGAGACCTGTGAGAAAATGAGCGCCTGGGCACAAGAATTTTTGCTGGATGCCATTGTCTCCACCGACGGCGACGCCGACAGGCCTCTGGTGGCCGACGAGCACGGAGCACCGCTGCGCGGTGATCTTTTGGGGCTGATCACGGCACAGTTTCTGAAGGCGCGGGTCATTGCCACACCAGTCACATCCAATTCCGGCATTGAGACCATCAGCGGCGTGGAGGTTATTCGCACCCGGGTTGGCTCGCCCTATGTGATCGCCGCCATGCACGAAGCGCTTGCCGCGGGCAAAACCCATGTGATAGGCTTTGAAGCCAATGGCGGCGTGATGCTGGCCTCGGATTTTGAAGCCAATGGCATCCCCCTTGCCGCCTTGCCCACCCGCGATTGCATGTTGCCCATTCTAGCAACCCTGTTTGCGGCAGCCCATGCGAAGCTGCCTCTATCCTCCGTGGTGACAGGCCATGCCCTGCCTGTGGCCCTGTCTGACCGCATCGAGCACTTTGCGCAAACCCGGAGCACATCGTTGATGGCCCATCTTCGCGCCTCCGATGATAATCTTGCGGCGTTTTTGGCGTCCATCGGCACCGTCAAATCCAAAAGTGATATTGATGGCTTGCGCATCACGCTTGGCGATGACCGCGTGATTCACTTCCGCCCTTCTGGCAATGCGCCGGAAATGCGCTGCTATGTCGAAGCCGCAAGCCAGCAAGCGGCGGAAGACTTGATGAAGCAGGGGCTTGAGGCATTATCCCGCTGGGAGGCTTGAAAAACAGCCTTTCCCTCCGCTCCTTCTAACACGACAGCATGGTGCAGAAACTGAAATCGGTGCCATGCTGTCTTTTTTGTTTTCGCGTCGGCTTTCTCCGAAAGCCGGTTCCCACTTTTCGATCCGATATCTTTTTTAGTTTTCGCATCGGCTTTCTCCGAAAGCCGGTTCCCACTTTTCGGTCCGATATCTTTTTTAGTTTTCACATCGGATTTCTCCGAAAACCGGTTCCCACTTTTCGGTCCGATGCTGTATCCCTTTCGCAAGACCAAACACAACGCAAGTGCGAAAGGATGAGCCATGGATCGTGCCCACGACCCGAGTGAGCTGGAAATGGTTGTGCTGATGACACCGGATATGGCCAATTTCTCCGGCAAGGTCCACGGCGGCGCGCTGCTGAACCTGCTGGACCGCGTGGCCTATTCCTGCGCCTCGCGCTTTTCGCAGCAATATGCTGTCACGCTCTCCGTCGATCAGGTGGTGTTTCGCCAGCCGATCCATGTGGGAGAGCTGGTGACGTTTCGCGCCTCGGTGAATTACGCCGGGCGGACATCGATGGAAATTGGCATCCGGGTTGAGGCCGAAGAGATTCGCACTGGTGCGCGCCGCCATACCAATTCCTGCTATTTCACCATGGTGGCCGTGGATGCCGATGGCAAGCCAACAACTGTGCCAGCGCTCTGTCCGCAAACCGAGGTCAAGAAGCGGCGGGAAAAAGCTGCCATCAACCGGCGCGAATTGCGCCACGAATTTCAGGCCCGGTTTGAAGAGGTCAACTCTGCGGGTCAGGAATGACACAGTATCGGACCGAAAGTGAGAATCGGTTTTCGGTCCGATACGAACACACATCACGATACGCCATTGTTTTGTCTCTTTAATGAGATGAAGCGTGGGTGCAGGCGAATTGATCAAGCAGTGGAGAGCCGGGATGGCAAATCTTGTGGTAGAGGGCGGTTTTCCCGTCAGTGGTACTGTGCGGCCTTCCGGCAACAAGAATGCGGTGCTGCCCATGCTGTGCGCCACCTTGCTGACCGAAGATGAAGTCACATTGCACAATGTGCCCGATATCAGCGACATCGATAAGCTTCTGGCCTATTTCGAGAGCAAAGGCTCGCGCTTTCATCGCGATCGTGCAGCGCAAACGCTCACCATCCAGCATGACTTCAAAGCCTTTGCCATCAATGACGCCGACCTGCCGTTTGGCATTCGCGCCGCCGTTCTGCTGCTGGCCCCCGCCATGGTGCGCAGTGGCAATCTGCATTTTGATACCGAAGCCAAGGGCTGCGCCTTGGGCGTGCGCGAGATTGATCCGCATCTGGAAATCCTGCAACGGTTTGGCTGCCGCATGACCCGGCGTCATCCCTGCCATATGGAGGCGACAGGGCCGGTGACGGCTGCGAAAATCTGGGCCGATTATGCCTCGGTGACGGCAACAGAGACCTTTATCATGATGGCTAGTGTGGCCTCTGGTGTATCGGTCCTCAACAATGCGGCATCCGAGCCGCATGTGCAGGCGCTATGCGACATGCTGGTGGCCATGGGTGCCAAAATCGAGGGCATCGGCACCTCGCGATTGACCATCACCGGCGTGGATCATCTGGGCGGCACTATCGCCCATGTGCCCGATGACCACCATGAAGTGGCAACATTTCTGGCCATTGGCGGCGTGACCGGCGGACGGCTGCGGGTGGAATCCGGGATTGGCGAGCT
>DNPN01000211.1:34135-41629 GCA_003501385.1 Rhizobium sp. | reverse complement strand
CGGCGGACGGCTGCGGGGGGAATCCGGGATTGGCGAGCATATGGAGCTGATCCTGCGCCAGTTCGGCAAGCTGGGCCTTGAGTTTGCGGTGGAAGATCAGGCCGTAACCGTGACCGGCTGGACCCGCAAGATTACCGAACCCTTTACCACTGAATTGCTGCCGAAGATCGAAGCCGCCCCTTGGCCGTATTTTCCAGCCGATCTTCTGCCGCAAGCCATTGGCGTTGCCGTGGGCTGCGAAGGCGACATCATGTTTTGGAACAAGGTCTATGAAGGTGCCCTGGGCTGGACGGGCGAGCTTCTGAAATTTGGCGCGCGCGTGCATCTGTCTGATCCGCATCGGCTTGTGGTGTTTGGCAACAATCAATTGCGCCCGGCTGTGGTGGAAGCCCCCTATATCATTCGCGTGGTTGTGGCCTTGCTGGTGGCAGCGGTGCAGGTGAAAGGCGTAACCCGCATTCAAAATGCCGATCCGCTGCGTCGCGCCTATCCGCATTTTGTCGAAAAGCTGACGGCGCTGGGCGCAAAAGTCCGCTGGGAATGAGGCACGCATGCGCCATCACCCATACGCTCATTGCTGAGCGATAGTTAACCTCTGTTGATGAATATGCTTAAAATTTGCCTCTCACACGCTGGTCCGGGCAGGAAATTGCCGGGATCAAAGGCTACGGCACGTGCCCTCGCATCTACACGCAATGAGATTATCATTTTGAAATGATTCTTATTTCGAGCACAATTCTACCAATGAAAGAATTTTTTTCTTTGAATACACCTCTTGGTTAAGAATTCACAAATGAAATTCTCATTAAAATCTAAATTAGGGAAAAATTAATTTGCCATCGATATATTTCCAACATCTAAATTGCTGTGGGTAAAAAAACTATCGAAAGTTGAATTGAGGCATCCAAGAAGACCCGGCTACCCGAAAGGTATCCGCTTCCCCTCAGTTGTTGCCGATGATTTTTCGACAAGCACAGCGCTCCAAGGGAGGAAACTCACGTGAAGAACGTATCGATCATCGGCAAATTTCTCTGCATTATGGCTTGTTTCGGGCTGTTTTCTGTGGGTATGGCGCTATACTCAGGCGCGAAGATGTCTGACATTGATAGCAATTACAGCGCCCTGCTAGATCAAGAGGCCACGGCTGCGCTGTATCTTGCGCGCTCCAACCGAAGCCTTCAGGGAGCCCGTGCCGCGATGGGCGATTTGATGATGTCTGACACGGCGGAGTTGAATGAGAAGTCCGAGAAGGATCTCAAGAATTCCATGAGCAGTTTTGTCAATTACATGGACCTTGTCGCCAAAGCCCTTCCTGGCAGATCAGATATCGTTCAGCTTAAAGACGAAGGCCTGAAGATCATCAATGAGAGTTGTGCCGCCGCTATAGCAGCCGGTCGGTCGGCAACAAGCGACGAAGACATCAAGGCATCGCAAAAGATCTATCTGAAACAATGCCAGCCACTTTTTGCCGTCATTTCTCCGAAGTTTACGACGATAACCACCGGAGTGGTCGATGCATCCTCAAAACGGAGTGATGACCTGTCATCCGTCACCAATAGCACAATTGTCGCATCTCTGAGTGCAGTTGGTGCTGGCCTGCTGATGGTTCTGATTCTGGGCTTTATTGCCATCCGCGCATGGCTTGTGAAGCCGATCAGCGATTTGTCGACCAAAATGGGCGTGCTTGCCAATGGCGATCTGACTGTCAATGTTGATGGTTTGGAACGCCGCGACGAAGTTGGCAGCATGGCCAAGGCTGTTCAGGTGTTCAAGGATAATGGATTGCGCGCTCGCGAATTGGAGCGTGAGGCCGAACTGAACCGCTCAACCAGTGAAGCCGAGCGCGCGCGGGCTGCCGAAGCCGACCGCCAACGGGCGCAAGATATGGCGCAAGCCACATCAGGACTGGCAGATGGGCTGAAGCATCTTTCGCAAGGCGATCTGACCTTCCGGCTAACCCAGCAATTTGCCGGTGATTTTGAGAGCCTTCGCTCAGATTTCAACACGGCTGTTGGCCAGCTGGCTGAAACATTGCGCTCGGTTGCCGATGCAACGGGATCGATTGATGGTGGCGCACGGGAAATCAGCCAGAGTGCCGAGGATCTCTCCAAGCGTACCGAGCAACAGGCGGCATCTCTTGAAGAAACCGCAGCTGCACTGGACCAAATCACCACCAATGTCGCCAATTCTTCCAAGCGCACGGAAGAGGCCCGCCACATTGCCATTGAAGCCAACAAATCGGCACGCCGTTCTGGCGAAGTGGTCTCTAACGCTGTGACGGCCATGCAGCGAATTGAACAATCCTCAAGCCAGATTTCCAATATCATTGGCGTGATCGACGAAATCGCCTTTCAGACCAACCTTCTGGCGCTGAATGCGGGCGTTGAAGCCGCCCGTGCTGGCGAGGCAGGCAAAGGCTTTGCCGTGGTGGCGCAGGAAGTGCGTGAGCTGGCCCAACGCTCTGCCCAGGCCGCCAAGGAAATCAAGGGGCTGATCCGCAATTCCGGTGATGAAGTCAGCGCGGGCGTCAAGCTTGTGCAGGAAACCGGCGAAGCGCTCAAGCATATCGAAGAACAGGTGGTTGTTATCAACACCCAGCTGGATGCCATTGCCACCTCGGCCAAAGAGCAGTCGGTTGGTCTGGCGGAAGTCAACACCGCCGTAAATCAGATGGACCAGGTGACCCAGCAGAACGCCGCCATGGTGGAAGAATCCACCGCTGCCAGTGCTGCGCTGGCTGGCGAGGTCAAGCGCCTGCGCGACATCATCTCCGGCTTCCGGGTGGATCAGGGCAATAGTGCGCCAGCAACCCGCAGGCCAGAGCCTGCGAAAGCAGACCACAAACCTGTTGCATCTCCCGCACGACGCATGATGGCCAAGGTGGCCGGAGCCGTGGGGCTTGGCGGTGGCAGCACCGCCGCGGCAGCAGCAGGAGAGAACTGGCAGGAATTCTGATTTCCGGCACTGATACCTAAAACGGCATGTTTCCTATGCGATTAATGATATTGGGGGTCCGGTTTCATCAACCGGCCCCCCAATATGTCTCAGGAAAGAGACGCCAGCTGCGAAAAAAAGTCCTCCGGACTATCGACTTCCAGAAGTCGTTTACGCTCAACAATCCAGAACCGATTGCCAACCGCCCGCACAAAGCTGCGATCATGTGATACCAGCAGGCAACTGGCCTGATGGGCCATCAACTCCGCTTCCAGTGCCTCCTGCCCCTCAATGTCGAGATGGTTGGTTGGCTCATCCAACAGATAGAAATTGGGATTGGCCAACCGCAGCACCAGCATGGCGAGGCGCGCCTTCTGCCCACCCGACAAGCGCTCCACCGGACGCGCCTGCATCTCCAGCGTCATACCAGCACCGGCCAACAGGGATCGAGCCTTTTGATCACCGATATCAAACCGGGAAATAATGGTTTGCATCGGTGTAAGGCGACCGTTGAGATCGGCCAGCGCTTGATCGCTATAGCCCAGCACCAGTGACGGGGTTATCTTGATCGCCGCTGCGGCCTCAGGCTTGGCAATCGCATTACGGATCAGGCTGATCAGCCGGGATTTTCCAGCCCCATTGGCGCCAAGCAGCACAATGCGATCCCCTTGGCAGAGAAATTGCTGTCCGGTGCGAAACAGCAAGGTGCCATCCGGCGTGCACACATCCACATTGTCCAGCGTGATCAGCACTTTGGCATGGGTGCCGCGATTGGCGAGCTTGATGTTCCCTGCGGATCGTTCCAGATGAGCAGGCTTTGCGGCCTCTTCCAGCTTTGCGGCCCGCTCTTTCGATTGCTTGGTCTTGACCACCAGCAGATCACTGCCGGAATTGATGCCAATGTTTTTCAGCTTCGCCGCCTGCCTGCGCAATTGCTCTGCGGTTTTGATATCCCGCTCAAAGCGGCGGGCGTCGGTGGCATCAAGCTGATCCAGCTCAACCCGCGCCTTTGAATAGGGCAAGGCAAACACCGCGCTGTTCTCTGGTCGCAAAAACAGCGTTTTATTGGTGATGGCATCCAGAAAAGCGCGGTCGTGGCTTGCGAGAATAACCGGCATATCGCGGGGCAGAGCATTCAGCCACGCTTCAAGTGCGGCAATCTTGCCAAGATCAAGATGGTTGGTTGGCTCATCCAGCATCAACACGTCAGGCTCAGTGACCCAGACCCGCGCCAGCAACATCAACCGCTGCCAGCCGCCGCTGAGGGCTTTAACGGGCCGATGGCGGAATTCTTCTGGAACATCCAGCTCTTCCAGCACAACATCCACCCGCCAGCTTTCCATCTCGGCCTGATCTTGCGAAAGACTGCTCAAAACCGCATCATAAAAGGAGAGCTCATACAGCGCAGGCGGAATGTTTTGCTCGACAGTGCCAACTGTTAATCCGCGTGCTTTGGTAATCTCGCCTTCGCTCGGCTCAAATGTGCCCGCGATGCAGCGCAACAGGGTGGATTTGCCGCGCCCATTGGCGGCCACAAGACCAATCCGGTCTCCTGCATTAATCGTGAGATTGAGTTTGGAAAACAACGGCTGCGCCAGCACAACGCCAAGATCGCGAAGATTGATAAGAGACATAGGAAACCTCTGGTCCATTCCGCAGGATAACCGGACGTGGCCTCAGCCAACATCACTGCGGTGAAAACATATGGCAGACGCTTCAAGCGAATAGCTCAAGCGCTGCCGCCACAAAGGGCAGACCAGACCGTTGAAACGGATTTTGGTCAGCCCTGCAAACGCATTTGCAGGGCGTTGACGGGGCCACGTTGCCGGTAAAACCGGAAATAGAAATTTTTCACGTGACCCTCCTTTCTCTTTCAGAGTTGTAACTTCAAAATAGCGGCAAGCCTTTGGGACGGCAAGAGATAAATTATGATCTTAAAATCACCACTTGCCTAAATCATCCCGCCGCTTGCCTGAAGCCGCGAATCGCATCATACATTGAGCCACAGGCTTGGCCCGCGCCTCCTCCCTCCAATTGGGGAAGTATTTTTCATACGGGGTTCATTGCTGATCGAGCCATCTGTTCGAGCGCCGCATAAGGAGGGGATTGCGTTTCTAGCTCGGAATAGAGGTTCTGACATGAAACTATCATCGCCGATTTATCAGCTGAAACGCCGCGCCAAGACATTGGCTCGGGACGAGAATATTGCTCTCCACATGGCATTGGACCGCATTGCTCAAAGCGAAGGGTTTGGCGGCTGGAGCCTTCTCTCTGCCCGTGCGGAGACAAAGCCAACGATCAATGACTTGCTCTCCCATCTCTCCGATGGTGATCTCTTGCTGCTTGGATCACGCCCAAGGCAGGGAAAAACCTTGTTGGGGTTAAAACTGCTGCTGGATGCCATCTGTCATGGCAGGCGCGCTGTGTTCTTCACGCTGGAATATACAGAGCAGGAAACCCAGGAGCGCTTGAAGGTGTTGGCGGATGGCACGGCCACGCCCGATCATGCTTTGGAGATCGTCACATCTGACAGGATTTGCGCCGATTCCATCATCAGCCACCTTGCTGATGCGCCCCGTGGCACGGTTGCCGTTATCGATTATCTGCAAATTCTCGATCAACGACGAAGTGAACCAGCGCTTTCAGAGCAAATGAACGCCCTTCAGAACTTCGCCCGTCAACACGGCGTCATTCTTGGCTTTATTTCTCAGATTGATCGATCATTTGATCCAAAAATCAAAGCGTTACCGGATATCGATGATATTCGCCTGCCGAATTATCTGGACACCGGGATTTTCTCAAAAGCGCTTTTTCTGCACAACGGCCAAGCGCGGCTACAAAACATAGCCTGATATATACCCTGCCGGTGGCTTTTTCCGCCACCGGCAGGGTATCAAGTATCAATCACTCATCACTCATTTTCAGAGCGGCGATAAAGGCTTCCTGCGGAATTTCGACCTTGCCGAACTGGCGCATCCGCTTTTTACCCGCCTTCTGCTTATCCAGCAGCTTGCGTTTACGGCTGGCGTCGCCGCCGTAGCACTTGGCGGTCACGTCCTTGCGCAGGGCCGAGATGGTTTCGCGGGCGATGACGTTGCTGCCGATGGCGGCCTGAATCGGGATTTTGAACATGTGCTTTGGAATCAGCTCTTTCAGCTTTTCGCACATTTCACGGCCACGCTTTTCCGCTGCCATGCGGTGAACCATCATGGAGAGCGCATCCACTGGCTCGCCGTTGACGAGGATCGACATCTTCACCAGATTGCCTTCGCGGTGGCCATCCAGATGGTAATCGAACGAGGCATAGCCCTTGGAAATCGACTTCAGACGGTCGTAGAAATCGAACACCACTTCATTGAGCGGCAGCTCATAGGTCAGCATGGCGCGCTTGCCAACATAGGTCAGCTCGGTCTGGATACCGCGGCGGTCCTGACACAGTTTCAAAATACCGCCAAGATAATCATCCGGGGTCAGAATCGTGGCCTTGATCCATGGCTCATGAATTTCGGAGATTTTCACCACATCCGGCATATCGGCAGGATTGTGCAGCTCGCGCTCTGAACCATCCGTCATCGACAGCTTGTAGACAACCGAAGGAGCCGTCGCGATCAGATCGAGGTCGAATTCACGCTCCAGCCGCTCCTGAATGATTTCCAGATGCAGAAGGCCGAGGAAGCCGCAACGGAAGCCGAAGCCGAGCGCTGCCGAGCTTTCCATTTCAAACGAGAACGACGCATCGTTGAGGCGCAACTTGCCCATGGCCGAGCGCAGATCTTCAAAATCTGCCGCATCCACCGGGAACAGGCCACAGAACACCACGGGCTGGGCGGGCTTGAAGCCGGGCAGCATGGTGGCCGTTGGGCGCTTGTCTTCGGTGATGGTATCACCCACGCGGGTGTCGGCCACTTCCTTGATCGATCCGGTGAAAAAGCCGATTTCGCCCGGTCCAAGGCTGTCCACAGCCAGCATTTTCGGGGTCAGAACGCCAACGCGCTCGACCTGATATTTGGCATCCGTGCCCATCATGCGGATGGTCTGGCCCTTGGCCAACACGCCATCAATCACGCGCACCAGAACCATAACGCCGAGATAGGTGTCATACCAGCTATCCACCAGCAGCGCCTTCAGCGGGCCTTTGGCCCCCAGCTCGCTCTTTGGCGGCGGAAGCTGCTTGACGATGGCTTCCAGCACGTCGGGAATGCCAAGGCCGGTCTTGGCCGAAATCAGCACCGCTTCGGATGCATCAATGCCGATGACTTCCTCGATCTGTTCCTTGATCCGCTCTGGCTCTGCGGCGGGCAGGTCGATCTTGTTGAGAACGGTGACGATCTCGTGGTTGTTATCGATGGCCTGATAGACGTTGGCCAGCGTCTGCGCTTCCACGCCCTGAGAGGCATCCACCACCAGCAGTGAGCCTTCGCAGGCTGAGAGCGAACGCGACACTTCATAGGCAAAGTCAACGTGGCCGGGGGTGTCGATCAGGTTCAACACATAGGTTTCACCATCATTGGCCTTATAGTGCAGACGCACGGTCTGGGCCTTGATGGTAATGCCGCGCTC
>DNPN01000211.1:3254-33875 GCA_003501385.1 Rhizobium sp. | reverse complement strand
CCGCGCTCGCGCTCGATGTCCATGCTGTCGAGCACCTGCTCCGACATATCGCGTTCTGCCAATCCTCCAGTAGATTGAATCAGGCGGTCGGCCAGCGTCGATTTGCCGTGGTCAATATGGGCCACGATCGAGAAGTTGCGGATATGGTCGAGAGGGGTGCGGTTATCTGTGCTCATAGGGTTCGCATATAGAGCATTTCAAGGAAAACTGTGAAGCGGTTTTCCGTGCGGAAATGCGAAAAGATCAAAGTAATTGCGCCCCGCACGTCGCAAATCGAAAATGCGGGGCTTTTAAATGGTATTTTATGGTCGCTGCTCTCAGCCCTGCGGCTGCGGATAGCCATCCTGACCAAGACCTGTGGCCACCACGGACACGCGGAAAGTGCCATCCAGCTCCTTGTCAAAGATCGCACCGACCACGATGTCGGCCTCGTCATAGACTTCATCACGGATGCGCGTTGCGGCTTCATCCACTTCGAACAGCGTCATATCCATGCCGCCGGAGATGGAAATCAGCACGCCTCTGGCACCGCGCATGGAAACCTCATCCAGCAGCGGATTGGCAATGGCGGCTTCTGCGGCCTTGATGGCGCGGCCATCGCCTGTGGCTTCGCCCGTGCCCATCATGGCGCGGCCCATGCCCTTCATGACGGATTTCACGTCAGCGAAGTCGAGGTTGATCAGGCCTTCCTTGACGATCAGATCGGTGATGCAGGACACGCCCGAGTAAAGCACCCGGTCGGCAATCACAAAAGCATCGGCAAAGGTGGTCTTGGCATCGGCAATGCGAAACAGGTTCTGGTTCGGAATGACAATCACAGTGTCGGTGGCTTCGCGCAGGCGCTCGATGCCCTCTTCGGCAGCCATCATCCGGCGGCGGCCTTCAAAGCTGAACGGCTTGGTGACCACGCCAACGGTAAGGATGCCTGCATCGCGGGCGGCGCGGGCAATCACCGGGGCAGCCCCGGTGCCGGTGCCGCCGCCCATGCCGGCGGTGACAAAGCACATATGGGTGCCCGCGAGATGATCCATCACCTCATGCAAGGTTTCTTCGGCGGCCATGCGGCCGGTTTCCGGAATAGAGCCTGCGCCGAGGCCTTGGGTCATTTCAGCGCCAAGCTGAATGAGGCGTGGGGCCTTGGACATGGCCAGCGCCTGGGCATCGGTATTGGCGGCAATAAAATCCACCCCCTGCAAGCCCTCGGTGATCATGTTGTTCACGGCATTGCCACCGCCGCCGCCAACACCGATCACGGTAATCTTCGGCCGCATTTCTTCTATTTGCGGTTTTCTGATTTCGATCACGTTTGTCTCCTTGGGTCTGGGCGTCAGCAAATTGCCATCGCGCACGAATCACACACACTCTCTCCACGGGAAAAAGGCCGGGAGTTGGGCGACATGCAAGAGGCTTGTTGATGAAACGTCATTTTCCTTGAGCGAGGATGACCAGAAAGGCGATTGACTCCATTAAATGATCATGATTTTCTCCTATTATGGAAAATATCATCGATGATCTCAATTCGACAATCTCAGAGCGGTTAAAGGCGCTTCGTACCGCAAAGGGTTTGACGCTGGACCAATTGGCAGACCAATCGGGCGTGAGCAGGGCGATGATTTCGCGCATTGAACGGGGCGAGGCCAGTCCCACGGCGTCACTTCTGGCGCGACTGTGCTCTGCTTTGGGGCAATCGCTCTCGGTGTTTTTTGCCAGCACCGAAAATGGCGCACCGCTTACCCGCCGCGCCAGCCAACCCGTGTGGCAAGATCCCGAAACCGGTTATCGCCGCCGCTCTGTCTCGCCCCCCGGCACGGGATCAAGGGTGGATGTGGTGGAGGTAGAATTTCCGCCGGGTGCCACGGTGCGGTTTGCATCCCAACCTGCCAGCCGCAATCAATGGCAACATGTCTGGCTGTTTGAAGGGCGCATGGAACTGACCGTGGGAGACGTGGTGCATGTGCTCGACGCTGGCGATTGCCTCTATATGAACATTGGCGATGTCCACGCCTTTCACAATCCCACCCCACATATCGCCCGCTATGCGGTTATTATCGATCTTGGCCGATAGGCTTCAAAGGAGCACTCCGTGACAAATCTGCGTATGTTGACCGCTCCGCAAGCTCGGGCCGTGATGGATGATCTGTGTGATATTCTGTACGACTGTGTGCAGGATGGCGCATCGGTAGGTTTCATGCTGCCGTTTGATCACGACGCGGCCCGACCCTTTTGGCAAGGCGTTGTTGGGGCGATAGAAGATGGCGATATGGCGCTGATTACCGCCGAACACCAAGGTCGAATCGTTGGCACCGTGCTTTTGGGGCTGAAACAGCCACCCAACCAACCCCATCGTGCCGATGTGAAAAAACTACTGGTGCATCGCTGCGCCCGCGGCCTTGGCCTCTCGCGCCTGCTCATGACGGAAGTTGAACAACAGGCAAAAATCGCGCGCAAAAACTTGCTGGTGCTGGATACCGCCACGGGCGAGCTGGCCGAATCCATTTATGAAAAGCTTGGCTGGAGCAAAGCGGGTATCGTGCCAGACTATGCGCTGTTTCCCGATGGCCGCTTCTGCGACACCACGATTTTCTACAAGCGAGTGGGGTGAGCCGATTTAGCGTAGCCAGTCAACAGGCAAAACATCTTGCAACGACATGCCCGATGCCCATTGAGTTGCTTGCCAGCCAAATGCGCGCGCAGCCTCAATGTTTTCAACCATATCATCAATAAACATGATATCCCTCGCGTGAACGCCCGATTGCTCGGTTGCCTTGCGATAAAAATTCTCTGACGGCTTTCGACACCCGAGAGCCGCCGAGTAAAAAATTCCGCTGGCGACGTTGTCCAGTCCCAATGTTTCCATCAAATAGGCCGCGCGCTCATGCTCTTGGTTTGTTGCGAGATAGATCCGCACGCCTCGTTGTTTCTGTTCCTGAAGTTCCGAAATCAGGGCTTGATCAAGCCGAGAATCATGCTCAAACCAATATCGAATGAGAGTTTCAACACGCACATCAGGCGCAATCCTTGAAAGCGCTGCTTCCAACGCTGGACGCATAGGCAATTTGCCAGTCACGACATCGAACCAGCATTTCTCAAAAAACTCATGCCTGAGCTGGTCAATAGAAACACCAAGATCGCGCTCTAAAAATGTGCCAAATGGCAATCCATCCTGTGGTCGGCCATGGACCAAAACGCCATCGACATCCACCATGAGAACCGACATATCTTGAGCCTCTTATAAAAAATCATAGATTTAAAATACCACTACAGAGCTACGATTGGCCCGGCAGCCCGTCAATAGCTCAAATATCAACAAGGAGCTGCCATGAGCGAAAAGCCCAAAATCACGATTCTCTATTGCACCCAATGCAATTGGCTGCTGCGGGCCGGGTGGATGGCGCAGGAATTGCTGCAAACCTTTGGCGATGATCTTGGCGAGGTTGGGCTTATTCCCGGCACCGGCGGCAATTTTGAAATCAGGGTCAATGGCGCGCTGATTTGGGAGCGCAAGCAGGATGGCGGTTTTCCCGGTCCCAAGGAGCTGAAACAGCGGGTGCGCGATGTGATTGATCCGACACGCGACCTCGGCCACGTTGATCGTAAATCTGAAACCAAAGAGGGCGAGGCCTGAGCCTCGCCCTCTTTGTTATGCCGTTCAGCGGAACGGTGATTGGCAAATCCGGTACCGACCACCGGGGCCAATATAACGGTTGCTACCAGGATCATACGATCTGTGGTGATCCAGACACCAGCGTACATGGGCGTTCCATGCGCCCCGCGGCGGTGGCGGCCTGCCATATCCGGGTGGTGGGCCTGGCCGATAATAGCCAGGCGGTGGTGGTGGCGGTCTGCCATAGCCGGGTGGTGGGCCTGGCCGATAATAGCCCGGTGGTGGTGGTGGTGGTCTGCCATAGCCGGGTGGTGGGCCTGGCCGATAATAGCCAGGCGGTGGTGGTGGACGACCATAATCAGGCCGATCATAGCACCCAAAATTGTCGCAGACGTAACGAACGTCCTGAACAATGGATGCCCTATCACCGGAAGGGGCTGCAATGACGGGAAGAGTGGCTGAGGCTGGATTGGGCAAGCTGCCAGCAACCGTCAGCGCAATACCCACCAAGGCCTTGCGAAAAAATGGCATTCAGAGCCTCCTCGGAAAATCCGCGTGCACGGACGATGTTTATGCGTGGCCTTCATCGATTCGCCTGATGCTTTGTGAACATCCTGCGCCGGTAGAAGGCCATTGCAAGAATGAAACATATATTAGAGTCTGTTGTTCATAGTGTCAGCATTTTTCTTTGTGTCAATGATATCAATTATTTCCGCTTGAAATTCAAGGGTGTGGCCGTATGTTGAATTCACACACGCAAGATCACAGACAGGCGCTCGAAAAAAAACGGGCGTGCTGACATGAAAAGTTCAAAAACCGTGTTGACTTGCGCCGCCGGGCCGACTAAATCCCTCGTCAACGCCCAGATGGCGGAATTGGTAGACGCGCCAGCTTCAGGTGCTGGTACTCGCAAGGGTGTGGAGGTTCGAGTCCTCTTCTGGGCACCAATTCCTTAATCAAGTCAATGACTTGATTTAAGAATGCCAAAAAGTGTACTACCACAAAAAGCCCGGTTTCACCGGGCTTTTTTGTTGTCTGAAAACCCGTTTAAGCGCTGCCTTGCCCTGCGTGGCAATATTGCCTGTGGTGGGCGCGGAACATGGGGTGACAGCGCCGGGGCCGGTCACTACAACTCTCCATTACCATTGATCATCGCGACCATGCAGGAAGACTCATGCCCACACTCGACTGGATCGGCAAAAAGGCCGTTGTGAACCATCACCGCGAGGTTCCCTATCGGCTGATCCATTGCGACAAGGACTTGAGCTATGGCGACCCGGAGGCGGGCAATCTGCTGGTGCAGGGCGATAATCTGGAAGCGCTGAAAGCGCTGCTGCCCTATTATGCGGGCAAGGTCAAATGCATCTATATCGACCCGCCCTATAATACCGGCAATGAAAGCTGGGTTTACAACGACAATGTCAATTCGCCGGAAATCAAGGCCTGGCTTGGCTCTGTTGTCGGCAAGGAAGCCGAAGATCTTTCACGCCATGATAAATGGCTGTGCATGATGTATCCGCGCCTGCGGTTGTTGAAAGAGTTTTTGAGTGACGATGGGTCAATCTGGATAAGCATTGATGACAATGAAGTGCATGGGCTGAAACTCATGCTGGATGAAATTTTCGGGCGTCGAAATTTCATTTCCAATGTGATCTGGCAGAAAAAATACGCGCCAGCCAATGATGCTCTTTGGCTCTCAGAAAGTCATGACCATATTATTGTATACTCCAAAGATAAAAATGTTTGGCGTCCAAATAAACTAGTGCGGACAGAAAAGGCGAATGCCGCATACAAAAACCCTGACGCTGATGTTCGTGGAGAATGGAAGCCCGGAGATTACACGTGCGCAAAAAGTGCCGATGAACGGCCAAATCTCTTCTACCCAATTACAAATCCCAATACTGGGCAAGAAATATGGCCGTCGAAATCGCGGGTTTGGGGGTATGGAAGAGAAGAGAATGCGCGACATCTTGCAGAAGGACTGATTTGGTGGGGCAAGACGGGAAAAAATGCCGTTCCAGCCCTGAAACGATTCCGCGTTTCTCTTCGCTCTGAAGGAACCAACGCCCAAACCATTTGGCTCTGGGATGAGGTGAGCCACACACAGGATGGACGCAAAGAACAGCTCTCGCTGCTACCAGATGATCCTTTCCCAACCCCCAAGCCTGAAAAGCTTATTCAGCGTATTGTTGAATTGGCATCAAATGAAGGGGACCTGATTCTGGATTCATTCGCGGGTTCTGGTACCACTGGCGCGGTGGCTCATAAGCTTGGTCGAAAGCATATCGGCGTTGAAATGGGCGACCATGCGCAGACACATATTGCACCTCGATATTCAAAAGTGGTTGACGGCGAACAAGGCGGCATATCCAAGGCGCTCAACTGGCAAGGCGGTGGCGGCTTCCGCTTCTGCACCCTTGGCGAACCCTTGTTTGATGCCGATGGCAATGTCTCACCTGCTGTGACCTTTCCCGATCTGGCCGCCCATGTGTTTTTCTGCGAGACCGGATCGCCCATTCCCCGGCGGGCCGATGGATCGTCGCCGTTGATTGGCACGTTTCAGAACCGGGCAATCTATCTGCTGCATTCGGCAGAATCGGTGGGTGTGGCCCATGAGCGGGCGGGCAATGTGTTGACCGGGGCCGTGCTGGAAAGCCTGCCTCTGGCTGATCCTGAATTTTCAGGTGCGCGTATCATCTATGCCGAAGGCTGCACCGTGCCGGATGATCGTCTGGCGGCGCTTGGTGTCACCTTCAAGCAAATCCCCTATCAGATTGAGGGGATTTGAGGCATGGCGGACAACAAGACGCCACGCGAGGGCGAAATCCTTTTTTACTCCGGGCCGGAAGGCGCAATGCGGGTAGAGGTGCTTTTTGAAGAAGAAAGCTTCTGGTTAACACAAAAGCGGATGGCGGAACTTTTCGAGGTCACGGTTCCGACAATCAATGAGCACTTGAAAAATATCTTCAAAAGCGGCGAACTGGAAGAGGGATCAGTTATTCGGAAATTCCGAATAACTGCCGATGATGGGAAAAACTATCTGACCAGTTTTTACGATCTTGATGCGATTATTGCCGTTGGCTATCGCGTCAACAGCCGTCGTGCGACACAGTTTCGAAAATGGGCAACATCGGTGCTGCGTGAATTCATCATCAAGGGTTTTGCCATGGATGATGAACGCTTGAAGCTGAACAAGCGCTTTGGCACCGACTATTTCGACGAACTGCTGGAACGCATCCGGGAAATCCGGGCGAGTGAACGCCGCTTCTATCTGAAGATCACCGATATTTATCAGCAATGCAGCATCGACTATGCCAAGGATTCGGAGATAACCGAAACATTCTTCAAGACCGTGCAAAACAAGCTGCATTGGGCCATTAGCGGCCAGACCGCTGCCGAAATCATTCAATCCCGCGCCAATGCCAGCGCCCCCAATATGGGGCTGACAACATGGAAGAATGCGCCGGACGGCAAGATTCTGAAATCGGATGTTTTGATTGCCAAGAATTTTCTCCAGGACAATGAAATCAAGTCGCTGGAGCGCATCGTTTCGATGTATCTCGACTATGCCGAAAATCAGGCCTCGCGGCAAATCCCCATGAAAATGGCGGATTGGATTAACAAGCTGGATGCATTCTTGACCTTTAACGAATACGACATTTTGCAAGACGCCGGAAAGGTTCGCCATTCTGTGGCCAAGGCACTGGCCGAACAGGAATTTGAGACGTTCCGTCGCCTTCAGGACAAGACATTTGAAAGTGATTTCGAACGGGACGCGAAAACGATGATTGCCAAGGCAAAGGATAAGCCTGCGCGGCGATCTTCAAAGCCCAATGGAGACAAGGTGAAGGGAGACAAACCATGAGTCTTCCGGTTTTTTCCCTCAAGAATTATCAGTTGCAAACGCTTGGCAGCCTTCGCCGCTTTTTAGAAAAAACAGTGGAGCTGAATGATGCCGACACTGCCTTCTATGCGCTGACCAAACGCCCGTTCTTCCAGCCGCCCGGCCTGCCCGGTCTGCCCTATGTCTGCCTGCGTGTGCCAACGGGTGGCGGCAAGACCATTCTTGCGGCCCATAGCGTGGCCATTGCCGCTGACAGTTTTCTGCGCTGCGAAAACCCGACTGTGCTCTGGCTGGTGCCATCCGACACCATCCGCGAACAGACGTTGGCGACGCTGTCCGACCGCGCCCACCCAAACCGCCGGGCACTGGCGGATCGCTTTGGCGAGAATGTGCGCGTGATGACCATTGCGGACGCGCTTTACGCCAAGCGGGCCGATTATGACGGCGGCGCGGTGATTATCGTGGCCACCATTCAGGCTTTCCGGGTGGAAAAAACCGAAGGCCGCAAAGTCTATGACGCCAACGGCGAATTGATGGACCATTTTTCCGGCATTCCCAATGAGCAGCGTGCGCTTTTGGAACCCGGACCGGGTGGCGATCCGCTGCCGTCGCTTGCCAATGTTTTGAAAATGCGCCGCCCGATGGTGATTGTGGATGAGGCACATAATGCCCGCACTGATCTTTCGTTTGATACGCTGGCCCGCTTGTCGCCTTCCTTGATCGTTGAATTCACGGCAACCCCCGTGACGCCGGAAGAGCACAAGCCGGAAAAGGGCATTTACGCATCAAACGTGCTGCATCATGTTTCAGCAGCCGAACTTAAAGCCGAAGAGATGATCAAGCTGCCGGTGATTCTTCGCGGGCGCACCGATCCGCGTGACACGATCAGCGATGCCATGGCATGGCTGGACGAATTATCGGCAACGGCGCGGACAGAAGAAAACCTCACCGGCGAATTCGTGCGGCCTGTGATGCTGATTCAGGCCGAACCTAAATCCAAGGACAAGCCGACGCTTCATGCCGATGAGGTGAAGAAGATGCTTGTTGATGATTTCCGTGTTCCTGATGAGCATATCGTCATTGCCACTGGCGACAGCAAAGGGCTGGATGGTGTTGATCTGTTTGACCGTGATTGCAAGGTGCGCTTCATTATCACGCAACAAGCACTGAAAGAGGGCTGGGATTGCTCTTTCGCTTACGTTCTGTGTTCGGTTGCTGAACAGAAATCCGTGCGCGCTGTGGAGCAATTGCTTGGCCGCGTGCTGCGTCTGCCGCACGCCAAGCGCAAAACCCATGAAGACCTGAACCGGGCTTATGCCTTTGCCACTACCACGAGCTTTCAAAATGCCGCCAACACGTTGCGCGACGGATTGGTGAACAATGGGTTCGAACGGGTGGAGGCGAATGCGCTGGTGCGTGCCGTTGCCGAACCTTTGCGCGGGATGGAAGAGGGCGGTTCTGCCTATATCCACGAAGAGAAAGTCCCCGCCCATGTCGATTTTGAGCCATTCCGGCTGAATATCGAAACCATGACCGGCGGACGTGTGGAGTTTGACGCGGACAAGGGTGTTATCCGCGCCCGTGGAGCGCTGAATGATTATGACAAGACAGCGCTGCTGCTGGCCCTGCCACAGGCCGCTGCGTCCATGGTGGAAGCACTTGTGCATAAATCGCGCGGCGCGCGGCTGAAATCTGTTGGTGAAGAGCAAGAGGCCATTCGTTTCGCAATTCCGCGTTTGGCCATCCAGACCAACCATGGTTTGCAGCTTTTCGACCGGGGGCATTTCCTCGATCATCCGTGGGCGCTTGATCAGGACGACCCGGCCACCATCATGGATTATTTCGTGCCGCCGAAACAGGCTCGCGACGAGGCCCATGTGGATGTGGACCAAGCTGGCCAGGTGAAGGTGGAATTCGTCAATGATCTGCACGAACAGCTCATGCTCAACCTGCAAGAGCGCGGCTGGACGAAGAATGCGCTGGTGAACTGGCTGGATCGGCGGCTTCCCTTTACGGCCCGGCGGGACATTACCAAGACATCATCCATGCTGTTTATTGCGAAGACGCTGGATGTGATATCAGCGCAAACCGGCATGTCGCTTGAAGCCTTGGCACGAGCAAAATTCCGGTTGGTGGAAGCACTGGTGAAGGTCATAGCCAAACATCGTGACCATCGACAAACCCAGGCCTTCCAGCAGGTCGTCTTTCCGCAAAGCGGATTGGACTTCAGGACAAACGCCGATCTGGAGCTTGTGTTTGAAGAAAACCGCTATGCCTACCGCGAACCCTACAAAGGCAGGACGGATTTCAAAAAACACTTGTTCCGCGTGATTGGCGATCTGGAATCGACCGGCGAAGAACATGAATGTGCGGTCTATCTGGAGCGGATGCCGGAGGTGAAGGCATGGGTGCGCAACACATCACAACAGCCTAATTCATTCTGGCTTCAAACGGCAACGGATAAATTCTATCCCGATTTTGTGGCGCTTCTTGCCGATGGCCGCTATTTGGTGGTCGAATATAAGGGCATGCCGTATATCACAAATGATGACTCCAAAGAGAAACGGCTTGTTGGAGAGCTTTGGGCGAATCGGTCAGACGGCTCTTGCCTCTTCCTGATGATTGAGAATAAGGAATTCAGCCGGATTGATGCGGCCATTCGCAAAGGGGCATGACATGAAAATGGATAAGCGCGAGGGGAATCTGGCAGTTGCCGCGCTTGAAAAAATCATGCTAAAATGAGAACAAATCAGAAACCAATTCGTGTCATGTGTGGAAGCACAGATCAGACTCGAAGGAATGCCATGCGACAGCCCTTTTCGTTCTATGAGTTTTTTGCGGGCGGCGGCATGGCGCGGGCGGGCCTTGGGCAGACGTGGCGTTGCGCTTTTGCCAATGATGTCGATGGCAAGAAAGGTCTGACCTATCAAGACAATTGGGGCACCGGCGGCGAACTGACCGTGGGTGACATCCGGGCTTTGAGCATTGACCAACTGCCGGGCGCGGTCGATCTGGCGTGGGGGTCTTTTCCCTGTCAGGATTTGTCGCTGGCGGGTGTGGGTGCTGGCCTGCGCGGCGCGCGCTCCGGCACGTTCTATCCGTTTTGGGATTTGATGACAGGCCTGAAGGCCGATGGTCGTGGTCCGAAGATGATTGCCGTGGAAAATGTCTGCGGCGCACTGACCTCCCATAAGGGCGAGGATTTCAAGGCAATCTGCGAGACTTTTTCCAATGCAGGCTATCGATATGGTGCGCTGGTGGTCGATGCGGCGCTGTTTTTGCCGCAATCGCGGCCGCGGCTGTTTGTAATTGGCGTGCGCAAGGATCTGAGCATCGATCCATCGCTGCTATCGCCCGAACCAACCATGCCCTTTCACACCCGCGGGCTTCGCAACGCCTATCAGAGAATCGGCAAAAAGGCGTCGGCGGATTGGCTGTGGTGGAACCTTCCCTCGCCTGCGCTGCGTACCACAGCTTTTTCTGACATTATCGAAGAAAAACCTTCAGATGTGGCGTGGCACACAGCTGAGCAAACAACCAAATTGCTGGCCTCCATGTCGCCGGTCAATCTGGCCAAAGTGGAAGCCGCAAAGCGGGCTGAGCGGCGCATGGTAGGCGGAGTGTACAAGCGCACAAGGCCGGAAGCAGCTGGGCGGATTGTGCGCGCCGAGGTGCGGTTTGATGACATTTCGGGCTGTCTGCGCACGCCAAACGGTGGCTCCTCACGGCAAACGATTCTGGTGGTCGAGAACAATCGAGTACGCTCACGGCTGATTTCAGCGCGCGAAACCGCCCGCCTGATGGGGCTGGATGAAAGCTACCGGCTGCCGCGCCGCTATAATGAGGCCTATCATCTCACGGGCGATGGTGTGGCTGTGCCCGTGGTGCGTTTTCTGGCCCACTATCTGTTTGAGCCTTTGATGGCGCATGCCCAAAAACAAGCGACCAAGGCAGAAACCTCGGCTCCAGCATCTGTGCGGCGGGGGGGTGCCCGATTTGGCGGTTGATTTTCAATTTCGCAAACGGGCGGTCGCCTCGCTGATCAATGACATTGGCGTCTATGTGCTGGCCGATCTGGACAATGTGCCGCTCTATGTCGGCCAATCCAAGGATGGGATTCGTGCGCGTGTTGCGCGACATCTGACCTCGGCACGATCGGATATTATCGCCAATCGGCAAATTGATGTCTGGGAGATTGCCTATGTCTGGGCCTATCCGCTAGCGGACAAGGCCGAGATCAACGCGCTGGAAGCCAGCCTGTTTCATCACTTTGACCCAAGTTCGCAATTGGTCAATGGCGCATTGCCACCGCGCAATCAGGCGCTTGTGGCGCTGCCTGAGCCAACACAAGTGGTGCAGGTGTTAAGTGACGAGGAAATTTCAGAGCGCCAGCAGCCAGAACAACGCCTGCCCCGGCAGGCCAATCATTACGCGCAGATTGTCAGCCACTTTCTATCGGTGAAGAACTCAACCCAGATTGCGCGCGCCATGAACGCCCATTTCGAGCGCCTCAATCGCTATCATTCGCTGTTGTTGGGCAAGGCGGAATCGGTGCCCGGTGATGGGGATTCTTAGAGTCTGTCAGGTTCAGATTGAACCAGACAGATTCTAGATTCTTTTGTTTTCCTTTGTCTTTTCGGGAAAACCGGATTCCACTTTTCCCTGACAAACTCTAATCCCCGACATCGCGGGGATTGATACCGGGAAGCCATGCGCCGGTCTTGGGTGGCTCTGATCCCGTGTAGGACAAACCAAAGCTGGCACCATCGTCGCCATTGCCGGTGGTGCAATTGTAAACGGTGCGGGGCATGCCGGAGCCCAGAAAATGGAAATCGCGCGTGCCCTTGCCCCGCATCAGCACGGTGTCTGTTTTGCAGGTATAGCTCGGCTTCATTGCCTCGCGAGCGACCTCTTCCTGCGATTTGACACCCGGCAGATCCTTATAGCTGTCTTGCGGCACCGACCAGGTTTCGATTGTCGGCACTTTGTTCGTCGTGGTCTTTTTTGCAGGTTCAGCCCACGCGGGTGTGGATATCATGGCCCCTGCCAGCAATGCGCTTGCGATGAAATGAACCGGGTCTATCCGCATGACTGGCCTCCTTGCCCATACCGTCTATTGCCCGCAACCTTCGGGCCAATCGTTTTCGGGCGCTATGACCTCTCTATATAAGAGCACTCAGGTGACAACAAAAGGGCGATCCAGTCACGCTTTTGCAAAGATACCATCAAGATCACGGCTTCCACCAGATCAGAAGCGATCCGAGACGCGAATACCGGCGGGGCCGAGCACAACGGCAATCAACACCGGCAGGAAAAACACAATCATCGGCACGGTGAGCTTGGGTGGCAGGGCTGCTGCCTTTTTCTCAGCCGCATTCATCCGCTCATCACGGCTTTCCTGCGCCAGAACGCGCAATGCCTGACCAATGGGCGTGCCGTAGCGTTCGGCCTGAATCAAGGCTTGGCAAACAGATTTGACAGTTTCCAGCTGGGTGCGGTTACCAAGGTTTTCATAAGCCACGCGGCGTTCTTGAAGAAAGGACAGCTCCGCCGTGGTCAGCACCATTTCTTCGGCCAGATCGGGAGATTGAGTGGCCATTTCATCGGCCACGCGCCGCATGGCCGCTTCAATCGACATGCCGGATTCAACGCAGATCAACATCAAATCCAGCCCATCCGGCCACGCCCGGCGAATGGAGAGCTGACGCTTGGAAATGCGGTTGGACACATAAATATTCGGCAGATAAAAGCCGACATAGCCCGTCACGATCGCGACCAGCAGGCGAACCGTGAAAGCCTGTTCTCTCAGGTTCTCGAGCACAAAAATCCAGAAACTGGCCAAAGCCAGAAAGATGAAGGGCAGCACAAAACGCGCCGCAAGAAACATGTTGAGCGATGCCGGAGTGCGCAGGCCCGCCGTTTTCAGCTTATCCACCGTGTTCTCATCCACCAGCGCCTTGCGTAGGTTAAAGCGCTCGACAATCTTTCCGGCGGAACTGTGATCGGCATTGCGCAAAGAACCGCGTCCGGTTTCGGAGTTCATGCGGGCCCTCTCACGAGCGCGAATCTGGTCGCGCTCAGTCGATACCGCCTTCAGCCGCTTGTTGAGATCGCTGCGCTCAAACATAGGCATAATAATGGTATAGAGCGTGGCAAACACGGCCACCGCCACTAGCAGGGGGATGAGAAGAGCCGGGCTGGTCAGTTTGGAGACAAGATCATCAGACATGGCTATCCCTCAGATATCGAAATTGATCATTTGGCGCATGACAAAAATACCGAACGACATCCATAAGGCCGAGGCACCCAAAATCAGATGACCACGCGGATCGGTAAACAGCACCATGATGTAATCTGGTGAGGTCATGTAGACCAAAGAGGCCACAATGAAGGGCAATGAACCAATGATCACCGCAGAGGATTTGGCCTCCATCGACAGGGCGCTGACTTTGGCGCGCATCTTGCGCCGTTCACGCAGCACCTTGGACAGGTTGGCCAAAGCCTCGGACAGATTGCCGCCCGCCTGAGCCTGAATGGTGATAACAATGGCGAAGAAATTCACCTCTTGAAGTGGCATTGCCGTAAACATTCGGCTACAGGCTTCAGACACCGTGATGCCAAGCTGCTGGGAATCCACCACCCGGCGAAACTCGCTTCTCACGGGCTCTTGCGAATCCGTGGCAATCATGCGCAAAGCGTCATTCAGCGGCAGGCCGGATTTAATGGCGCGCACCATAACATCCAGAGCATTGGGAAATTCGATCAGGAATTTTCCTTGTCGCCGCTTGATCAGGAAATTGACAATCCAGCGCGGCAAGCCCACGCCTGCAACAAACCCCACGCACAGCGCAAGCAGCAACGTCATGCCCATCAACAGGCCAATACAGAAAAATGCGAAACCAAGGCCCACGCTGGCCACGATGAAACGGCCAATGGTGATGGAAAAGCCCGTTTGCGGCAATCGCTGTTTCAGCGACTGGCCGGAGATCTTCTTGGTGCTTTCGGTCTGCTTGCGCTCGATTTCCTTCAAGGTGTCCTGCACCGATTTGCGGCGCTTGGACAATTCCTGAACGCGATCGCGGGTACTGCGCACCTTGACAGTGTCGGCCTCGGCATTTTTGACCCGCGCCAAGCGGCTGGCAACTTTCTTTTCCGTCTGAACCTTTGAGAACAGCAAGACATAGGCCACAGACCCCGCAGAGATGGCGGCCAGAAGCACAATCGCGATCACATTGAGGTCCATCTGCCTGATCCTTACAGAGTGCCGGATTTCTGTTCCAAGGCATCCAGCGCAGCCGCCAGTCGCCGGTCTTCATTGTAGTATCGCGCCCGCTCCCAGAAATGCGGTTTGCCGATGCCGGTGGACATATGCCGTCCAATGATTTTCCCGGCCAGGTCTTCGCCTTCCATCTCATAGCGCATCAGGTCCTGGGTGATGATCACGTCACCTTCCATCCCGACCACTTCGGTGATGTGGGTGATGCGGCGCGTGCCATCGCGCAGGCGCGACACCTGAATGATCACATCAATCGAGCCGGAAATGATCTCACGCACCGTCTTGGCAGGCAGGGTATAGCCACCCATGGCAATCATGGATTCCATACGGCTGAGGCATTCGCGGGGCGTGTTGGCGTGGATCGTACCCATGGACCCATCGTGGCCGGTGTTCATCGCCTGCAACAGGTCGAAAACCTCCGGTCCGCGCACTTCGCCAACGATGATCCGCTCTGGCCGCATACGCAGGCAGTTTCTCACCAGATCGCGCATGGTGATTTCGCCTTCACCCTCAATATTCGGTGGGCGGGTTTCCAATCGCACAACATGCGGCTGCTGCAATTGCAATTCTGCCGTATCTTCGCAGGTAATGACACGCTCGTCGGCATCAATATAGCGCGTCAGGCAGTTCAAAAGCGTGGTTTTGCCAGACCCGGTACCGCCTGAAATTACCACATTGCAACGGACACGACCGATGATCTGCAAAATCTGGGCACCTTCCGGCGTGATGGTGCCGAACTTGACCAATTGATCGAGATTGAGCTTGTCTTTCTTGAACTTACGGATGGTGAGCGCCGGGCCATCAATCGACAGCGGCGGGGCAATGACGTTCACGCGCGATCCATCGGGCAAGCGGGCATCGCAAATCGGGCTTGATTCATCAACCCGTCGGCCAACCTGACTGACAATACGCTGGCAGATCGACAGCAGTTGTGAATTGTCGCGAAAACGAATGTCTGATTCAATGGTCTTGCCACCGACTTCGATAAATGTCTGGCCCGCCCCATTGACCATGATATCGGAAATATCATCGCGGGCCAGCAAGGGCTCAAGCGGGCCATACCCCAGCACGTCATTACAGATGTCTTCGAGCAACTCTTCCTGCTCGGAAATCGACATGGCGAAATTTTTGATGCTGATGATATCGTTGACGATATCGCGAATTTCCTCGCGCGCGTTTTCAACATCCAGTTTGGCCAGCTGCGATAGATCGATTGTGTCGATCAAGGCGGCAAAGACCTGACTCTTGGTATCGTAATACTCTTCCGTTCGGGTAGGACGGCGGCGTTGGGGCGCGGCCGGGGCTGGAGCAGAGGCAGCTGCGGCTTTGCGTTGCTGTTCCGCCGAGGATGGCTCAATCAAATTCGACGGGCCGGGCGATGAGAGCATGGAGGTCAAAGGCGCTTGACCTGCACCAACCTTTCCCGATCCTTCATTTCCACGTTTACCGAACATGTTGTTCTTCCAGTTTCCAACGCCAGCCTTCAGGCCGGCAGACACGCATGTTATTTACGACCCAGTAGTTCCAGAACCCGACCAAGACCTGCCTTTTTGGTCTTTTTGACATTCACCCGCCCGGTGACCAGATGGGCGATCTGCGAGAAGGTTTCAGCAGTCGGGCATTTTGCATCCACCTCGGCAATCATCCGTCCGCTGTTGGCGGCATTGCCGAACAATTGTACGTCAAAGGGGATGATGGCTGTGGGCTGCACGTCCAAAGGCTCAAAGAAATCCGCAGGCGAGATTTCCGGACGCTTGGGCATGCCAACCTGATTGAAAATCAGATGGGGTGCCTTGTCGTTGGGCCGCATCTTTTTAAGAGCATCCAGCAGGTTCTTGGTGTTGCGCAGGTTGGCCAGATCGGGCGCGCAGGTCAGCACAATTTCATCCACCTCGGACAAAAGCGCTCTTGTCCATTCATTCCAGGTATGGGGCACATCCAGAATGGCAATGGGCGCACTGCGCTGAAGCGTTTCCAGCACAGGAAGAAAAGCGCCACTCTCAAAATCATAGGCGCGATCAAGCAGCGAAGGGGCTGCCAGCAACGACAGGTTTTTGGCGCAATCGGTCAGCAAACGATCCAGAAAGGTTTCATCCAACCGCTCCGGCGCAAACACGGCCTCGGCAATGCCTTGGGCGGGGTCCTGATCAAAGTCGATATTGGCCGTACCATAGGGCAGGTCCAGATCGGCCAGAATGGTTTCCGATGAAAACAGCGAGGCAATCATGAAGGCCGTGTTATGGGCGATGGTCGAGGAGCCAACCCCGCCCTTGGCACCAATAAAGGCAATGCTGCGCCCCAGCGGCTCGGCATCCGGGTCGATGAAGATGGTGGAGAGTGCGCCGATCACATCAGCCATGCTGACTGGGGCAACGATATAGTCAGAAACGCCATTGCGCATCAGTTCGCGATAAAGAGCAATATCGTTGAAATGCCCAACCACAATCACGCGCGTAGAGGGATCGCAGACCTCTGCCAATGGTGCCAATTCCGGCAACAGGTTTTCGGCACGCGCCTCGCTTTCCAGAATGATCAGATTGGGGGTGGGTGCACCCGAAAACATATTGACCGCCGCCGAAATTCCGCCGCTGGTCACCCGCATGCTAACCTTGGTCATACGGCGATCACGGCTGCACTCTTCCATCACAGCCAGCACGTCTTCTGAGAGGCAAAACGCATGGACAGAGATGCGTGGCAGGGGCCGCATCCGCTCCAGATCGCCGCCTTTCACAGGCTCGGCAGTGGCACCGTACTCTTGTGTTACGGAATCCATGTCATAATTGATAGTGTTCATGGCTCTGCCCGATCCCCGCGATTCATTGTACTCGTGCACTGACGCCTTCGTTTGGATCGCTGCACTAGCCACCTGTGCGATACGTACTGATGACCTGCATACGACGATCCGCATCAATCGGCGTCATGCCTCTTGGCGCGATCAGATCCGTCGGATTGGCGATCTGCGCGGCCAGATTGGCCTGCGTCGCGCAACCGAAATTCTCCCAGCTCTTGTTTTGGGAGGTATCATTGGCAAGATCTTCCGGCCATTGGCCGCAAGGCCCGGCCACCGCTGTGGTTGCCACATAGCTGAGACGGATGGGGGCCGCGTCGCCCTGCGCCTGTGCCTGATAGGGACGCTCGATAATTTTGGACGAGGGTACGCCCTTGGCAACCAGCTGGCTCCGCACCTGCCGCACCACGGAGGCTGCAGCAACAGCGTTGGTCGAGCCGCGGGGAACCATGATTTGCACAAATCCGCTAGACGCATTGTGGTAATCCTGAGCAAAGCCGGTCACCGTATCCGCCATGCCCACCGTCATATGAGCGTTGCCTTGCGCCACCGGCAGGTCGAGGGAATGTTCCACATCGGTCATCATAATCGGATGCCGGGTGCGATAATCATCTGGAATGGAGCCAGTGGACATCGAATCCTTGCCCATGCTGCCGCAACCGGACAGTGACAACACAGCCACCAGGCCCAAGACCAAACCTGGCAAGGCCAGACCTGGTGCCAGCTTCGGCAAGAATTGAGCGTCTCGCAAGATCATCGCCGCCTCACTTGTAAATAAAGCCGACCGTGCCGTGATAGGCTCCGGTGGTGTCTGCGTCTTTGCGGCCATAAACCTTGTTGACGCGGTTGAGAAAATACATCGCCCCGTCTCCGGGCGGATTGAAATTGTCATCGGGCCGCTGCAGCTGATTGCGGGCAACAGCACGGGTCAGATAGGGCGTGGCGATGATCACCAGTTCCGTTTCCTTGCGATCATATTGCTTGTTGCGAAACAGTGCCCCAAGGAGGGGCACGCTGCGCGCACCGGGAACGCCTGTGCTTTGCTGCTCGACATTGTCGCTGATCAAACCGGCCAGCGCGATGGAGCCGCCGGACGGTAATTCCACCGACGTCGTTGCCTGTCGCTTGCGGAAATCGGATGTGCTGCCACTGGTGGCCGGTTCTGACACTTCGGTATCGATCTTCAGGCTGATCCGGCCAGCAGACAGCACCACCGGTGTGAAGTTCAGCTTGATGCCGTAATCATAGGTCTGGGTGGTGGTTGAGCCATTGGCCTGATTGATGTTGCGGATCAACTCACCGCCAGAGCTGAATGTGGCGCTTTGGCCGGAGGTTGCCGTCAAGGTTGGCTCGGCCAGTGTTTTGATGACTTGCGCTTCTTCCATAGCGTTGATCACAGCTGCCAGCGAATATTTGCCGATAGCTGTGGAGATGGCCGCTGAAATCGCGGTTGAATCGGCTGGATTGGACGCCGTGACCACGGTATTGCCCGAGATGGAATTTTGCAGCGTTGTGTTAAAGCCCAGCTGTTTGAGAATCTCGCGGCGCACTTCGGCAACGGTGATTTTCAACGTCACCTGATCTTCGCCCTCAATCGTCAACATGTTGACAATCTGCGAGGTCTGGCGCGCCTCATTGTAAATCGCAACGGCACCATCACCGCTACTTTCACTGGTTGCGGTGGCGCTGCGTGTGGTGGCCTCACCGCCTTTGACAAAGGCTTGCGCCAGCGCAACCGCACGCGATGAATCCTGCGGGGTGCGAACGGTGCCGGTCAACACGACGTTGTCCGAGATGATTTCAACCTTGATGTTGGAATCAGCAATGAACCGCTTGAGATTGGCCTCAAGACCATCAATATCGCGTTCGATTTGCAAATCGAGGCTGACAATCTCGCGCCCATCGGCCCCAAAAATGAAAATATTGGTTTGGCCAACGGTTTTGCCAAACAGATAGATGCGGCGCGATGTTCGGGTGACGGCATCGGCCAGGCTTGGATCTGCGACCAGAATATCATGCGCATCCTCCGGCAAGTCCACAACAATCGCCTTGTTGAGGCCAAGCTTCAGGGTGCGATGCGCACCAGGGCCGGCCTGACTGATACGAATAAGGGCCTGCTGGTCGGCACGGGCACTCAATCCGTCACGCCACAGGCTGGAGCGTTCACCCGGCAGCCCTGTCAGCGTCAGAGCAAGCGCCAGAGCTGTCAGGGTCAACAGGCGTGTCAAAGAGGGCATTGCGGCTGTCATAAGACCTGTCCTGTTCATCAATTGACCACCCCCGCGCCATTGGTGACTTCGCCGGACTTGATGACCAGCACGTTGTTTGAATTGCCCGTGGCGAGGTCCTGCGGTGTGCCGGTATCGGGCTCCTGAGCATCTGCGACCGAACGCAGGGACAGGGTCAGGCGCGAGGCAGCCTGTTGTGCGGCGGCAAGCGCGGTCACCTGCTCTGGCGTCAACTCAAGGGTCGCTGTGGTGCCGATCACCGACCGCCCACCCTTGCCGGTTTCATCAATCTGCTGATCGATGGCCAGGACACGGATATTGCTCAGGAGAATTTGGCTGACACTAATGTCCTCCTTGCCTTCCTGTTTAAGCTTGCGCACCATGATAAGATCGACCCGGTCATTGGGCAGGATAAAGCCCCCCGCCCCCGTGGCGACGGAAATTTCGGTGGCAACGGCTCTTTTGCCTGCTGGAAGCAATGCCGACAGCGTGCTGCCCGACGCATCGGCTACTTTTTCCAGACGGATTGGCTCACCTTCAAAGATCGGCAAGCGCACCACACTACCTTCCAGATCTTTGATCGCGTTTGGCCGATTGTCCTGCGTCACAAAACCGGCCACCAGACCAGTTTTCGGCCAGGCCATCCAGCGCATGGCCTTATCAGACAGTCGCGCGCCCACGGGCATCGTGCTGGATGCAACCAGAACGTTGACAGTCGGATCTTTGACCACGGTTTTTTCGCTGGACTGAATGATAACGTTTTTCGGCCCGCTCACGCTCATGGCCAGCAATCCGGCTAGCCCTGCCGCCACAACAGCGACAATAAGAATGAAAATGCGGGCGGGCTTCATGATCTGTCCTCAGCTGCGAGCGAAATATCTCCGCCCTGAGAAGATCAGGAATTGGTGTAATTATAGTTAACAACTGTCTTACGGGCTTAGTTAATGACTTGTTGACGCCTTATTTCGCTGCATCGAGTACCATGATCGCGAGTGGCGATTGCGAGATGGTGCAGAAACCGCCCAAAGCGATGGCGATGCCATACGGAATCTTCTTCTCCACCAGAAGCGAACGCGGCATCCGCAGACCGAGCGCAAGAAGATGAGAAGATTGGCTGCGAATGATCAGAATCAGCACCGTCAGCACACCACCAAACACGGCAACCTGCGCAAGAAACTCCAGCAAACTGGCATTGAAGCCAAACCAGACGGCTGCCGCTGTCATCAACTTTGCGTCACCACCCCCCATGACATTGACGGCAAAAAAAACAAAGCAGGCCCAAAACACAACCAGTCCTGCCAGAAGATGCAGCCCCACATCGCGCCAGGGCAACCCAAGCACAATTGCCAAAGCAGCAAAGCCCAGCAGCAGCAGCACCGGAATCGCGTTTGGGATTTTCATCTCAAACAAATCCGTCAGTGCTGCAGTCACCAAACCCAATGGAAGGATAAGCAGTAGCGTGGCAGCCATCATGGCAAAACATCCCGTCTATACGGTGCCGGATGATAAGGCTGAAATGTAAACAAGAGGTTTGGTCAATAAAAACAAAATGGCGGTGCTGAAAACGGTTTCAATAAGACTCTGATGAATAACTCTAATCGACACCCGTCGCATTGGTAATAGTGTTGGAGATCAATGAAAACGCATTGTCCAGTTTGAAGCCAAGCGTCTGAGCACCCGTAATCAGCGCCACACCAATCAGAGCCGCAATCAGGCCATATTCGATTGCGGTTGCGCCCGATTTATCGCTCAGCATGCGGAGAAATTTTTTCAACATCCTATTATCCTGCATCATAAAAAAGGTATCGGCCTGTTCAGCAGCGGCACACGCATGCTCCACCCTTAAATTTTACACAAGCTTATGAACAAGACCTTTATAATTCAAGATATATAATGCAACCATGACGGAAACATTTTCGCCTTTTGCGACGAAATCGGAGTGCCTTGGCTTTGTTGCCTTTTGTGGCCACGCGCAGAGAACACCATAACCATCAGCCTCATCAAAGTCGACGAGTTGAATGCGGCACATATACCGCCACCAAAGGGTGAAGTGTGTGTCATCTTGATATCTAACACCCACAGAGGAATGAGAATATCACGAAATGGACCGCAAAACCCTGCTTGGTCCTTATGTTTGATTGCTGGCTACGACGAACACAATGACACCAGAAAAACACCGGCAAGTTCGTTAAAACATTGAGCATGAGGCCGTGCCAAAGAACATTGCGCAAAGCAACGTCACCGAGCATGTCTGCGCCTCATGCCTCAGATAGCAGTTTATCAAATACTGCCAATCAAACCGGTATTTCGATACCGGCGCATGCACATATTATAATGACACCAACCCAATGCAGACAATCGTGCCCAGTTTCGGTTGGCGTAAATGCTTCCAACAATATTATTGCGTAACGTTGATTTTCCCGGCAATATTGTTGAAAGTGGTGTTCAGCTTGTTACCCAGCGTCGACGCACCCGTGATCAGCGCCACGCCGATCAGAGCGGCAATCAGTCCATATTCGATTGCGGTTGCGCCCGATTCGTCCTTGATGAAACGTGAAAAAATGCTTGCCATGTCGTTTTACTCTCCAATAGGTTGATCAGCGCCGTCAACTGTTTCCGTTGATCGGTTGATGTGAAGCTACAAGGGATGTCATTTCGATTGCCTTAATGACTGAGGTTAATGCAATCTTAATTCGCACATGTCCTCCTTGTGGCACCCCTTTGAAAGATAGTGAAAAGGAATTGTAACTAACTGAGATTCAGCCCATTTTCGTTAAATTGCGTGCCAATGGCAGGTGGTTAACCTCGAAACAGTTACATTGTACAACTTATTTATGCATAAATTCAAGTTGAAATTGCATCATAAAATAGCACAATTCCATAGGCATTTGTTTACCATTTTGCAGCACAGTGGATCTCGGCCCAGAAAAAGAGTCAGAAAAAGAGATCGCGTGTACATGAAGCCGCTTATGCCATTTCGCCTCCGATTGGCGCTTGCCGTTGTTGCAATGGTGATCTCTGTGGGACAGGCCCATGCCGACGGCGAAATGATGCGGGTGTTCATGAACCAGGCCCGCATTCTCAAACTTGATCGCCCAATCGCTAAAGTCATTGTCGGCAATGACAAAGTTGCCGATGTCACGGTTGCCGATGCCAAGACGATTGTCTTGACGGGGCGCAGTTTCGGTACAACCAACATTGTCTTGCTCGACCGTGATGGCAATGCTGTGCTGGATGAGCTGATTCTGGTCTCGATTGATGAGATCAATACGGTGAGGGTTTTCAAACAAACCGAAAGAACAGTCCTCTCTTGCGATCCAAATTGTGAGCAGAATACCAATCCGGACACTGCGAAAAGCACAAGCACCACATCGGCGTCTACGACGCACTAACGTTTCTCCTTTCGGGGAAACCGGGCTCGTCCACCGCGTCAAAAAATCCCAGGCAAACGGCTCTTTCATACTTTACGGCGGCGTTTGCTTGCAGAACGCCAATCCGGCTGAAGGCTGTCGGCGCACATGAATTATCACCAAGCTCGTTTCTATATGCGATCATGGGTGCCGTTTGCGACATTCCAGTCCAAACCAATTGGGTTTGTATACGGAACGTAAAGAGATCCCCTCATAATCTGCTGCTGTCAGATGAGAATTGAGAGATGTGTCCGCTGCAACAATGACCATTCCCTGAAATTTTGAGGGTAATGAAAGGTCAGCGCTCAAAATTTCGACGACAATATGTTGATATTTTTGAATTTTATATAAATTGTGAAAGATGATGATGATGGCAGTCTCGTATTAATCAGCGTGTTTTTGAAACGAAAATCAGATATTGGCTTCCCTAACCTGCGGTCAGGTTCAACAATTGGCGTTCAGTGATGACTCTCATGATGCGGACCAGTGCAAGCCGGTCCAGACCAAGCTGGAAAACATGGATCAGACTGGTAACGCGGTTTCGGCGCTCGCGCGATGGGTCGGCTGCCATTGAATTTGCGATTCTCTCTATTCCCTATTTCCTGATTATCTTCGCGATTATGGAAACCTTTGTTGCCTTCATTGCAGAGCAGGTGGTGACGTCTGCGGTGGATACGCTCGGTCGGCAAATTCGCACCGGCAATATCACCTACGGCCAGTCGCGATCGACGGATAAAACGCTAACTGAATTTCGTCAGCTGTTCTGCAATGAGATTTCCTTTATGTTACGCTGTGATGCGGCGGAGGTTGCCACGCCCAACCGGCTATATCTGGATGTCCGGAGCTTCACCTACTTTTCGGATATTCCAAAAACCATCACCGTCTCCGACGGCAGTCTGGTGACAACCAGCTTTGCCTTTACACCGGGCGGTGCCAGCACGATCAACATGGTGCGGGCCTATTATTATTGGCCGGTCACAGTTGATCTCGTCCGATCCTATATCGGCAATATCAACCGGCCCGGACAAACCAGCAAATCCGATTATCTGATTGTTGAGACAACCGCCTTTCAAAACGAGGCCTATCCATGACGTTCTGGAAGACTGCGCTGCTTCGTTTTCGACATCTGGTGCGCGACCGCTCTGGGGTTGGAGCCGTGGAATTCGCACTGATTGTTCCTGTTTTGCTGATGCTTTATCTGGGTGCCTTCGAGGTGACAATGGGTTTAAGCGTTGCATCGCGTGCCACGTCCAGCGCCGGTGCCATTGCCGACATTGTGGCGCGGCAGGAGAACAGTTTCACCAAAACGTTTCTGGCCACCATGCCCGATGTCGCGACTGCGATTTTTGCTCCAAAATCCACCACTGGCTCCACCATGAAGATTACCGGCCTTCAGGTTGATGCCAGCCTGACAACAACGGTTGCATGGTCATGGGCGCAAGATGGAACAACGCCTTATACAGCCGGTGCATCTGCCACCTTGCCAACCGGCATGGCAGCCGCCAGCACGTCGTTTGTCCACGTTGAGTTTTCTATTCCCTATAAATTGGTGACATACCTGCCAGGATTGAGCGGATCTTCTATCAGCACCATCACAATCAAGCGCGATTATTATTTTCGCCAGCGGACGGCCAACACTGTTGTTTGCTCGGATTGCTGAGACATAAACCACTCTCGCCTTTCAGTGCTTCTGCGAAACACTGAAAGGCGTAACGCTCAATGGGTCAGGCCCATTCGCCTTTGCGCATCACTGGCGCTTTCGAACCATCGGCCCGCACGCCATCAATGTCCACCTGATCGGACCCAATCATCCAGTCAATGTGAATGAGGCTGGAATTGCCGCCTTGCGTCTTGATCTCGTCTGGAGAAAGCGAAGCCCCGTTGAGGAAGCATTTGGAATAGCACTGACCAAGCGCAATGTGGCAAGATGCGTTCTCATCAAACAGGGTGTTGTAGAACAACACACCGGAGGCCGAGATGGGCGAAGAATGCGGCACCAAAGCCACTTCACCCAGACGGCGCGCACCTTCATCGGTATCCAGCACCTTCAGCAGTACATCTTCGCCCTTGGAGGCCTTGGCCTCAACAATCCGACCCGCCTCGAACCGCACCTGAATGTTGTCAATCAGCGTGCCCTGATGCGACAGGGGCTTGGTGGAGGATACCACGCCGTCCACGCGCAAGGCATGCGGCGTTGTAAAGACCTCTTCTGTCGGAATGTTCGGGTTGCAGGTGATGCCATTCTTGGCGGTGGACGCGCCGCCAAACCATTCGTGGCCATCGGCCAAGCCCACCGTCAGATCCGTGCCGGGGCCGGTGAAATGCAGCGCAGAAAACCGCTGGTCATTCAGCCAGCGAGAGCGTTTGGCCAGCTCTCCATTATGCGCCGCCCACGCCGCGATTGGATCTGCCTGATCCACGCGGGACGCTGCAAAGATAGCATCGGCCAGTTTTTTGACGGCTTCATCCAGCGGCAGATCAGGGAAGACCAGCTTGGCCCAAGACGGATTGGGATAGGAGCAGATATTCCAGTTGATGTTGAAATTGGAAATCGGCTCCAGCGCTGGCTTGTAGGCAATCGAGTTTGCCTTGTTGGCGCGGGCCACTTTAGACGAATCCTGTCCGGCCAGCATCATGGGATTGTCGCCGGAAATGGCCAGACGCGCGGCCCCATTGGCATAGGCCTTGGCCATGCCTTCATACAGCCAGTCGCTGGCGCGATCAAAACTTGCATCGGGCGCGTGCTGGTAGCGCGCCAATGTTGCCTCTTCATCGGCATAGAAGGTGGTCACCAGACCGGCACCGGCCATGTAGGCGTGTTTGGTGATCTGGCGCACCAAAGGCAAGGCATTGATGGGCGAGGTGATCACCAGATCCTGCCCCTGTTGCAGCCCAAGCCCGACTTTAACCGCCACTTCGGCCAGCTTTTCCAGTTTGACCGGATCGATAGAGTGGGAAAAATCGGGAAGGCTCATGGCAAAATTCCTGTCATTGAATCGGTAATGCCCAAAGAGATAGGCTGCTTTCTTTAAGAAATGAAGGCCACTTTGGCAGAATTCAGGCAATCACCGCAGCGGCGATGGCCCCCAGCGCCCTCAATGCGTCTTTCGGCTGCAGCCGAACCTGCAATCCACGTTGCCCGCCATTGATATAGACATGCGGCTCGGCAAGAGCGGCGATCTCAATCACTGTTGGCACGACTTTTTTCTGCCCGAACGGGCTGATGCCGCCGACGACAAAGCCGGTCAGTTTTTCCGCCGCCGCTGGCTTCATCATCGCCGCATGCTTGCCACCAAAAGCGGCGGCCAGCTTTTTCATGCTGACTTCCTGATCTGAAGGAACGACAACACAGACGGGCTTGCCATCCAGCTCCGCCATCAGGGTTTTCAGCACCCGGCAAGGGTCTTCGCCAATGGCTTCCGCGGCCTGAAGGCCAATCCGTTCAGCGCTGGGGTCATATTCATAAGTGTGAACGGTAAATGCGACTTTGGCTTTCTCCAGCGCCAAGGTCGCACGGGTTGATTTCGACATTCTCACATTTCCTTTTCAGGCAAAAAATCCTGCATAATGCTCCGGCTTGAAACCCACCAGAAGCTGTCCATCCTTGTCTAGCACCGGACGCTTGATCATGGAGGGTTGCGCCAACATCAAAGTAATGGCCTTGTCCTGGGTCAAATCGGCACGGTCTTGTTCGGATAGTTTCTTGAATGTGGTGCCAGCACGGTTCAGCACCGTTTCCCAGCCCGCCTTGCTGCACCACAATTGCAAACTGTCGCGATCAATGCCCTTGGCCTTGTAATCATGGAAGGCGTAATCGATACCGTGATCATCCAGCCATATGCGCGCCTTTTTCATGGTGTCGCAATTTTTGATACCATAAAGAGTGATGGTCATGGGCGCTCCATTGGTTTTGTGCAGGGATTTATGCCTATCAAAAAAGGCAGTCTGCGCAAGAGCTGCGATTGCCGAGGCAATCCAACAGTGCTTAAAGATGAGGCCTCCTCCTTGCCCGACCGAAAGCCCACCCTTTCATGCATGACATAGCCCTTAATGTTGTTCCAATTTTTCTGCTCATTTTCATTGGTTGGGCCTTGGTTCGCACCCGGTTTTTGAAAGCGGATATCGGGGTTGATCTTGGGGAATTCGTCTTCAAGGTGGCCGTGCCTGTGCTGATATTTCACACCATCATCGACGCGGATTTTCAGGGTGCATCGCCCTTTCGGCTCTGGCTGGCCTATTTTGCGGGTGTCGCTGTGACATGGGCGGTTGGTCAGATCATTGCAACCCGGCTTTTTGGCCGCGATGCACGAATTGGCGTGCTGGCGGGCGTGTCATCCGCCTTTGCCAATAACGTCTTTATTGGCTTGCCGCTGGTCAGCCACATCATTGGCACTGATGGGCTGGTCCCCCTCTCGATCCTGCTGGCGGTGCATCTGCCATTGATGATGGTGATTGGCACCGTGTTGATGGAAAACGCCGATGCAAAAGCAAATGGAACCCATCAGCGGGACATCCTCACCGTTGTTCGGCAGGTGGGGCACAATCTCATCACCAATCCGCTGGTGATTGGCGTGGCAGGCGGGCTTTGTGTGCAACTTCTAGGCTTGCCCATTCCCGCACCTGTGGAATCGGTTCTGTCTCAAATCGCCACCATGGCCGGACCGGCAGCCCTGATGTCGCTAGGCATGGCACTGACACAATATCGCGTCACCGGCAATCTGGGCATTGCAACCGTGACATCGGGGCTGAAACTGTTTTTGCTGCCCTCCACCGTTTGGGCAGCCTGTCTCTTTTTTGGCCTCTCCCCGGAATGGACCAAAGCACTGGTGCTGACCTCGTCCGTTCCAACCGGCGTCAACGCCTGGCTGATTGCCAATCGCTTTGGTGTTGGCCACGCGCTGGCGGCTTCAACCATCACGATTACCACCATTCTGGGCGTCTTCTCGGTGACATTCTGGGCCTGGATTCTGGGCGCGTGAAGGGAAACGGCAGGTTCTTGATCATCGGCAAAATCTTTTAAAAACGATAGCCTGACCTGTGCATTTTAGCAGATATGCGCAGGAGTTTCTTAAGGGTTTGCGTCTAGCTTTCGTCATGCACGCGATGGTGTTTGAAGCGCCTTGAATGCGGACGTCAAAGGGGCGTAGCATCGTAACGATGATGTCGCCCTGAAAATACTCAAGCCTCTGTAAACACGGAATTATTCCGGGTTTCTCAACCGATGTGGCCATGATGGATTCTGCGGCAGTGAAAAGAGATAGCATACCGTCTCTTTCAACCATTTCGAGTGAACAGACCGTGCGATTAGGGTCCGCGCATGGCGACGTGAAAGACATAGGCTCGCTGTTCTTCAGCCCCTCAAAAGTGCGGGTAGAGGTAGAGGCACCCCCTCTGGAGCCAGAGTTTGCTGAGGATTTTCCGACCAGCGAGGATCCCGCATCTGCCGACGAGCCTGAGGCCAAGCCACGCGCCAGCTGGCTGGATGCCGTATCTGTTCAAGGCGATCACGGCGTTCCCGCTGCCCGGGATTCGGCCTTTAATCCCGATGACAACGGCTTGTACCGGATGTATTTGCCTGAGACCGCCTAGAGTTTTTCAGGGAGAAGTGGAACCCGGTTTTCCCTGACAAACTCAAATAAACGAAGCAGAGTCTGTCTGGGACACGTTTTCTCGGCTTGCTCTGAAAACTCTAAAAATCCATCCGACGCTTCAGCCGTGCACGGTGTCGCACATCATCAAAGCTGCAGTCCTGCAACAGCACGCCGTTTTCCCAGACGGGTTGCAGATGGTTTTCACGTCGGCCAAGTTCTTCCAGCCGCACAGACACGAACTCCCCTGCCTCCAGAACCACCGCGCGGCGTCCAAAATCGGGCAGGCGCTCATGCATTGTCACGGGACGGCGGGAAATCTCGCGCCAGCGGCCTTGCGCATCCATCAAGGCGCTACATTTCATGGTGAAGGAATAGGTTGAACGATTGATCTTCTGCAGCTGCGACGCACCAATGCCAAACGCGATATTTTCTGCCGAAAAACCCATGCCTTCCAGCCGACCGAGGATCATGGTGATATCGCGTAAAGACACGCCATCGGCCTGCAACACTCGCACCTTGTCATCCAGCACCTTATAGCCCTTGGTGTTCAACCGTGTGCCAAAGTGATAGGCCAATTGCGCCACGGTCTGCACCGGCACATCAATCGGATCACCGCTATCGGGACGGACGATCAGCACGCCGGGCTTGGCGCGCACCTGCTGTTGCAATGTCTTGCCCCAAAGCTCAGACACGGCGTTATGAATGTCATAGCTATCTGACACCACGGAATAGGATGGATAATCGCCGAACTGATCCACCATATGGGCAAAGGATTGCTGCTCATCACGCTGCGGCCAGGCTATCATGGTGGTGTGTTCGGAGGCGGGAACGGAAAAACCTGCCATTTTTGCACCATAATAGCGGCGGGCATAGACAATGGCCTCCAGCGTATCGGTGTTATCAAAATGCAAAAGCGTGGCCATACCGCCAAGCCCGGCCTGCTCAAGGCTGGTTGCGCCGCGCGCACCATAATCGGAGAGCCGCGTGGCAATCATGCCATCGGGATCATCACAACTGGTTTGCAAGTAAGGCATCAGGGTCTGTTTGACGTGGCGCAAGGAGGTGGCCACGGTGGAAGGGTACCAAACAGCCCTGAGCAAGGCTGTTTCGATATAGGAAGTCAGCCAGAAACAGGCCGGATCGGTATTGACCACCTGCACCATGGGCACGCCGCGATGCAGAAACGAGCCTTCCGGCAAGGCCTCAATGCGCAACGGCAGGAAACCGCCATGGGCATTGAGAATATGCTGCCATCCTGCGTGATCAAAGGGCTGGCCATGCAAGGCTGCCAGCTCATGCGCCTCGGCAATATCGGTAGCTGTAACCGGCTGGGACAAATATTCCTTCAGAAACACTTGGAGGCCAAAAAACACGATCTCGGGCCGCGCCGACGTGCCCCGAGTCGTCACATATCCACTTAATGCCTGTGTGCCCGGTGGATATTGCAGAAAATGCCCGAGCTTGTAGCTGTCGGTATTCAAGATCGGGTTGATACGGCTCATCGGGGCACCGGGTTGTTAGGGGCAGAGATCTGATTCTGGTCGTCAAAACATGGCTCATAGGGCACCAAGCCAACCCCAAGCTTACCGCACAACAGCTGCCATGGGGCAATCAACACCCCTTGCGCAGAAGAAATTAATGAAAAATTAACCAAGATTAATTATGATTTGTTTATAGGTGATTCGAATGTGTGACGTCATAATGGCAAAAAACATAGTCGAATCAGACGTTATGGCATCGGACCGAAAAGTGGGAACCGGTTTTCGGATTAATCCGATGTGCAAATAAAAACTTGAGAGCATCGTGACGATTTTCGATATGATGCTCTAGAGTTTGTCAGGGAAAAGTGGAATCCGGTTTTCCCGAAAAGACAAACGAAA
>DNPN01000211.1:2796-3009 GCA_003501385.1 Rhizobium sp. | reverse complement strand
CAAACGAAAACAAAGAATTTTAGAGGCTGCCCGATTCAATCGGAACCAGACAGACTCTAGCCGAATGAAAGCCGGTTTGTGGGCATTTATAAAATCTGATCATTTTCATCGTGGTGCAAATCAACGCAGGCTGCGCGGCAGCTGTCTAAAAACTGCGTCGTTTCTGTTTAAAGTGTTATACCAAGATTCATCGAAAATGACTCTTGGTATTCC
>DNPN01000211.1:1477-2484 GCA_003501385.1 Rhizobium sp. | reverse complement strand
ATTCAAGGCGAGGATGCGTCAGCATATTCGAGCCTTGGTATTACAGCCATTTGTGTGTTTCTAAAAATATACAATGCTGTAAATCGCGTTGTCTTGATGCTGCATGAGCAGCGTTCCTTATTCTGGCTGCTGCAAGGGCACCCCTGCATTTGAAAAAACCTGCGCCGTAACACGAGCTGAAGAAGGGCTATGCCGTGCTGCCTCCCGTTCAAACCTCACCGCGAAGCGTCCTCGCCTTTGCCGAGAGCGCGACAGAGACAACAGCATTGTCTGCTACGCCCAACGGTGGAGCCCAGGACCAGCCCACCCATGACCAGATTGCGCGTGCCGATCAAAACAGCAATACGAACACAACGTCTGTCGCGGGACAGATCAATAATCTGCTGCTCAACAGCCGTGACTCGGTGCGCATGGATATGGCCACCATTGCCGATATGGTTGGCTCGTCTATCAATATCAAGCGGACACCCGGTGAAAGTGATGGCGCTTTTGCGGCACGGTTTGTGACGGCATTGGCCCACCTGAGTGACAGCCAGCGCGCAGCCTTGCAGACCCAATTGAATCAGGTTCTGAAAGGTTTGCAGGTGCAAGCGCTGCTGCAAGTGCTGCAAAATCAGGATGGCCCGGAGGCGGCTCTGCTCTCGGCCTATATGGAAATTCAAAGGAGCAATCGGGACAATCTGAAAGCTCAGACCGTTGTTCAGTCCTACAGCCAGAATGCGGACAGTGCCCCTGAGGAGCAATCGGGACAGGCATCGCTGAACACCCCGCGCTCGAACACCGCGGCGCAACCGGGTGCGCCGGTGACGCAGCAAAGCTCGATCACAATTGCCTTGCAAGCATCCATTGTTGGCGCAAAAGACAAAGAAGAAGCCATTGCAAAGCTGGCAGCGGCTCTGAAGCAGGCCTTGCCCAATGGCACTGTGGATTATGCGGCAGAAACCGGGCCTCTCAATGCACCCTCTGCCCTGCCTGTGGCGGAAGATGAGACCACAACAACACGAAAT
>DNPN01000211.1:0-1208 GCA_003501385.1 Rhizobium sp. | reverse complement strand
CTCCTGCCGCCGCGACCACAACAACAGACGCCGACGCAAAGACTGCCAAAGCCGTTGGGCAGGACGTTGCCCAAGCCAGCCCCGGCGCAAAGCCTGCACCAGATGTAAGCGCGCGGCCTGCAAATGTGGTGCAAAACCCAACTCTTGCCGCGCAAACGGCCACATCCACGCCCAACGCGAGCCCGGCTGCATCTGGCGCAACAGATAAGCCAATCACACAACAAAGCATGCCGCAGCAAACAGCCGTTTTGGCGACGTCTTCGTCTTTGCTGGATGCAGAGATCATCACGCCAGCGCAGATCAGCGCGGCAACGGTCCTCAGCGCGGAAGAAGCATCTGCGCAAACCGTGAATACGCAAACGGTGCGGCACACAGAAACAGCGGGAGCTGTAGTCCCCACCCCGGTTTCAACACCGTCGCAGTCCGCACAAAATATCGACCTTGAGATTAGCAAGGAGGTTATAGTTGCGACCGCTCTCGCTGCAAACGGCGTGACGGATCCGGCTAGCCTTTTGACACCTGCGCAGAAAAATACACAGCAGCAAACCGACACGGCGCTGTTGCGCCAGATGTTTTTTCAAAGCAATGAGCCCAATGAAGCGGCGGAGATCACCGCTTTTCGCGCTCTCGCCAATAGACCAGATACGACTGAAAATACCGGGGCCGCCTATGCCAATGAGCCAGACCAGCAGACAGCCGAAAAAGCTGCAACCCGAACCCAGACCGCTTTGAGTCTGGCTGGTGCACAAGTGGTGCCAACACCACCCAACCCCTCACAGGTTAGTCTTCCACTCGCCGTTCCAGTGCTGATCGGCAGCTATCTTGCCATGCAAGACCCGCCAACATCCAGCACAAGGAATGTCAGCGTGGATGCCATTGATGCCCTGAGCGATGAAGCACCCCACCGGGACAACAAACAGCAAAACCAAAAGCATGACCAGCCAGCAGAGGGTGAGACCCCGGACGAGAACGAAATTGCGGAAGATGGTGTCTATGCCATGACCGACGGATTGGACACATCAGTGGAAGAGGAACCAGATGCGGCCTACGCTTTCGGGAGCGGGCAACGCAAAGCCCCGGAAACAGCCGCGCTGCCCGCCCCGCAGGACGGGCCTGTGGCCGCCGATATGCTCTATTGGAAAATCGCCGATCTGGCTTGAACGGCAGGCCCGTTATACCAAGAGTCATTGAAAATGACTCTTGGTATT
>DNPN01000067.1:15906-42313 GCA_003501385.1 Rhizobium sp. | reverse complement strand
CCGGGTCGTAGCCGGGGGTGTCCATAAAAATGAAGCCGGGGGTGTCGATGCGCTCGGCGTAGTTGAGCACGCCGGTCAGGGGCGTGCTGCCTGCCTTGGCGGATGCGCCGAGGGATTTTTCCAAAATCGTGGTCAGCCCGCCGAGCTTGTTGCCGGGGCTTGGGTTGTTGTCCATCGAGCCACGGTTCATTTTGGTGTAATCTTCCCACCAGCGGATGCGCTCGATCAGCTTTTCACCGATTTCAACGGAGGCCGCACGGCGCAGCAGCAATTGCTCTGCGCCATAGATTTCCGGTGTTTCCGATAGAATAACCGTGCCGCCCATGCCGACCAGCAGGTCAGAGGCCACGCCCAAGGCGGGATTGGCGGTGATGCCGGAAAAGCCGTCTGAGCCGCCGCATTGGAGCGCCAGTTTCAACTCCGACGCCGGGATCGGCTCGCGCTGCACGGCATTGACCGTGGGCAGGATACTTTTGATGTGGCCTACAAGCTGGCGGATGGTGGCGGCTGTTCCGCCGCTGTCTTGAATGGTGAGGCCGAAGAAGCGGCTGTCATCGGCTCCGCCATAGAGCATTTTCATCCGTCCTAGTTGCATGACTTCGCAGCCAAGACCCACAAATACGGCAGCCCCGACATTGGGATGGGTGGCATAGCCCCACAGTACCCGCTGCAAAATATCCGCGCCTTCGCCGCTGGAATCCATGCCGCAGCCGGTGCCGTGGGCAAAGGCGGCAACGCCATCGATATTGGGGTAATCGGCTAAAATCCCGGAACGGTTGATCTCGTCGGCAGCGCGGCGGATCACCGTGGCCGAACAGTTGACGGTGGCACAGATGGCAATGAAATTGCGCGTGCCCGCCTGCCCATTGGCGCGGCGATAGCCCATGAAGGTTGGCGTTTCAATTTTGGGAATGGCGGCCAGCGCCTTTTGGTAATCGGCCCCCACGTCATAGTGCTGATCATGGGCACCAAAGGCGCAATTGTCGGTATGGACATGCTCGCCCGCCTTGATCGGGTGGCTGGCATAGCCAATCACCTGACCGAATTTGATGATATTGCCGCCCTCAGCGATATCGATTTTGGCAATCTTGTGGCCACGCGCCACAGGATGATCAAGCGCAACACCAAAGCCAAGCGGCTGCTCTCCCGCCTTTGCCGGATTGGTTAAAATCGCAACATTATCGTCAGGATGCAGCAGCACGGTGCGGGCAATGTCAGGCATAGGTTACATGTCCATGTTCAAGCGCACGGATCACACCGCGCAATTCTGCCAAGCCGCGCAAACGGCCAATCAGCGGATAGCCGACAACGGTGCCGCTGCCGATGTCAGACAGCAGTTCATGCCCGTGGTCGGGCCGGAAGGGAATTTCCCAATCCGCGCGGCCTTCGGCCTTGCGGCGGGCTTCTTCCGCCACAAGGGCTGCAATCAATGCCACCATATCGGTGTCGCCATCCAGATGGGCGGCTTCCTCGAAGGAGCCATCGGGTTCTTTGGCCACATTGCGCAAATGGGCAAAGTGGATGCGGTCCGCAAAGCGTCTTGCAATGGCAGGCACATCATTGGCGGGGTTGGCCCCCAGCGAGCCGGAGCAGAGCGTTAGCCCGTTGGCGCGGCTGTCCTGCTGCGCCATGATCCAGGCAATGTCCTCTTCGCTGGAGACAATGCGCGGCAGGCCAAGAATATCGCGTGGCGGATCATCCGGGTGGACGCAAAAGCGCATCCCCAGCTCTTCGGCGGTGGGAATAACCTCTGCCAGAAAGCGCGCATAGTTGGCACGGATTTCCGCACGGCCAATGCCGTTGTAGCGCTTCAGGGCTTCGCGCAAACCGTTGATGTCGTAGCGATCAAACGCACCGGGCAGGCCGGACATGATGCTGTTGAGCAAGGTCTGGCGGTCTTCCTCGGTGGAGGCGTCAAACCAGATTTTGGCCTCCGCGCGGACCTCTTCGCTGTAATCGGCTTCCGCCCCCTCGCGCTCCAGCATGTGGATTTCAAATGCCGCCATGTGCAGCGATGAAAAGCGCAGAGCCGTACCACCGCGATAGACGGGGGCGTAGAGATGGGTGCGGGTCCAATCCAGCAGTGGCATGAAATTGTAGCAAATGGTATGGATGCCATTGTCCGCCAGATGTTTCATCGACTGGCGATAATTGGCAAACAATTGCTCCAGATTGCCTTCGCCGCGCTTGATGTTTTCATGGATCGGCAGGCTTTCCACCACATTCCATGTCAGATCAAGGCCACTTCCCGCAATTTCATCACAGCGGGCGGCAATGGCGTCACTCTGCCAGACTTCGCCATAAGGCACTTCATGCAGCGCGTTGACAATGCCGTTTGCACCCGTCTGGGCAATTTCACTCAGCGCGATCTTGTCGAACGGGCCATACCAGCGCCAGCTCTCTTTCATGCTTGCAATTCCTCTATCGTGCGCCGCGCCCCTTTGGTGGCAAGGCTTTCATAGCTTCCCATCAAGGCAGATGCGAAGGTTGGGTTTTCGGCCAAGCTGGCCGGGAAGATTTCGCGCACCGACAACAAGGCTTCCACCTTGTCTTTCGGGCTGGCGGCACTGTCGCTCAACGACTTCAGCCGTGCAGCCAACGGGTCGCGCACATCAATGGCTTGGCCCTTTTCATCAACACTGCCCACATAGCGCATCCATGCCGCAACAGCCAAGGCGAGGCCCTTGATGGAGCGGTTGGCGGCCAAATTCTCCGCAATCGTGCCCAGAATGCGCTGCGGCAGTTTTTGCGAACCATCCATGGCAATCTGCCATGTGCGATGGCGAATGGCCGGGTTGGAATAGCGTGAAAACAAAGCAGATGTATAATCGGCAAGGCTCACACCCTTTGGCGCGTGCAGGCCGGGGGTGATTTCAGTGTTCCAGAGTGCTTTGCAGAACGCCGCAAACACCGGGTCAGCCACAGTGTCCGAGATGGTTTCATGGCCCGCCAGATAGCCCAGATAGGCCAGCGATGAATGCGTGCCATTGAGGCAACGCAGTTTCATATGCTCAAATGGCGTGACATTTTCCACCAATTGCACGCCCACAGCGCCGAGATCAGGTCGCGCGCCATCGACAAACACATCTTCCACCACCCATTGGCGGAAAGGCTCGTGCATCACCGGCGAGGCGTCATAAACGCCAGTTTTTGCGGTGAGAGCTGCAATGTCTTCCGGCTTGGTGGCTGGCACAATGCGATCCACCATGGTGGAGGGGAAAGCGCCTTCAGCGGCAATCCAGTTTTTCAGCTCAGGGGAAATCAGCCCTGCAAATTCCAGCACCACGCCGCGTACCACTTTGCCGTTTTCCGGCAGGTTATCGCAGCACAACACGGTAAAGGGGCGAAGGCCCGCAGCATGGCGCTTTTCCAGCGCCCGCACCAGAAAGCCGATGGCTGAGGTTGGTTGATCAGCGTTGGCCAGATCATGGATTATATCCGGATGGCTCTGGCTGAGCTTGCCGCTGGAAGGCTCATGGCAATAGCCCTTTTCTGTCACCGTCAGGCTGACGATTTTCACAGATTCGGCGCTCATGGCGTCCAGCACCGCAGCCGGGTTTTCGCGGGCGACCAACACGCCGTTGAGCACGGTAATCACACGGGCGGTTTCACCCTCCGGGCCAAGCTCAACAGCGGTATAGGCAAAATCTTGCGGGGCCAGCGCATCGCGCTGATCGGGCCGCATCAGGCTGACGCCGACAATGCCCCAATCGCCAACGGATTTCTGCATGGCTTCTTCAATGTAAACCGCACCATGGGCGCGGTAAAAGGCACCGAGACCAAGGTGGATAATCCCGGTTTCGGGTCTTTTGCCATCGGGACGGCGCAGGCGGGGGGAATTAGCGGGCAAGCCAGCCTCCATCAACATTCAAAATCGCACCATGGATATATTTGGCAGCACTTGACGCCAGAAACACCGCAGCGCCGCCAATGTCTTCGGCATCACCCCAGCGCCCGGCGGGAATGCGCTCCAGAATGGCCTTGTTGCGGGCCACATCATTGCGCAAAGCTTCAGTGTTGTTTGTCTCGATATAGCCGGGTGCAATGGCGTTGACATTGATGCCCTTGGCGGCCCATTCATTGGCCAACAGCTTGGTCAGGCCCGCAACCCCGCTTTTCGAGGCGGTGTAGGATGGCACACGAATGCCACCCTGAAATGACAGCATGGACGCGATGTTCACCACCTTGCCGGTGCCATTGCGGGCAAACACGGCTTTGGCAAAGGCTTGAGTGAGGAAGAAAACCGCTTTCAGGTTCACATCCATCACCGCATCCCAGTCTTCCTCGGTAAAATCCACCGCATCATTGCGGCGGATAATGCCTGCATTGTTGACCAGAATATCGACCGGGCTGAGGGTGTCAAAAATGCCCTTTCCGGCCATGGGATTGGAGAGGTCGAGCGCAAGGCCGGTGGCACTGCCGCCAGCCTTGGTAATCAGCGCAATCGTCTCATCCACCGAGGAGCGGCCAGCGCAAATCACGCTGGCACCAGCCCCGGCCAAGGACACGGCAATGGCCTGGCCAATGCCGGTGTTGGAGCCGGTCACCAGCGCGGTTTTTCCGTTGAGAGAAAAGAGATCGCTCACCGCAGCGTCTCCATCGACACCACTTCCACATCCTTGTAATCGACATTGTCGCCAGCCATGGCCCAGATGAAGGTGTAATTGGCGGTGCCTGCGCCCGAATGGATCGACCACGGCGGCGAAATCGCGCCCTCTTCGTTTTTCAACACAAGATGGCGGGTTTCATCCGGCTCACCCATCATGTGAAAGGCGCGCTGGCCTTCTGGCAGGTCGAAATAGAGATAGGCTTCCATACGGCGATCATGCACATGGGCGGGCATGGTGTTCCAGATTGAGCCGGGAGCGAGCTTGGTCATGCCCACCACCAGTTGGCAGGCCTTCATCACGTCCGGGTGGACAAATTGGTAGATGGTGCGCTCGTTCGAGGTGGCCTGCGAGCCAAGCGTGACATTGGCCGCCTCTTCGATCTTGATCAGCCGCGATGGATAGGTGTGGTGGGCTGGGGCCGAGAGAATGTAAAAACGGCCAGCACCGGAGAAGGTGATTTTGCCAGCACCCATGCCCAGATAGAGCATATCGCCTTTGCCCATTTCGTAAGTCGCATCTGCTTCCACGGTGCCGTCACCGCCGATGTTGACCACCACCAGCTCACGACGATCAAGAATGGAGGCGGTGCCGCATTCCTTCACATGGTCCAGCACAAGCGGACTGCCAGCGGGCACAGCACCGCCGACAATCATACGGTCATAATGGGTGTAGATCAGCTTGATCTCGCCGTCCTTGAAAATATCGCCCACATGAAAGTGCTTGCGCAAATTGGTTGTATCGAAGGTTTTTGCCGTCTGCGGGTCAATGGCGTGGCGGGTTTCAACGCTGAGCATGATTTAATATCTCCTCCAAATATCACAGAAAATCATCACGCCGTGGCGTGAATGTGTCAATCAGAACGCCGGGCTCAATGGCCCGGCAACCGTGGTAGGCAAGCGATGGGATGACAAAGCTGTCACCGGGACCAACCTCGAATGTTTCCTCCTCGATGAAAAATTCGAACCGCCCCGATTGCACATAGGTGGATTGCACATGCGGATGGTTATGGCGCAGGCCTTCGGCCCCATGACTGAAGGTGAATTGCACCACCATCAGCGCCGGGCTATCGGCCAGAACCTGCCGGGTCACGCCAGAGCCTGCATCAACAGGCGGAAAGGTTTTGACGAATTGTGCGTCCATAGTAGCGGCTCCTCCCGTTGATCTGGCCGCGAGGCCGTGCCCCTGCAATGATCCGATCAGAGCTTGTAGGCTTTCTTCGCCAAACCATAGGCGAGTTCTTTTGCCACTTCGGGTGCCTCATCCTCATCCAGCCGTCCGGTGAGGACGAGATGGGCAAGATAGGCGCAATCCACCCGCCGGGCCACATCATGGCGGGCCGGGATGGAGCAAAATGCGCGGGTGTCGTCGTTGAAGCCAACGGTGTTGTAGAAACCTGCGGTTTCCGTGGTGGTTTCGCGGAAACGCCGCATGCCCTCTGGGCTGTCAAAAAACCACCATGCAGGGCCGAGTTTGAGCGCAGGATAAGCTCCGGCCAGCGGGGCCAGTTCGCGTGCATAGCTGGTTTCATCCAGCGTAAACAGAATGATGCTGAGGTTCGGGTTCATGCCGACAGCATCCAACAAAGGCTTGAGCGCCCGCACGTAATCGGTGCGGGTGGGAATATCAAAGCCCTTGTCGCGGCCATGCTTGGCCATGATGCCAGCCGAATGGTTGCGATAAGACCCCGGATGGATTTGCAGCACCAACCCGTCTTCAATGCTCATGCGGGCCATTTCGGTCAGCATATGGCCACGAAAGGCGTCTGCTTCTTCCGGGGTGATCTTGCCGCTCAGGGCTTTTTCAAACAGCGCCTTGGCCTGATCCTGCGGCAAATCTTCGGTGCGGGCGGTTGGGTGGCCGTGGTCGGAACTGGTGGCCCCATAGGATTTGAAAAAGGCACGGCGATTGCGATGGGCGTCGAGATAGCCTTCCCACGTGGTGGCATTGACGCCTGCAAGTGCGCCAAATTTTTCAATGTTTTGCGCAAAGCCCTCAAACTCTGGGTCCACCACCGGATCGGGGCGATAGGCGGTGACAACGCGCCCACTCCAGCCGGAGGTGCGGATCATCTCATGCCATTTCAGCTCATCCAGCGGGCTTTCCGTGGTGGCAATCACTTCAATGTTGAAACGCTCGAACAAGGCGCGTGGGCGAAATTCCGGCTTTTGCAGGCAATCGGCAATGTGATCATAGGTCTCATCTGCCGTCTCAGACGAAAGCCGCGTGGTGATACCAAACACATCATGGAATGCATGCTCCAGCCACATGCGGCTCGGCGTTGCCCGAAACAGATGAAAATGGGATGCAAACAGCTTCCAGATTGCGCGGCCATCGGTTTCCGTCGGGCCACCATCCACGCGCGGAACGCCAAGCTTGGTCAGGTCCACGCCCTGCGAGGCCAGCATGCGAAACACATAATGATCAGGAACCACAAACAACTGGGCAGGGTCTGGAAAGGCAGTGTTTTCGGCAAACCAGCGCGGGTCGGTATGGCCATGGGGGCTGACGATGGGAAGGGATGCCACCTGATCGTATAAAGTGCGTGCAAGGGCGCGGGTGGTGGTGTCCACCGGAAAAAGCCTGTCGGGATTCAGCAATGCCATGGCCTCCTCGCCCTTGCATTCTTAAAAAATGCCTTTAGGGCGCTATCAAGATGATGAACTGCCTTGATAAATGCGCGCTGATAAGGCGTGTTCACCAGACAGTTACGAAACGGATTTGCATTTCGCCGACAATCTAATATGTTAGTATGCAAAGTGAGTCAATGGAGCTTTCACAGTGGAACCTGTTCGTTTGCGAAGCCTCGATACGCAGCGCAATCCCTCGGTCACCGATCAGGTTTTCGAGTTGCTTTACGCTCAGGTGGTGGAGCTTGTTTTGCCGCCGGGAGCCAAGCTGTCCGAGGTGGATGTGGCCAAGCAGATGGGGGTTTCGCGCCAGCCGGTGCGCGATGCGTTTTATCGGTTATCGCAGCAGGGTTTTTTGCAAATCCGCCCGCAACGGGCTACGGTGGTCACGCATATTTCTGAGCAAGACGTCTTACAGGCGCGCTTCATTCGCACCGCTCTTGAAATGGAAACCGTGCGTACTGCCGCCTCCAAGCTGAATTCCGAGCATTTCGCCGCTCTGGAAGAGCTGATGGTGCGGCAGGAAGAAGCGATCAATTCCGGTGACAAAGTGCTGTTTCATCGGCTGGATGATGAGTTTCACCGGCAGATCTGCCTGATGTCGGGCCTTGATTTTGCCTGGGTGCTGATCCGCGAAAGCAAGGCGCATATGGATCGCGTGCGGTATTTGAGCCTGTCTTTTGGCGCCCAAAGCGCCATTGATGAGCACAAGAGCATTGTGGCTGCCTTGAAGGCGGGTGATGGCGATGCGGCGGCTGCCTGTATGCGGGTTCATCTGTCTGGCATTCTCACCATTATCAGCCGCATCCGGGAAACCCACGGTCAGTATTTTGCGATGGAATAGCCGTTGGCCGCATCAGAGTTTGTGGTTCCTGTGTGTCCTTTGATGAGTATAATATGAATCAGCTTCAGATTTTAACAATTGGCGAATGCATGGTGGAAATGGCTCCCCGTGAAGATGGAGCCTATAGCCGCAATTTTGCCGGCGACAGTTTCAATACGGCCTGGTACTTGCGCCGGTTATTGTCCCCCACCGATCAGGTGGGCTATTGCTCGGCAGTGGGTACCGATGGCATTTCCACCGCCATGCTGCGGTTTATGGACTCTGCTGGCATTGCCACAGACACCGTTCGGCGCATTCCAGAGCGCACCGTTGGCCTCTATATGATTGAGCTTGCCAATGGCGAGCGCAGCTTCAGCTATTGGCGCGGCGAGTCGGCTGCCAAGCTTTTGGCCGAGGATCGGGCATTTCTGGAACAGGCAGTGGCGGGGCGCGATCTGGTGCTGTTTTCCGGCATCACGCTGGCCATCTTGTCTGTGTCGCACCGGCAGCAATTGCTAGAGGTGCTGGCGACTGCGCGGGCTGCGGGTACCAAAATCGCGTTCGATCCCAATATGCGCCTGCGGTTGTGGCCAGATCAGGCCAGCATGTGTGCAGCTGTGGCCGATGCGGCCAAGGTTGCCGATATTGTTCTGCCATCGTTTGACGAGGATGGGCCGAATTATGGGGATTCGTCCCCTCAGGCCACCATTGAGCGCTACCGGGCAGGCGGGGCTACGTGCGTTGTGGTGAAAAACGGGCCAGAGCGTATTCATGCCTTTTCACAAGATGAGGGCCTGGTGGTGTTTGATCCGGTGCCGGTTGAGGCGGTTGTGGATACAACAGCGGCTGGCGATAGTTTTAACGCAGGCTTTTTATCTGCTCGCCTGCATGGTGCATTAATGGTTGAGGCGTTGGCACGTGGCGCATTTGTATCGGCGCAGGTGATCAAAAATAGAGGTGCTTTGGTGTCCATTGAGGTCTGATGGCACCAATTCATGGTTGTTTTTGATGAAAGCTCTGCGTGGTTCGAAGACATTGTCCGTAATATTTGTTGCGTCGCAATTTATTTTCGCTTGAACCTGCACTTGTTTTGATTCTACGATGCAAAATACGGACGGAAAATCCGTATTTTCTTTGTTTGTCAGTGCGTTGTGAAGGTGATTCATCTGCGTATTGACGGATGCCAAATCTCACAGGATTTATTCCATGCAGTTGGTTTTCGATGGGCATAATGACGTCCTTTTGCGTTTGTGGAGGGCTCATTCGGCAGGGATTGATCCGATCCGCCAGTTCATCGAGGGAACACGGGAAGGCCATATCGATGCGCCGCGCGCAAAAGCCGGTGGTCTGGCAGGCGGGCTGTGCGCCATTTACATTCCATCTATGCATGATTTTGTGTTGAGCGAGCCTGATGCGCGCGGCCATTACAACACCCCGGTCGATACGCCCTTGCCGCGTGCCAGTTCGCTGGACATTGCCTTGCAAATGGCGGGCATTGCTTTTCGGCTGGAGCGGGCCGGTGGTTGGCGGCTGTGCCGCTCCACCTCGGATATTCGTGCGAGCATGGCGGATGGCGTGTTTGCCGCCGTGTTGCACATGGAAGGCTGCGAGGCGATTGATGCCGATCTTGCAACGCTGGAAACGCTCTACGCTGCTGGCCTTCGCTCGCTTGGGCCGGTGTGGAGCCGCCACAATATTTTTGGCCATGGTGTGCCCTTTGCCTATCCCATGTCGCCCGATACCGGGCCTGGGCTGACGCCGCTGGGCTTTGAGCTGATCAAGACCTGCAATAAGCTCGGCATTGCGGTTGATCTGGCCCATATTACCGAAAAAGGCTTCTGGGATGTGGCCAAAACCACCATCAAGCCGCTGATTGCCAGCCATTCCAATGTGCATGCCCTCACACCTGTTGCGCGCAATCTCACCGACAAGCAGATGGATGCGATCAAGGAAAGCCAGGGTCTGGTGGGCTTGAACTATGCCGTGACCATGCTGCGCGATGATGCGCGTGATTTTGCCGACACACCTCTCTCTGACATGGTGCGCCATATCGATTACATGGTCGAGCGCATGGGCATTGATTGCGTCGCACTCGGCTCAGACTTTGACGGTGCAACTGTGCCTGCGGGTATTGCAGACGCCAGCGGCAACCAGAACTTGCTTGATGCGTTGCGGGCAGGCGGATACGGTGAAGCAGAGATTGCGAAAATAGCCCGTGAAAACTGGCTGCGGGTGCTGGGCACGGCCTGGCACGAATAATTCTTTTCTTCCAGAACACCAAAACAAGGGGATTGGGTCATGATGATGACATTGGGCAATTCGATGCGCGCACTGACAACAGGTGCAGCATTGGCGGTGATGCTGGCGGCGGCTCCAAATGTGTTTGCAGCCACACCCAAGGATACGCTGGTTGAGGCATGGGCCTTTGACGATATTATCACCCTTGATCCGGGTGAGCTGTTTGAAATCTCCTCGTCCGAAATCACCGGCAATACCTACGATACGCTCGTTCGTCTCAACATCAAGAACACATCGGAAGTGGTACCCGGCATTGCCGAGAGCTGGAAAGTGTCTGATGATGGTCTGACCTATACGTTCAAGATTAAGTCCGGCCTTAAATTTGCTTCGGGTAATCCGATCACGGCGGCTGACGTTGCCTATTCTTTTGAGCGTGCGGTGAAGCTCAACAAGAACCCTGCTTTCATTTTGCAGCAGTTTGGTTTGACGGGCGATAATGTCACGGAAAATGCCAAGGCCGTTGATCCTTCGACCTTCCAGTTCAAGGTGGACAAGCCCTATGCCACCAGCTTTGTGCTGAACTGCCTGACGGCCACTGTGGGTGCTGTTGTTGACAAGGTTTTGGTGGAAAAGAATGCCGTGGCGGTCACGCCAACGGATGATTACAAATACACCACGGATTTCGGCAATGGTTGGCTGAAAACCCATTATGCCGGATCGGGCGCTTTCAAGCTGCGCGACTGGCGGGCCAATGAAATTGTGGTGCTGGAACGCAACGACAATTTCTATGGTGAAAAGGCCAAAGTGGCCCGTGTGATCTATCGCTTCATGAAGGAAAGCTCTGGCCAGCGTCTCGCGCTGGAAGCAGGCGATGTGGATATTGCCCGCAATCTGGAACCCAACGACATTGCAGCTATCTCGACATCCAAGAACGTCAAGCTGGATGCGGCGGAAAAGGGTACGGTCTATTATCTCGGCCTGAACCAGAAAAACCCGAACCTTGCTAAGCCTGAAGTGCGTGAAGCGCTGAAATATCTGATCGACTATGATGCCATTGGCGCGACCCTGATCAAGGGCATCGGCACGATTCACCAGAGCTTCCTGCCCAAGGGCATTCTCGGTTCGATTGATGATAAGCCTTATAAGCTCGATGTGGCCAAGGCCAAGGACTTGCTGGCCAAGGCTGGTTTGAAGGATGGTTTCACCGTCACCATGGACGTGCGTTCGATCCAGCCAGTGTCCGGCATTGCCCAATCCATGCAGCAGACCTTTGCGCAGGCAGGTATCAAGCTGGAGCTGATCCCCGGTGACGGTAAGCAAACGCTGACCAAGTACCGCGCCCGCAGCCACGATATTTACATTGGCGATTGGGGCTCAGATTATTGGGACCCGAATTCCAATGCGGAAACCTTTACCAGCAATCCAGACAATTCCGACAAGCCCAAGTCGAAAACACTGGCCTGGCGCAATGCCTGGGACGCGCCTGAGTTGACCAAGGAGACCGCTGCCGCCCTGCTGGAGCGTGATACAGAAAAGCGCAAGGCGATGTATGAGGATCTGCAAAAGAAAGTTCTGGCGGATGGACCTTTTGTGGTGATCTACCAGAAGACCGAAGTGGCGGGCTATCGCAGTAACCTGCAAGGGTTCAAGCTTGGCCCAACCTTCGATTCCAACTTCATGAACACGGTCTCGAAAGACTGAATGAGAGGACGCCAGATTGGCTTCTGTTGATCTTCAAGGTGTCACCGATAAAGGTGTTGCCGGGCGCTCACGCGCCCGGTCCCGCCGTCGTGTGAGGGCTGTTCTCGGCTTTCTGATCACGATCCTCACCACCTATCTTGGGCTGTTGGCTGTGACCTTTTTTATCGGTCGAGTCATTCCGATTGATCCGGCTCTGACCATTCTGGGGGATCGCGCTCCGCAGTCGGCGGTCGAGCAACTGCGCCGCACAATGGGGCTGGATCAGCCGCTCTATTATCAATTCTATATCTACATCAAGAATGTTTTGGCCGGTGATTTTGGCACCTCGTTGCTGACCACCAATCCGGTGATGACCGATATTGCGCGGTTTTTCCCGGCCACCATTGAGCTTGCCACGGTTGGCACCATCATTGGTGCCCTGTTTGGCATTCCGTTGGGGATTCTGGCGGCGGTTAAGCGCGGCAGCTTGGCCGATCAATTGGTGCGTATCATTGGTTTGGTTGGGTATTCGGTGCCGATTTTCTGGCTTGGGCTTCTGGCGCTTCTGGTGTTTTACGCGCGCCTGCAATGGGTGGCCTATCCGGGCCGCATCGATGTGGTTTTCGAATATAGTTTTTCACCCATCACGGGCTTTTATCTGCTGGACGCTGCCCTTCAGCAGCAATGGGATGTGCTGTGGGATTTGTTTCGCCACATCATCCTGCCCGGTGCGCTGTTGGGCTATTTCTCGCTGGCCTATATCAGCCGTATGACGCGCTCTTTCATGCTGCATGAACTGGCGCAGGAATATATCGTGGCGGCCCGCGCCAAAGGTCTGTCGGAAACGCGGATTATCTGGTTCCATGCGCTGCGCAATGCGGCGGTGCCGCTGCTGACCGTGATCGCCTTGTCTTATGCCGGTCTGCTGGAAGGCTCTGTGTTGACCGAGACGATTTTTTCATGGCCGGGCATTGGTCTTTACATCACCAATGCCTTGCAAAGTGCCGATATGAATGCCGTGCTGGGCGGAACCATTATTATCGGATCCGTCTTCATCGGCATCAATCTTCTATCGGATGTGCTTTACAAAACCCTTGATCCGAGGACGCGCAGCCGATGACCATAACGGCCTCAAACCCCACTTTGCGCGAATGGCTGTTGTCTGATCGCCCACAATCGCGCCGTCAGGCCCGGCTGGGCCGCGCCTATGTGATCTGGCGGCAGTTTTCAGCCAATCGGCTGGCCCTTGTTGGCCTTGGCCTCATCCTCGCGCTGATCCTTTTGGCGGTGTTTGCCAATGTGCTGGCCACCCACAATCCAGTGCAGGGCGATCTGAGCCATGCGCGACTGTTGCCGCCGGGAACAGACGGCTTTTGGCTGGGTACCGATGATCAGGGCCGCGATATTTACTCACGCCTGATTTTCGGCTCGCGCCTGACCTTGCTGGTCGTGGTGCTGGTGGCGATTATTGCGGCCCCCATCGGGCTGCTGGTTGGCACTGTTGCCGGTTATGCCGGGGGCTGGGTTGATGCGGTGTTGATGCGCCTGACCGATATTTTTCTGGCCTTTCCCAAGCTGGTTTTGGCCTTAGCGCTGGTGGCAGCGCTTGGCCCCGGCATTGAAAACGCCATTCTGGCCATCGCCGTCACCTCATGGCCGCCCTATGCCCGCATTGCCCGCGCCGAGACGATGACCTTTCGCAATTCCGATTATATCTCGGCGGTGCGGTTGATGGGCGCATCTCCCTTTCGGATTGTGTTTCGCCATATCATGCCGCTCTGTCTCTCCTCGCTGATCGTGCGGGTGACGCTGGATATGGCGGGCATCATTCTCACCGCCGCTGGCCTTGGCTTTCTCGGCCTTGGCGCACAGCCGCCCTTGCCGGAATGGGGCGCGATGATTGCCGATGGTCGCCGCTTTATTCTTGATCAGTGGTGGGTTGCGGCCATGCCGGGCTTTGCCATTCTGCTGGTCAGTCTCGGCTTCAATCTTCTGGGTGATGGCTTGCGCGATGCGCTCGACCCCAAGGAGGCGGGCCAATGAGTGCGCTTTTGACCGTTGAAAACTTAAAAGTCAGTTTTCCCACCCGCACCGGCGTGGTTGAAGCCGTGCGCGGTGTGTCCTTTACACTGGGCAAGGAAAGGCTTGGCATTGTTGGCGAATCCGGCTCTGGAAAATCCCAGACGGGCCGCGCCATCATGGGGCTGACGCCAGTGCACGCGCAGATTACCGCCGACACTTTACGCTTTGGCGAGACCGATCTTTTGACGCTCTCGGATTCCAAGCGGCGCTCGCTTCGCGGCAAGCGCATGGCAATGATTTTGCAAGACCCGAAATATTCGCTCAATCCGGTGATGACCATTGGCCGCCAGATTGTTGAAACTCTGCGCACCCATGAAAATATCTCCCGCTCGGATGCCAAAAAACGCACTCTGGATATGCTGGAAGCGGTGCAAATTCGCGATCCGCAGCGGGTGTTCAAGCTCTATCCCCATGAAGTCTCCGGCGGCATGGGCCAGCGGGTGATGATTGCCATGATGCTGGTCTGTGGGCCGGAATTGCTGATTGCGGACGAGCCTACCTCTGCGCTGGATGTGACCGTGCAGCTGGAAGTGCTGGATATTCTTGATCTGCTGGTGCGTGAGCGCGGCATGGGGCTGATTTTTGTCTCCCACGATTTGCGCCTGGTATCGTCGTTTTGCGATCGGGTGCTGGTGATGTATGCGGGCCGGGTGGTGGAAGAGCTGGATGCCAAAAAGCTGTCCGAGGCCAAGCATCCCTATACCCAAGGGCTTTTGAGCTGTCTGCCGCGCCTAGAAGGCGACCAACACCCGCTGCCCACCTTGCAGCGCCAAGCGGAGTGGGCGCTATGAGCACAGTGTTGTCCGCGCAAAATATGGCGGTGCGCTTTGATGAATTTCTGGCACTGGACGATGTCAGTCTTGAGGTAAAGCAGGGCGAAAGCTTTGGTCTGGTGGGCGAATCCGGCTCTGGCAAATCCACCTTGCTGCGTGCTGTTGCGGGTTTGAATGTTTTTGAGTCTGGCACCCTTTCGGTGGATGGCCGGAGCTACACGGGCAAGCGTCGCGACCGCGATTTTTACCGCACCGTGCAAATGGTGTTTCAAGACCCTTACGGCTCATTGCATCCGCGCCAGACGGTGGATCGGCTGCTGCTGGAACCCTTGGTCATCCATGGCTTTACCGATGTCGATCAGCGCATTGCCCGCGCCCTTGATGAAGTGGGACTTGGCTCCGGCTTTCGTTTTCGCTTCTCGCATCAATTGTCCGGCGGCCAGCGCCAGCGTATTGCCATTGCCCGGGCACTGATTGTTGAGCCGAAAATTCTGCTGCTGGATGAGCCAACCTCGGCGCTGGATGCCTCGATTCAGGCGGAAGTGCTGAACCTGCTTGAACAGGCCCGCAAGGATCGCGGCTTGACGTTTGTGATGGTCAGCCATGATCTGGCGGTGATCAGCCACATGTGCGACCGGCTGGCCGTGATGCGGCTTGGCAAAATGGTGGAAACCATGCCGGTCGGGTCGTTACGCCGCCGTGAGGTGGAGGCGGATTATACGCGTCAGTTGATGGTGGCGAGTGAGGGGTTTCGGCGGAAGTGAAGCTATTCAAGAGGCTTGGCGGTGCCAAACATAGAGGATGTCTGGTTCTTTTTCCTCATTGTCTGCACCATCGGTCTCTGCTTCCACAATAAAGCCAAACCGCTCGTAAAAGCGTCGCGCACCATCATTTTTTTGAAACGTCCAAAGGCGCAAAGATGGTGCATCAGCCAACAGTGATTGCAGCAATAGAGTGCCAATTTGCTTGGCTGTGTGGTTCGGTGCCACGTAGAGATGGTCCACCCAGCCGTCGCCAAAGGCTATGAAGCCAACAATCTCATCGTTCAAGATCGCAACGTGTACGGTTTTTTCAACCAAGACACAGTTTGCAATGAACTCTCTATCCTCGCTCGCCGTATGCAGCGCTGGTAGAAATGTCATGGTTTTTCTTGATAGGGTGAAGACATTGGCGATTGCCGCGCTATCCTCATGGGCAGCAAGTCGTATCGAGATTGTATCCATCCTCAAGCCACCCGCCGCCCTTCGCGCCAGATTTGCTTGATGAAGGGGTGGCCGTCGTGGCTGCTGACGTGCAAAAGATCGGCCCGTTTGCCAAGCGCAATTTCGCCGCGATCCATCAGCCCTGCGGCTTCGGCGGGTGTTTTGCTCACCATCCGCACAGCGGCGGGCAGATCGTGTTTGAGATCGGCGTCGGCGGCGATCATGAACGGTGCGTCAATCAGGGCGCGCGGCACATAGTCTGAGGCGAGGATGTCGCACAGCCCTTCCAACAGCAGATCACGCGCGGCAATATTGCCGGATTGCGAACCACCACGCACGATATTCGGCGCACCGGCCACGATTTGCATGCCGCGCTTTTGGGCTTCGCGGGCTGCTTCCAGCGTGCAAGGAAATTCCGAGATGGTCACACCTTCATCGGCGGCCAGATCAACATGTTCAATGTCGGTATCGTCGTGGCTCAACATCGGCTTGTTATGGCGCTTGGCAATCTCGACCACCTGTGGGCGCACATCGCGGCCAATGGCGCTTTTGCGCCCAATCAAATCATCCAGATGGGCGCGCACTGAGGCTTCGCTCTGCCCCCAGGCCTTTTGCAGTTTGCCGATATAATCATCCAGATTGCGGGTCTGGCGAATGCCCGGCAAATGCTCCATCACCGATATCACCCGGACCAGATCGTGGGTGATATTGGCTTCCATCAGCGCAGGCGTCAGCGGATCAATCACTTCGCAGCGCAAATGGATCAGGTGTTCGGCGCGGAACATGCCTGCTGCCTGACATTTTTCCAGCGCTTCAATCATCGGAGCCAGAATTTCGGCGCGTTCACTGTCGTCGTGGGCAGCGCCAACGCAGAGGCTGTCAAACACGGTGGTAATGCCAGCGCCAATAATCTGGGCGTCATGGGCAAGGGCGGCGCGGGTAAAATCCCAGCGCACGGATGTGCGCGGATAGACATGCTTTTCAAAATGGTCGGTGTGAATATCCACCAGACCGGGCAGGAGAAAATCCCCGCGCAGGTCAATGGCATCGCTGGCATGGGTGAGGGGGGAAATTGCGATGATGCGCCCGTCTTCGATCTCAAGTGTGCCGGAGATGATTTTATCGGCAAGGACAAGGCGAGCATTGGTCAGAACCAGTCGTTGGTGCTTGTTGCGTGCGCGCATGTCCATGGCTGTCGTCTCCGTTGTCTGCCAAAAGTGATTCTTCGACCTATCCTATCATCATGTCATCGCTGTTGGTCATGACCGTTCTATGTCAAAGGTGCAGATCGCGCCATGCCAATTGCGCATGGTTGTGGGGCAGGGCTGTGGCCTCATAGACGCCGCGCGCGATGGCACGGGCCATGGTCAGAGTGGCGAGGTGGCAAAGCTCCATGAAGTCCGATGGGGTGGCCAGCGGTTTTGCGCCCGTGGCGGCGGCAAAGATCGTGTCGCCGTCGGCGGGCAGATGGGCGGGTAAAACGGCACGGGCCAAGCCATCCTGCGCCATGATGGAGAGGCGATGGGCTTGTGCTTTGGTCAGAATGGCATCGGTCACAATGATCCCGATGGTGGTGGCGGTGGGATGGTCCAGTCCTTTTGCCCGCAAGGCTATATCATGATCGGTGAATTGGGCTGGTAGGCCCAAACCGCCGAATTCCTTGTTTTGCTCAAAAGGGGCTGCCCAAAAATGCTCTGTGTCGCCAATCGTTGCCGATCCCATGGCGTTGACGGCAACAAGTGCTGCTACCGTGTGCCCGGTGGAGGTCATGGCGCTGGCAGAACCAAGCCCGCCTTTCACCGTTGCTGTGGTCGCGCCTGTTCCGGCCCCAATGGTGCCGAGATCAAAGGCTCCCTTTTGCGCGGCGGTAAAGGCGGCATAGCCAATATCGCGATAGGGAGAATGCAGACCCCAATCCTTGTTGCCGCCGTTCAGCAGGTCCATCAAAATCGCTTGCGGCACGATGGGCACAAAGGTGTTGCCCACCGGAAAGCCGCGCCCTTGTGCCCGCAAGCCAGCCTGCACGCCACCCGCCGCATCCAGCCCAAATGCGGAGCCGCCGGACAGCACCAGTGCATCCACCTCTGTCACTGTCATCGCGGGGTCGAGCAGGGCCGTTTCACGCCCACCGGGCGCGCCGCCAAGCACTGAGCCGGAGGCAACAGCGGGCTTGTCAAACACCACCACCGTGACGCCAGAGCCAAGGGCAAGATCGGTGGCATGGCCAACAGACAGACCGTCAATATCGGTCAACAGGTTCAAGGGGCCGGGCTCCACGATGCTACTCCGCGTCTATTGGAATCATAAAAAAAGCGCCCCGGAGGGCGCTTGATGTTAGCGCTTCAGCGAGCGTGGATCGAGCGCATCGCGGATGCCATCGCCAATATAATTGACGGACAGCACGGTGAGCGAAATCGCCAGACCCGGCCAGATAGCGCGGGCAGGGGTGATTTGCAGGAAGTTGACGCCATCAAACAGCAGACGGCCCCAGGTGGGGAAGTCGGATGGAAAACCGAGGCCGAGGAAGCTAAGCGCAGATTCGGTGATAATCGCAGACGCAATGCCCAGCGTTGCCGACACCATCACCGAACTAAGCACGTTGGGCAGAATATGTTTGAGCAGAATGCGGTATTCGCGCATGCCGCTAGATTTTGCCGCCAGTACGAATTCCTGACTCTTGATGGTCAGCACATCGCCGCGCACAATGCGGGCCGTGTGCATCCAGCTGGTGATGCCAATGACCACAACAATCAGCAGGAAAATGCCGGTATTGGGACCAAAGGCCGAGCGCAGGGTGTCGCGAAACAGCATGGTGATGACCAGCAGCAGCGGCAGGATGGGCAGGGCTAGAAACAGGTCGGTGATGCGCATTAAAATCCCATCAATCGCCTTGAAATAGCCAGCCAACATACCAATGACCGTGCCGACGAACAGCGCAATCAACATGGCGGTAATGCCCACAGCCAGCGAAATCTGCCCGCCTGCCAGCACCTGCGCAAACAGGTCATGGCCCAGATTGTCGGTGCCAAACGGATGCACCCAGGACGGCCCCTGATTCTTGTCACGAATGTTGAGCTTGTTGGGATCCACCGTGTGGATCAGCGGGCCAAGATAGACGCCCGCAACAATCACAACGAAAACAATCAACCCGATCAGCCCGCCAGTGTGTTTGCGAAACTGCCCCCACAGCTGGCCCGCGAACGATTGCGAGCGGGCCGGTGGTGCGGGCTCAAGAATGGTGGTGGCATCAGTCATAGCGGATCCTCGGATCGAGAATGCCGTACAGCACGTCGGCAATAAGGTTGAACAGCACGATCAACACGGCAAAGATAAAGGTGAGCGTCTGCACCAGTGGCAGGTCGCCGCTCTGGATGGCGGTGATCAGCAGTTGGCCAAGGCCGTTCACGCGGAAAATCTGCTCGGTGATGATTGCACCGGAGAAAATGGTGGGAACACCCAAGGCAATCACGGTGACAACGGGGATCATGCTGTTGCGCAACACATGCACCAAAAGCACGGTCTTTTCCTTCACGCCCTTGGCGCGGGCGGTGCGCACATAATCCTGATGCAGGTTATCCAGCATGGAGGCGCGCACAAAACGGCTGATTTGCGAGGTATTATAAAGCGTCAACACCAGCACCGGCAGGCACATCTGCTTGATTTGCAAAATGAACGTGTTCCAGTCCGTGACTTTCAGATTGGTGTCGTAGACCGATGGCAGCCAGTGCAGGGTGGAGCTGAAAATCACAATCAGCAACACGCCGGTGAAGAAGGTCGGCACCGAATAACCGACCATAGACACAAACGTGCCAACCTGATCGAAGATCGAATATTGCTTGTAGGCCGAGATCACACCCAGCGGAATGGCCAGCATCACCCCAAACAGATAGGACAGGCCAACCACCCACAGGGTCTGCGGCATGCGCTGCATGATCAGGTCCACCACCGGGCTGCGGGTGGTCCAGGACAGCACGCGCAGGCGGTTGCCATCGCCAATGGTCCAGCCGGTCATCTGCTGCAGAATGTTCAAAGGCTCGTTGATGAAGAACTGGTTCAGCCATTTGATGAACTGAATATACATCGGCTGATCAAGCCCAAGCGCTGCCTTCATCTGCTCACGCACTTCCGGCGGAATCGTCAGGGGAAGTTCGCCAAGCGGATTGTTCGGTGCCATCGCCAAAAGGGCGAAGATAATAAAGCTGATAACCAGCAAGGTCGGGATTGCAAACATCAATCGCCGAATTGTGTAGGTAAACATTTTTTTCCCGTCTCCGGTCGCGTCCCAAGCACAAGCAAAAACGTATCGGACCGAAAAGTGTGAAGCGGTTTTCGGTTCATCCGATGCGTCTAGCAAAAACGATCGGACCGAAAGTGTGAAGTGGTTTTCGGTCTATCTCACGGATGAAGCAAGAAACATACCGGACCAAGAACTGTGAAGCGATTATGCAAGAAAAAGGCTGGCGCTGCAGGTGCAGCGCCAGCTCTCAACATTATTTCTTGCGCGACCAGTCAGCCACGTTCCAAAGCTCGCTGTCCCAGCCGGTCATCTTGATGCCCTGAAGGGTGTTTGCGAAAGCCGAAGGCTGACCACGGTAGACGAGCGGGATCTGAACGCCTTCGTCGGTCAGAATGTCGTTCATCTGCTTGACGAGCGCAATGCGGTCTTCAAGCTTCGAGGTTGCAGCCAGCTTGGTTGAGAGCTTGTCATAGTCTGCACTGCAGAAGCGCGGCATGTTTTCACCTTGCCAGCCGTTCTGCGGTGTTGGGATCTTGTCGCAACGCCAGCCAGCCAGATAGGCTTCCGGGTCGGTACCGTCGAAGTTGTTGGTGTACATCTGTACATCAGCATAGAACTTCTGGAACGTGTCCGGGCTGGATGGATCGCCGCCGAAGAACACTGACGCGGCAACGTTGCGCAGCTCAACATTGACACCGATCTGCTGCCACATGTCCTTCACCAAAGCCTGTGTGCCCTGACGAACGGAGTTTGTGGAGGTCTGATAGAGGAAGTTCAGCTTGACGCCGTTCTTGGCGCGAATGCCGTCAGAGCCCTTCTTCCAGCCTGCATCGTCGAGCAGCTTGTTGGCACCGGCAATATCCTGCTTCAGGCACCAGCTGTCATTCTTGGTCGAGACATAGGCGTCTGGGCCGGGAATGATGTTGCAGGTTGGCTTGCCAGCCAGACCGTAACCGGCCTCGACGATCACGTCGCGGTCGATGGCCATGGAAAGCGCCTTGCGCACGGCTGGATCAGACAGGGCAGGATGCGGACCAGCTTCCTTGGTGGAGCGCTTGTCGCCCAGCGATGGGTCAACGGCGTAATGGTTGAGGTCAATACGCTCAACCTGACTGCCGAATGCGGTGATGATCTTGCCTCTGCCTGCGGCTTCCATGGTGGACAGCACTTCCGGCTCGACCTGCATGTTCCATGCATAGTCATATTCGCCGGTTTCCAGAACGGCACGGGCAGCCGAAAGCGCATCGCCGCCACCCTTGAGGGTTACAGATGCAAAGGCTGGTTTGGCAGCATCGCGGTAGTTTTCATTGGCAACGAAGTTGACAACGTCATTTGGTTTGAATTCCTTGACCTTGAACGGGCCAGTGCCGATCGGGCCGAAGTTGGCGGCCGTGCACTCAGGTGCCTTCGGGCCAAGGCAATCCTTGAACTGGGCTTTCTGAATGATTGGCGACTGCGAACCAACAAAGGCTGTGTAGGGATAAGGCTTTGGTGCGTCAAACGTGACCTTGATGGTTTGTGCATCCACAGCTTCGACGTTTTTCACGCCCTCGAATTTGGAAGCCTGCGCGCAACCTCCGCCAGGTGCCTTGCAATATTGCCAGGTAAAGATCACATCGTCAGGCGTAACTGGCGTGCCATCCGACCACTTGGCACCCTTGGAAAGCTTCCAGGTGATGGTGGTGAGATCGGCCGAGACACCGCCGTTTTCAACGGTTGGAATGGTGTCTACGAGCTTCGGAATAATATTGCCCTTCTCGTCAAAGCCAGCCAGAGGCTCCAGAACGATCGATGCGGCGTAAACTTCCTTGGTGCCACCGGACAGATAGGGGTTGAGCGTCGACACGGCCTGCCAGAACAGCATCTTCAAATTGCCATCGCTGCCGCGCTGGGCCATGGCGGGCGCGCTCGCGAACACAAGCGTTGCTGCGGATGCCGCCAGAATGAGACGGATATTTTTCATGGATTTTTATCCCCTTCCTTATATGTCAAACAGCATTGTTCTGGCAGCTTTGCGCTTTACCAGTGCTGTGGTGTTTTGTTTTGTGGCTAGCAATCTCCGTCATCGTGTCATGACGTTCATTTTTGCTCCCTCGAACGCTCCATGAGGATTTTAATTCTCAATATTCGCTGGTTTGCCCAAAATTTACGCTAACAAAGCACAAGGTCATTTTTTGTTCAAGTGGAAAAATTCTTTGTGTCGATGTCATGCACGAATGCTTCCGAGGTACGTCGGGCTTGGGTGTTTTAAACTGCGTTTGCAGTTCTGAGGGCATGCAATACATTGGATATGCATTGCAATATTAAACGTTATCCGGGTCTTCCATCTCGTTCAGCCACCGCAGCCCAGTTCATTGTGGCTGCGGCGTGTTTTAGGCTGATTGCGGATACTACTTTGCCCGGCTCCAGTCTGCAACATTCCACAATTGAGAATCCCAAGGATTTAATTTTGCATCCTTGAGTGTGTTGGATATTGCGGAAGGCTCACCACGATTGACCAACGGGATCACCAGACCATCATTGACAATCATGTCGTTCAGCGTGCGGATGATGGCTGCGCGGTTCTCAAGCCCTGCGGTGGTGCGCAGTTTATCCACCAGTGCGTCATATTCCGGGCTGCAATAGCGCGCGCTGTTCTGTCCCTGCCAGCCGGTTTGCGGCGTTGGAATCTTGTCGCATTTAAAGTCGGTCATGAATTTTTCAGGATCGGTGCTTTCAAAGCCGCTGGCGAACATTTCCACATCGGCATAGAATTTCTGATAGGTGTCGGGGCTGGCCACATCGCCACCGAAAAACACGGATGCGCTGACATTGCGCAGCTCGGTCTCGACACCAATCTGTGACCACATGTCCTTGATCAACGTTTGCGTGGTCTGGCGCACCGAATTGGTGGTGGTCTGGAACAAGAGCGAGAGTTTCACGCCGTTTTTGACGCGAATGCCGTCAGGTCCCTTAACCCAGCCTGCCTTGTCGAGCAGGGCGTTTGCAGCTGCAATATCCGGCTTGTTGCACCATTCCTTGGCGGTGGAGGCGTAAATCTCCGGTGCAGGAATGATGTTGCAGGTGGGCGTGCCAGTCTTTCCATAGCCCACCTCGACGATGGCATCGCGGTCAATGGCCAATGCCAGCGCGCGCCGTACCTGCGGATCGGACAGGGCGGGATGAGGGCCTGCCTCCTTGGTTGAGCGCTTGTCGCCCAGCGATGCATTGACTGCGTAAGGGTTCAACAGAATGCGCTCAACGGTGGAGCTGAAGGCGGATGTCAATGTGCCTTTGCCCTTCTTTGTCATGGCCTCAACCACTTCCGGCTCGATCACCGTGTTCCAGGCAAAGTCATATTCACTGGTTTCCAGCACGGCGCGGGCGGCAGAAATGGCATCGCCACCGCCCTTGAGGGTGGCGGTGGCAAAGGCGGGCTTGGCTGGATCGCGATAGTGGGGATTGGCCTTGAAATTGATCACGTCATTGGCTTTGAAATCCGTGACCACAAAGGGTCCGGTGCCAATCGGGCCAAAATTGGCGGCTGTGCATTGGGCCGCCAAGGCGCCGAGGCAATCTTTGAACTGTGCCTTTTGCAAAACGGGGGCCAGCGCACCCACAAAGGCAGTATAAGGATAAGGCCGGGGCGTATCGAAAGTGATTTTCACAGTCTGCGGATCGGGTGCCGTGATGGAGGATATGCCATCAAACTTGGCGCGCTGGGCGCAGCCGCCGCCCGGTGCCATGCAATATTGCCAGGTGAAGATCACGTCCTCTGCGGTGAATTTGCTGCCATCCGACCATGTGATCTTCGGGTCCAGCTTCCATGTGATTGATCTTAGATCCTTGGAGATTCCACCATTCTCGACAGTTGGAATCTCTGTGACGAGGCGCGGCACAATATTTCCGTTTTCATCAAAGCCCGCCAGCGGCTCAATCACCATGGATGCCGCATAGCTCTCTTTGCTGCCACCTGATAGGTAAGGGTTGAGATTGGAAACGGCCTGCCAAAACAGGATTTTCACATCGCCATCGGTGCCGCGTGCCGCCAGCGCGGGGCTGCCTGTCAGAAGAAGAGCGGCAACGGATGCAGCCAGCGTGGTTCTTGAATATTGCATGATGGTATTCGATGCCTCTTATTGTGACGTGGTTCGTTTGAGCGCACGCAGTAATTCCATCGGAATTCTAGTCAGTTAAAACACGTGGCCGCAACATGCCAGTGCGTGTCTGATGGGCTGGGTCTGCCTGCATAGGGCGTGCTTAAATTTTGGACCTATGTATATTTAGGCTATTTTTTGTTCATTTGGCGATTTTCTGTCTTGCAAAACGCTTCGCCAAGTGAACAGTATGCCACCGAAATCCAATAGGAACAGCATTAGCAGAGGTTATTCATGCCTATTTTGAACCGCGCCAGTGAATTGCTGGAAGAAGTGACGGGCTGGCGTCGGCATTTGCACCAGAACCCGGAATTGCTGTTTGATGTGCATCAGACCGCCGCTTTTGTGGAGGGCAAGCTCAAGGAATTCGGCTGCGATACAGTGGAAGCCGGCATTGGTCGCACGGGCGTTGTCGGCATCATCAAGGGCAATCGCGGTGAAGGCAAAACCATTGGCATGCGCGCCGATATGGATGCCTTGCCCATCAACGAGATTACCGGAGCCGAGTGGGCCTCCAAAGTGCCGGGCAAGATGCATGCCTGTGGCCACGATGGCCACACTGCCATGTTGCTGGGTGCTGCCAAATATCTGGCCGAGACCCGCAATTTTGCAGGCTCTGTTGCCGTGATCTTCCAGCCTGCGGAAGAAGGTGGCGGTGGAGGCCTTGCCATGGTGCAAGATGGCATGATGGACAAATTCGGCATTTCGCAAGTCTATGGCATGCACAATGCCCCCGGTGTGCCTTTGGGCAATTTTTCCACCCGCAAGGGTTCCACCATGGCGGCATCCGATACGTTCGAGATCGTCGTCAAAGGCAAGGGCAGCCACGCGGCGGCTCCGCATCACTCTGTCGATCCGGTTGTGGTGTCGGCCCATATTATTCTGGCTTTGCAATCCATCGTCTCGCGTGGCATGGACCCACTGGAATCGCTGGTGATTTCGGTGACAACAACCCACGGCGGTGATGCCTATAATGTCATTCCCATGGATGTGACGTTGACCGGCACGGTGCGCACCCTGTTGCCAGAGATTCGTGATTTTGCTGAAAAGCGTTTGAGCGAAGTGGCAACGGCCACCGCATCCGCCCATGGCGCGGTGGCGGAAGTCTCCTATCATCGCGGTTATCCGGTAACTTTTAACCACGACAATGAGACCGATTTTGCCATTGCGGTTGCCAGCAAGATTTCCGGCGAAAACCGGGTGGAAACCAATGCTGCACCGAAAATGGGCGCTGAGGATTTTTCCTACATGCTGGAAAGTCGTCCGGGTGCCTTCATCTTCCTCGGTGTGGGCGATACTGCAGGCCTACATCACCCGGCCTATGATTTTAACGATGAAGTCATTCCCTACGGCATCAGCTATTGGGTAACGCTTGCCGAAACGGGCCTTGCGGCCTGATTGGTATATCGGCACAATAAATAATATGCTCCGGGTCACCGGAGCATTGCAATCAAGGGGAATAGCAGCCAATGGCTGAAGACAAAATGCAGGGTGCGGGGCCCGTCCTTTCCGTTCGTAATCTGACCACATCGTTCCGGGTGGGCGATGGTTGGAAATCGGTTGTGCGCGACATGAGTTTTGACGTTGCACCACGCGAAACGGTGGCGATTGTGGGCGAGTCCGGCTCTGGCAAGAGCGTGACATCGCTGTCGATCATGCAATTGTTGCAGAAAAATTTCAGCCGCATTGAAGGCAGCATCAAGCTGAATGGCCGCGAATTGCTGACGCTGGAGCCTGAGCAGATGCGTCAGGTGCGCGGCAAAGACGTGTCGATGATCTTTCAGGAGCCGATGACCAGTCTCAATCCGATTTTTCCGATTGGAAAGCAGATTGCCGAGGCCATCCTGTGCCATCAGAATATTTCCAAGGCGGACGCGAAAGCAGAGGTTATTCGCCTGTTGGAAAAAGTGCGAATTCCCAATGCCAAGGGCCGGTTTGACGAGTTTCCCCATCAGTTTTCTGGTGGCATGCGCCAGCGCGTGATGATTGCCATGGCGCT